>CALZIL010000064.1:11886-23805 GCA_945787495.1 uncultured Afifella sp. | reverse complement strand
TGCGAGGTCGAGATCGATCCTGAAACGGGCGCGCTGACGCTGACGCGCTATGCCAGCATCGACGATGTCGGCCGCTGCATCAATCCGCTCATCGTTCACGGCCAGACCCACGGCGCCATCGCGCAAGGTGTCGGCCAGGCGCTGTGGGAACACATCCATGTCGAGCCGGAGACGGGCCAGCCGCTCACCGGCTCGATCATGGACTACACCATGCCGCGCGCCGACATGCTTCCATCGTTCCAGACCGAAATCGCCGAAGTGCTCTCGCCAACCAACCCGCTTGGCATCAAGGCCGGTGGCGAGGGTGGCACGACCCCTGCCCTTGCCGTTGTTGTCAATGCCATCGTCGATGCGCTCAGACCCTTCGGCATAAGCGACCTGCCGATGCCGGTGAGCGCGCACACGATCTGGAAGGCCATCGAGAAATCGAAAAATTCCCGCTGATTGCTCAAAGGAAATTCCATGACTGTTTCGAATGCCCGCACCGCGTTGCGCGTCATCGCCTTCCCCGGTGCACCCAATTTGCCGATTTTCGCGGCCATCGAGAACGGCTTCTTCGGCAAACAGAGCCTCGATGTCGCGCTGACGACGACGCCGAGTTCGGTTTTTCAGTTCGAAAAGTTGGCGGCGGGCGAATTCGACATCGCCTGCACCGCATTCGACAATGTCGTCGCCTATCGCGAGGGCCAGGGCGCGGCGAAAATTGAGGGCGACGCCGATTTCCACGTTCTCATGGGCGCAACGCAGATTGAGCTCGGTTTCGTCGTTGCGCCGGACATTGCGACCTATGCCGATCTGAAGGGCACCAGCGTTGCCCTCGATGCGCTTTCGACCGGGTTCGCCTTCGTCCTCTACGAGATGCTGGATCGCGCCGGCCTTGCGCGCGACGATGTTCAGATGGTTCCGGTCGGCGCCACGCCGCAGCGCTGGGAGGCCGTCAAGGCGGGGACCCATGCCGGCACCTTGACGATTGAACCCTTCACCAGCATCGCCCGCAACGCCGGGTTCAATGTCCTGGACCGCAGCACCGACATGTTTGACGCCTATCAGGGCGGCATCGTCGCCGCGCGGCCAAGCTGGGCGCACGCCAACCCGCCGGCGTTGCATGGCTTCATCCGGGGCTATCTGGAGGGCCTTGCGTGGACGCTTGCTCCTGAGAACCGCGAGGCCGGCGCGCAGCTGCTTATCGCCAACATGCCGGCGATCAAGCCCGGCGTCGTCGATGCCGTCATGGCGAGCCTTCTCAACCCCGGATCGGGCCTCACGCCCGAAGGCGCTATCCTGCGCGAGGGAATGCAAACCGTTCTGGCGCTTCGCTCAAAATATGGCGAGGCCGGGACGACGCTGAGCGACGTCGAAAAATATATCGATCTGTCTTTCTATCGCGCGGCGATGGGGTAATGCCTCACGCCGGGCGCTCCAAGACCGCGGCGAGTTCGTCGGCAATCACCTCAGGCACCTCCAGCGGCGTGAAGTGGCGCGCGCCCGCAATCACCTTCAATGTCGAACCAGCAATTGCGCAGTGCATCTCTTCGGCCATGGCGACGGGCGTTGCGTAGTCCTCCTCACCGACCATGATCGCCACTGGAAACCGGAACGACGGCAGCAAAGCGCGCATATCGCAGGCGCCGAGCATCCGGCAGGTTGCGGCATAGGCATCGACATCATTGGCCAGGAAGACCTCTATGGCGCTTTCGACGATGTCCGGGTTCTTCTGCCTGAAACCGTCGCTGAACCAGCGCGTCTTCTGGAAGTCGGTTAGCGCCGCCATCCCGTCATCGAGTGCCTTTTGCGCCCGTCCGGCCCAGGCGCCAGGCGCATCCGGCCCGTACCAGGCGGTCGTGTCGATAAGCCCGAGGCCGTCCACCCGCTCTGGATACCGGCCAGCAAAGGCGAGCGCGACGCAGCCGCCCATCGAAGCGCCGGCGACCACCGCCGAAGGCCAGCCGGCCGCATCCATGACGCCCGCCACATCGTCGGCGAATTGTTCAACCGAAAAGGGCTCCTTCGGTTTACCTGATGCGCCATGACCGCGACAATCGAGGGCCAGCACCTCGGCCTTGCCGGCCAGACTTGCCGCGACCGGCCCCCAAAAGGCGCCGTCCATGGCTAGCGAATGGATGAGGACGACACGGTGAGCGCTGCCGGGCATTCCCCACCGCCGATAGACCAGTTTTGTGCCGTCGCCCGACGTCGTTTCAGCCAGCGTCAAGTTCGCAGAGAATTCGGTCATCAATCTTGATCAGCAGGCGCGTTGATGCCGTCGACGATCACGAGTTCAATTTCACCGCCGCCATCTTTTCGAAACGCCGCGGCCTGCTGATAGACTTCCGATTCCTGACAGGCGATGGCATCCGCCATTGAAGGAAATTCGATGACGACGAAGCGGTGGAACTTTTCCGGCCCTTCAAGGATCTTGTAGTCGCCGCCGCGCGCAAGCACCTTGCCGCCGAATTGCGCAAGAATGCCCGGCACGCGATCGGTGTATTTCTTGTATGCGACGGGATCGTTGATCTTTGATCGGGCAACCCAGTAGGCCGGCATCTCTTCAACTCCTTGATTGACAGCGGTTCAGCTGCGCGACTGATATTCTGGCAATATCAGAACAGCAGATCCGGCAGGTAAGTGGCGATTTCGGGGTAGGCGACGATGGCCACCATGCCGATCAGCATGATGATCCAATAGGGCATCGAACTCTTGAAAATCTGCATGATCGAAACGCTGTCGTCGATGCCCTGGATCGCCGCTTTCACGGTGTAGACCAGCAGGCCGAATGGCGGCGTCAGCAACCCTGCCTCGATGGCGATAATGCCGACGATTGCAAAGGCGATCGGATCGTAGCCGATGCTGACGGCAATAGGTTCGAAGATGGTCACGGTCAGAAGCATGATGGAGATGGAATCGATGACCATCCCGAGCGCAAACCAGACCGATACCATCACCACGATGACCATCCATGGCGCCATGCCGGAGCCCAGGAACAGGTCCTGAATGGCGTTGGTGACGCCGGTCATGGCCAGGGTGCGCGAATAGAGCGCCGCCGTTATCAGCAACAGCAGAATGGGCGCCGAGATACGGCCGACCGAGATGATCGCTTCCACCATGCCGCGCCAACGCATGCCCTTGACGATGGCCATGACCAGGCCGATGAAGGCGCCGGCGCCTGCTCCTTCGGTCGGCGTGAAGAAACCGAACCAGATGCCGCCCAGGACCGATACGACCACCAGCAGAATGCCGATAGCGCTGGTCCAGACCGAAAACCGGTCGACCTCGACCGGTTCGTCGACATCGGGCAAGGCGTCGCGGTAGCCGCCGACCACATCCGGCTTAACCACGGCCATGACCAGCACATAGACCAGAAAAAGCGTCGCCAGCAGGATGCCGGGCAGGACTCCGGCCGCGAAAATCTGGCCGATGGATTTTTCCGTCAGCAGTCCCCAGACGATCATCAGGACGCTGGGCGGGATCAGCATGCCCAGGCAACTGCTTCCGGCCACCGCACCAAGGGCGAAACCGCGATGATAGCCGTGGTTTTTCATTTCCGGATAGGCGATGCGCGAAAACGCCGCGGCGGACGCGATGGATACGCCGGTGACAAATGAGAAGATGGCGTTGCCCAGCACGGTGGCCAGCGCCAGGCGCCCGGGCACGCGCCTCAGGCCCCGGTTGATGGCCATGTAGACGTCGGTCACGGCTCCCGATTTGCTGATGAATTCGCCCATCAGCATGAACAAGGGTATGACGGCGAATTCATAGGCGCGCAGGGCCTCGTAGGCGGTATTCGCCAGCATCTTCTGCACGATTATGAAGTTGCCGGTGACCAGGTAGATTCCGAGCGCGCTGGTGACCCCCAGAGCAATGGCGATGTGAACGCCCAGCGAGACCAGGACCAGCAGACTGACGATCAGGACGAGCGCGACGTTGACGTCAAACACGGGCCAGTTCTTTCGTCATGATCGCGTCGGCTCTCGTCAGCCCGTAAGTTGCGCGTCCGGATCGGAATCCGAATCCGAAAGGTCCGGCCTGAACACGTCGAGATAGGCCAGGATGAGATAGTTGATGGCCGCCAATCCGCCGCCGAACAGAATCATCCAGCGTGTCGGCCATGACGGCACCCGAAGCGCGCCCTCGCCCTCATATTCGTTGGCCACCCAGGAATAGATGGCGTTGTCGATACCGCCGATGACGATGGTCAGGAAAAAAGCCGCGCCCAGCAGGTAGCCGAAGGCCGCGAAGACGCGGCGCAGAAGCGGCGGAAATTGCATAATAATGAAGTCGGCCTTCAGCATTGAGCGGCTGCGAACGGCGTAGCCGGCCTGCAGGAAGACGATGATGACGATCGAGTTCATGACGATCTCGCGCACACCGTAAACGGGTGCGTTGAACACGCCTCTGCCGATGATGTCGGACATGATGATGAAGGTCAGACAGAACGCCCAGACGGCAGCGACAACCATCAGGATTCTGGTGATGCGGTCATTAAGTTTGATCAAAAACATGAAGACCTGCGTTCAAGACTCTGACCGGGCTGTGCCCGACCGGACCGGGGGCCGTGGATTGACGACATCTTCAACTGAAATGATCGGCGCGGGCAACGTAATTCGCCGCGAAAAAAGAACCGGTTGAGGCATTCAGTTATTATCCCCAACCGGTTCTCCAAAATTGCAGCTTCGCTTCCGCCTATTTGATCTCGTATCGGACCGGCCACTCGTAGCCGTGCTTTTCGGCCGATTCCAGGACCAGATTGAGCACCTGCTTGGCGGGCAGCCCTTCTTTCTCAAGCTCGTCAGCGTAGGCCTGCGGCCAGTCCTTCAGCGACTTGGCCCATTCCAGCCGGACATCCGGCCCCAGTTCCTTGACGGTGGCGAGACCGCCCTTGAGGGCTTCGACGTCCTTGCCGTAACGCTCCTTGTTGTTGGAGCCGGTCAGTTCCTCGTAATCGGCGGCCACCTCGACCATGATGTCCTGGACTTCCTTGGGCAGCCTGTTCCAGAAATCCATGTTGGCGGTCAGGCCGTGCCAGGTGATGGAGCCGAAGCCGATCAGCGTATAGAACGGGCCGGGTTCATAGAGCTTGAGGTTGACCCAGGCGCTGGGAAACATGATCCAGCCCTCGTAAATATGGGTCTTCATGCCCGTATAGGATATGGGTCTTCATGCCCGTATAGGCCTCCGGGAGCGAACCCTGAACCGGGGTGACACCGGCATATTTCAGCCAGTTCAGGTTTAGCCCTGCCCCGGCGATCTTGATGTCCTTGAGGTCGGAGACCGCGTTCCAGTCGAAGGATGTTCCCAGGTTGTAGCCGCCGTCGGCGATCCGCGCCAAAAGCTTCTGATTGAACTTCTCCTCAAACACGTTGGTCAGATAGGGGACCTCTTTGTAGACGTCCTGGGCGACCTTCAGGCTGATCGTCGGGTCCATCGGGCCGAACGGCAGCATCACCTGGAAGGCATGCATCTTCAGGTTCGAGGGTTCGAAGCAGTAACAGAAACCGCCGATGTCGACGATGCCGTCGCGTACGCCCTCAAAGACCTCATAGACCTTGACGATGGAGCCGCTGTAGCCCTCGACGAAGTTTATCTTGTGTTCGGTGCGCTCTTCGACTCGCTTCTTCAGTTCAGTCTGGAAATAGTCTTTCATCAGGCCGGCATAGACGACGCCCGGCGGATGGCCGGAAGCGATGCGGACGGTGATGGTTTCAGCGCCGGCATATCCGACGCAGCCAAGCACGAGACCGGCGGCAAGTCCGAGGGCCGTCAGCCCGGACACCGCGGCAGCGGTCAAACCCAGTTTCTTGTTCTGCATTTTTTCCTCCCTTTTTGGTTTTTCACTCCGGCCGCCGCTTCGTGCCTGACATAGGCCTGCAGACAGCTGGCTGCCTTCCGAATATCGATTTTAGTACACCAGAATATCCCACCCGGAACAAGGCGAAGGTTGAAAGGGCGGTGCCTGGGCCGTTGACCGTTTCAAGCGAAGATGGGATTCGGATATGCCAACGGGTCCCGGAAGAGCGCCTGATGACAGGCTGAAGGACAGAGCCTCATGAAAGCTATGGTCTTACGCGCCGACTGCGATTTGCAGATGAGCGATGTCGCCACTCCCTCGCCGAAGGTCGGGGAGGTGCTCGTCCGCATCACCCACAGCGGCATTTGCGGCACCGATCTGAAGATTTTCAACGGCGGCATTCCCGTCCATCATCCCTTGATCATGGGCCACGAGATGATCGGCGATGTGGTCGAGGGGAACGGCAGCGCCGGCCATCAGAAGGGCCAGCGCGTCGTCGTCGATCCGGTGCTGTATTGCGGACATTGCTTCCATTGCCAACACGGCCAGACGCATCTGTGCCCCGATGGCACGCTGCTGGGGCGCGATCACGACGGCGGTTTTGCCGAATACGTGGCTGCGCCGGCCGGAAACATCTACGCCCTGCCCGAAGCGGTCAATCACCGCGAGGCGTCGCTGATCCAGGTGCTGACCACCTGCCTGCACGCCCAGCGCCTGGTCCCCATCTTTCCCGGTGAGGCCGTGGCGGTCATGGGCCTGGGTGTGACCGGTCAGCTTCATGCCCAACTGGCCAAGGCCCGTGGCGCCAATCCGGTGATCGGCATCACCCGCAGCCCGTGGAAGCGGGAGATGGCGGATAGCCTTGGCGCCGACCTCACCGTCGCGCCCGGCGATGAGGCGCGGGACAAGGTGATGGAGGCCACGGACGGACGCGGCGTCGATCTGGTGATTGAGTCCGTCGGCAAGCTGTCGGTGCTGGCCGAAGCCATCGACCTGGTCCGCTTCGGCGGACGGCTCCTGGGCTTCGGCATCTACACCGAACAGGACGCCACGCTGCCGTTCTACCAGCTCTATTTCAAGGAGATCGCCTTCATCAATGCGCGCGCCGCCAAGGGCGAGGACTACCCTGCATCCATCGACCTCCTGCAACGCGGCCAGCTACAATTGGAACCGCTGGTCACCCATAGTCTGGCGCTTGCCGAGATGGGCACGGCGCTCGACATGCTCGCCACGGACGTACCCGACCGGATGAAAATCATTCTGGACCATAGCTAACGGCCGTAGCCTAATCTGTCAGGCGTTTCTGTTCGGGGCGCTGTCGGCGCAGTTCCATGAGTATTTTCTCCGGCGTCGCCGGCAGCGAGGTGATGCGCACGCCGACAGCGTCGTGGATGGCATTGAGGATCGCCGCCGCCGTTGGCACCGCGGTCGGCTCACCCACCCCCTTGGCACCGAACGGCCCCGTCGGATCGTAACTATCGACAATGTCGACATCGATCTCCGGCATGTCCAGGCTGGTCGGCATGATGTAGTTGGTCAGGTTCGGATTGATCTGCGATCCGTCATCGGCGAACAACATTTCTTCCTGCAGGGCAAAACCGATCCCCATGGCGATGCCACCCTCGACGTGGCGTAGACGTAAGTGCTGAACGGCTTGCCCTGGCCGGTCTCCGGATCCATGGCGACGGTTGGCGGGTTATAGGACGCGGTGCCGATAGGCGGCCGCCCCAGGACGATCTGGCTGTGGAACGCCACCTCGCCGACGGACAGGTTTTTCTGCGGGAACCCCTTCACCTGGATCTTGCGATCACGGGCCTCCAGCTGCTCCGGCTTGACGCCGAGCATGGGCGCCGCAGCCTCGAAAAGGATCGCCTTTGCCGCAGCCGCCGCCCGCTGGATGGCGTTGCCGGTCACATAGGTGGTGCGGCTGGCAATGGCGCCGGTATCCATCGGCGTCGTATCGGTATCGGCCGAAACCACCTGGATGTCATCGGGCGCCAGGCCCAGTTCCTCCGCCGCGATCTGCCCCAATACGGTCAGCGACCCCTGCCCAGTTTCCACCGTACCGGTGCGCAATATGGCGGTGCCGTCCTCATTGACGTTCACCGTCGCCGCGCTGGGATTGGCGGCAACCGTGAAGCCGATCGGATACCACATGCAGCCAATGCCGCGGCCGCGCCGGATCATTGTCCCGGCTCCTTCCAGCCAAAGCGGTCGGCGGCCGTCAGCAGCGAGTTCTTGACGACGACGCTTTCCAGCACCTGACCCGTCGGGCTTGGCGAGCCCTCGTCGAAGGCGTTGAGCAGGCGGATTTCCAACGGGTCGATGGCCAGTTCCCTGGCGATGTCGTCCATTTGGGATTCGTAGGCGAAACAGACCTGCGGCGCGCCGAAACCGCGCATCGCCCCGGCCATGGTCTTGTTGGTGTAGACGGCATAGGCGTCGACATGCAGATTATCGACGACGTATGGCCCGGCCGACAATATTGCCGCCTTGCCGAGCGCCGTCTCGCTCCACGAACAATAGGCGCCGCCATCGGCCACCAGCCGCACCTTGCGCCCAAGGATGCGCCCCGCTTTTGTGACGCCGGTCTTGTAGTCCATGATGAAGGGATGGCGCGTCGTCGACGAGACGAACTCGTCATGACGGGTATAAATGCCTTTGACCGGACGCCGGGCCTTCCTGGCCAGAAGCGCCAGAACGGGCTCCATGGTGATCTCGTTCTTGCCGCCGAAATTGCCGCCGACGAAGGTGCTCTGCACACGGATTCTGTTGATCGGCAGGTCCAGGGTCCGGGCCAGGTCAGCTCGGCCCAGAGTGACCCTGCCCAAGGCCGACCACACCGTCAGCCGCTCGCTGGAATCCCACGACGCGATGGCGGCATGCGGCTCGATGGGCACGTGCTCCACCATCTGGGTGGAAAACCGCTTCTCCAGCACCAGATCGGCCTCGGCGAAGGCCTGCTCCACATCGCCCTTCTTGATGACCTTGCGGGTGTAAATGTTGGGTGCCGGATCGTGAATTTTCGGGGCGTTCTCATCCATCGCCTCGAGCGGATCGAACACGGCCGGCAACGGCTCATAAACGACCTTGATCCTCTCCACGGCCTGTTCGGCGATCTGTTCGCTGATCGCCGCCACGGCGGCAACGCCGTCGCCCATGTGGAAGACTTTGGTATCGGCCAGGATCGGCTGGTCCTGATAGGACGGCCCGAACGAATTGACCGGCACGTCGTGGCCGGTGACCACCGCCATGACACCCGCCATGGCCTCCGCTTCGCTGGTATCGACGGAGACGATGCGGGCGTGAGCATGTTCGCTCCGTTTCACCTTGGCGAACAGCATTCCGGGCAACGTCATGTCGTCGATATAAAGGGTCTCCCCGGTTCCGTGTGGCCGGCTGTCCGGCCGCGGAACCCGTTGCCCGACCGACGGCGTTTGCCGGCGCGCTTCCGGCTTCAGCACCGGCGGTGGCGCTTTGCGCCGGGCGACGGCGCCACCGCCCGCGACGTCTATGTCTTTCAACGCCTCCAAGGTGGCCGTCTCCAAAACCGTATCGCGCGTTGCTTCCTTGACCTTTTCAACCATTGCTCTGCCCTCCATGGGCCGCCATCTTCGCACCCGCCTCCGCGACCGCGTCGATGATTTTCACATAGCCGGTACAGCGGCAGAGATTTCCCGAAAGCGCGATACGGATTTCCGATTTGCTGGCTGACGGGTTGGCGTCGAGAAGTTCCTTCGCCGACATCAGTATGCCCGGTCCGCAAAAACCGCATTGCAGCGATGCGTGCTGCTCAAAAGCCTCCTGTAGGGGATGCAGGCGTCCGTCGACCGACAGGCCCTCCACGGTGCTGACCGAACATCCGTTGGCCCGGCCGGCCAGGACCAGGCAACCATTCACCGACATGCCGTCCAGAAGCACGGTGCAGGCGCCACAGTCGCCTTCATCGCAGCCCAGCTTGGTTCCGGTCAGTCCCCAATCGCGCAACAGGGTAAGAAGCGTCGTTTCCGGCGGAACCTCCGCCGTTCTGGCCTCGCCGTTGACGGTGATATTGACCTCAATCATCGCTCTATCTTCCTTCCGGTCCGCCCGTTGCCTGCGAATATGCCTCGCTCAGGGCGCGGCGCGTCAGCACTTGGATCAACTCGATTCGGTAGGCGGCGGAAGCGCGGAAATCGTCGATCGGGCTTGCCTGCGTGGCGGCGATCCGGCCGGCCTCCGAAAACGTTTCCTCGCCCGGCGCGTTTGCGTCGACGAAAGCCTCCGCCTCGCTGGCGTGGATCGGCTTGGGGGCGACCGCTCCCAGAGCAATCCGTGTTTGGGCGGCGCGCCCGGTGGCCGCATCGACGTGCAGGCTGGCGGCCACATTGATCAGCGCCAGGGCCTGTCCCTTGCGCAGCCCGAATTTGGCAAAGCTGGTTGCCTTGCCCAGATTGGCTTTCGGGATGAGCATGTCGACCAAGATCCGATCCGTGCCGAGAACCGTCTGGCGCGGCCCGAGGAAGAAGTCCCTGAGGGCAACCTCCTCGCGGCCGGCGCTTCCGGCGATCGTCACCAATGCGTCCAGCGCCATCAATACCGGCGCTCCGTCGAGGGACGGCACCGCCGAGACCAGATTGCCGCCGAGGGTTCCCATATTGCGTGTCTGCACGGCGCCAACCGTCAGCGAGGCATCGGCGAGCGCCGGCGCATGCTCCTTGATCAGCGGCGATTTGATGATCTCGGTATGGGTGGCCAGGCTGCCGATGCGCAGTCCGCGATCGGTGATCTCGATGCCCTGCAGTTCCGCGATGCCCGAAATATCGACCAGCATGCGGGGCTCGACCAGGCCGCGGCGGATATCGTTCAGCACATCGGTGGCGCCGGCGACCGGCCGGGCCGAAGGACTGTTGTCGATCAGGATTTTGACGGCCTTCTCGACGCTATCGGCAGCAACGTAATCGAATGGCTGCAAAATCACCTTCCCTGGCCGGCATTATCGAACATTCGTGTTGACGATGGATGGTCTCACAATTCTGAAGGTTGCGCAAAATTGCGACAATTATCTTTGCCGTCCTCTGCGGCCAAAATCGTTCAGTCGGCCGGCTGCGACAATTGCCCTCCGAGCGTCTCCGGATTGGCGCAATTGGGCGGTGTCCGCCCCTCGATAATCGCGACAATGTTATCGACCACCTTGTTTGCCATGCGCTCGCGCACATCGCGCGCGGCGCTGCCCAGATGCGGTGTCAGGACGACGTTCGGCATCGTGAGAAGCGCCGGTTCGACATCCGGTTCGTGTTCGAAGACGTCAAGACCGGCACCGGCGATCTCACCGGCTTCAAGCGCCCGCGCCAATGCCGCTTCGTCGACAATCGGGCCACGTGCCGTGTTGATGAAAAAAGCCGTTGGCTTCATCCGCTTAAATTCCCGCTCGCCGACAAGGTGGCGGGTTTCCGGCAGCAGGGCGGCATGCAACGAGACAAAATCGGACTGCGCAAGCAGATCGTCGAAGGCGCAATATTCAAAGCCGATTTCTTTCTCCTCGTCCGCCGGCAGTTGGTGCGGACCGCAATAGAGCACGCGCATATCGAAGCCGCGGGCGCGGCGCGCCGTCGCCTGGCCGATACGTCCCTTGCCGCCAATCAGTCCGATTGTCTTGCCGGTGACATCGCTGCCCAGAAGATATGCCGACTGGGCGCCTGGAAAACCGCCTTCGCGCACCAGCGCGGTCGCCTCGACAATCCGCCGCGCAACGGCAAGCAGCAATGCAAAGGCAATGTCGGCGGAGGCCTCGGTGACCATCGGCGGCACCACCGTCACCGGTATGCCGTGCCGCGTTGCGGATTTAAGATCGATCCGGTCGGGTGTGATCGCTTGCGAGGCAATGGCGCGCAGCTGCGGATTGGCCGCGATAACCGCATCGTCGACCGTGTCATGCAGGAGGCAAAAGAGAATATCACAGTTGCGGACGGCTTCGATCAGCTGCGCTTTCGGCAGAATCTGGCTGGAATCCGGATTGACGGTGATATCGGCGATGGCCGCGATCCGTTCGATCGCGCTTTGCGCAACCGGTTGGGTGATAAAGACCCTGGGCCGCGTCATCGCATCCAGCGCACGACACCGGCGATTCCATCGACGGCGACCTGCGAGCCATC
>CALZIL010000064.1:0-11862 GCA_945787495.1 uncultured Afifella sp. | reverse complement strand
TCGGCGACAACGCCGGACACCTGCGGCAGGACGTGGCTGAGTGCCGGACCGGCAACGCGCGTAACCAGAATATCGCCCGGTCCGACCCGCGACAGCTGGCACTCGCATTCGATAACCGCAGCGCGCCCCGTGCCCCAGCCAACGCCGCCCGGATGACCGCGAAGGCCGGGCCGGTCATTCCATATCTCATCGGGCAGCACTGCTTCTTGCACGGTGAGCGGGCGCGCCTGCAGCAACTTGATGCCGGCGTCATCCATCGCCCACTCGATCTCCACCGGACAGCCCATCATCTGTTCGGCCTTGAGAAGGTGACGCCCGAGTTCCAGCGATTGCGCTTCGCTCAGACAAAGTTCGCCGACCAGGTCTTCAGGAACCGCTTGCGGGCGCGACTCGCCGCCATGATGGCAGTGATCGCCATGGTGCTTGCGGCCGGCCTGGGCCTCGCGGACAACCAAGTCGCGGCTGACAACGATACGGTCAGGCACGACCTCGCCCTGTGCGATTGCGGTGCCGAGACCCCAGGTGGCGCTGATCAGCATCTCGCCTTCCGCCGTCTCGCTGAGGCCGCCACCCGAAGCGCGCGCCGAGACGAGTGGCTGGACAAGAACACTCATCGCCGTATCGCCGGGGCTGAGAGCGTTGGTGCTCATGTAGCGGCGGACATTCGTGGTCCATAGCGCGGCCCAACAGGCGCGCAGGGCGGTAACGAACTCCTCCTCGCTGGAAAGCCCGAGGAAACTTTCAAACTGGCCGGCGAAATTGGCGCCGGCCTTGTCCTCAATAAGCGCCGAGGACCGAACGACGCCCAGTGTGTCAGAATCCCGCCGCTGGTTCCGCCACGCCTCCAGGGCCGGTTCCAGAATGAGCGGCGAGACAGGATGCTCGTATAGTCCAAGGCGCATTTCCACGGAGATCCGCCGGCTTTCGGCAACATCGGCATCGCCGAACCTCAGCGCCGCCTGTTCCAGGCCAGCCTCGCGCACCTGCAGCCGGTAGGCATCCGCTGTGACGCAGAACCCGCCGGGCGTCGGGAACCCGGCATGGGTCAGCGCCGCCATATTGGCAGCCTTCGGTCCGACCCGGTCGGGATCGAGCGCGCTCGGGTCGGAAATCGCAAGGATCAGTTCACTCATTGGCCTACGCTCGGTACAAGGCGGGGCACATTTATTCTGCCCCGAGCTTTCACTATTTCACGTGATCGCCGTATCCCGGCAGCGGATCGACGACCGTGATCTGCTTGACCGGGAAATTCGACACGATCTCGATCGAATCGTCGTGAACGATCAGCATTTCCTCGATGCGCACACCGTAGCGGAACTGCTTGCCGTGCTGGGTTTCGAGCGCAAACGTCATGCCCGCTTCGATGTCGACCGGGTGGTCGAGCGACCAGATGCGGGAAATCACCGGCGGATCGTACTGGGCAAGGCCGAGGCCATGACCCCACAAATTCGCCGCCGCCTGATCTTCCTCCTCATAACCCCAGGCGTCCTTGGCGGACGGCCACTTGAGCGCGATCTCGCGCGTCGTTGTGCCCGCCTTCACCGCGCCGATCGAATCGTACAGCCACTCCAGTGCCTCGGCATAGGTGTCCTTCTGCTCCTGGCTCGGCTCCTTGCCGACGCAATAGGTGCGGTAGTAGCAGGATTTGTAGCCGTTCCACGTCAGCGCCGCGAGATCCATGAAAACGATGTCGCCGGGCTGGATGATGCGGTCGGAAAAATTGCGCCAGTTCGGCCAGGTATTGGGACCGGACGACACGATCACGTCCTCCACGTCCTCCATGCCCGGAATGTCGTAGAGGAACTTCATGATGTGCGCCGTGACCTGGTTTTCGGTCACGCCGGGCTTGAGGAACTTCATCGTCTCCCAGTGCGCCGCATCACCGATGGCGCCGACGATACGCATGCATTCCTGCTCGTCGACATTCTTGACCGCGCGCGCCTGCATCATCGGGCTCATTCCGTCTTCCCAGACGATGCCTTCTTCCTCGAAGATTTTGATCATGTTGATGTCGATGAAATCGACGCCGAGTTTCTCCCCGGCAACGCCATGGCGCTGCATTTCCTCTTTGATGGCGTTGGTGAACTTCTTGACCTGCTGCGTCGACGCCGGACCCGCCGCGCCCTTGATCCAGGCATAGGAGTAGCGGACATTTTCCTTCGGCAACCACGGCGAGTGGCGCTCGATCTGAAACCCGAGATCACCCTGCTCGAACAGCACCGGCTGGCCGTCGCCGCACAGCATGGCGTAGCGCAGACCCGGCTTCAGGCGGTTCCAGCCCGGCGTCAGGGTGCCTGTCAGATAGCGGACATTTTCATCATACATACACAGCATCGCGCCAAGGCCGTTGGCCTTCATCTTCTCGCGCGCACGCTCCAGCCGGTATTTGCGCAGGCGGTCCCAATTGACCCGCTGCTGCCAATCCATGCCGAGCAGTCCAAAATTCGCTCCCATGATCACTCCGCCTTGTTGTAGGGCACTCACAAACGAATGTCCGGCGCCGCCATGCGCCAGGACAAGACACACTAGCTACCGCAATCTTCGCTCGGCAATAAAATTATCTGCTGCGAAGCATCAAAAGTTCTGATGGCGACGCGCACAGGCCTTGCCGTGACGTTCTGCACGGTGCCGGGGTCGATTTGCGATGGCAACGATCTCGTGTAGAGAAAATTCCGCCTCGGCCGCCACGCGCATCCGGTCCCAGTGAAATAACTTCGTCAGGAAACACGACATGAAAACCCAAGCCGTTGTCATTTCAGAACAGGGCGCTGCCGACGTCATGTCAGTGACGGATATGGAGATTGGTTCGCCCGGCCCCGGTGAAGTCCTGCTCGAACAGACAGCAATTGGGCTCAATTACATGGACGTCTATCAGCGCTCCGGCCACTATCCTCTGGATCTGCCAAGCGGCCTTGGGCTGGAAGCGGCGGGCCGTGTTATCGAAATCGGCGACGGCGTAACCGGTATTCAGGTCGATGATCGCGTCGCCTACGGAGGCGGCCTGCTCGGCGCTTACGCCAAGCACCGCATTGTCTCGACCGACCGTCTGGTCCCGATCCCTGATGGCGTCAGCGACCAAACAGCGGCCGCCGTGCTCATGAAGGGCATGACGGTCGAGTATCTGCTGAACCGCGCCTACACGGTCAAATCCGGCGAGGATGTACTGTTCTATGCGGCGTCGGGAGGCGTCGGACTGCTCGCGGGACAATGGGGCGAACATCTTGGCGCGCGGATGATCGGCGTCACATCGGGTGAGGAAAATTGTCGGCGGATCCTGGAAAATGGCTATTCGGACGCCATCGACCGGACCCGTGAGGATATCGCCGAAAAAGTTCGCCAATTGACCGATGGCGTTGGCGTTCCCGTTGTTTTCGATTCTGTCGGAAAAGCGACATTCGATGCGTCGATCGAGTCCCTGGCGCCGCGCGGCTATTTCATGTCCTTTGGATCGACAACGGGTGAAGCACTGCCGGTTCCTCCGAGCCTGCTGCAGAAAAAAGGGTCGCTGTATTTTTGCCGGCCGACCCTCGCAACCTATGTCGCCAGTCGCGAAGACCTGCTGGCGTCCGCAGGGCAGGTGTTCCGTCTGATCAAGGACAATGTTCTGAAGGCTAATATCAACCAGACCTATCAGATGTCTGATATCGTCGCTGCACACCGGGAATTGGAAAGCGGCTCGACGTCGGGGTCATCAATCATTCTGCCTTAGCGACGGCCACAATGATGTGTCAGGCGTCCTCCAGTTCCGCCGCCGCGAAACTGACTGCGCCTAGATTGTTACGGCAAATTGCACAAATCTTGTGAATTTGGCTCTTGATCTCATCGCTGAAAAGCTGTGCCGCCGGCGATAGGATCTGCGACACGGGCTCAATCAGGATATAATCCACGGCAAGCGGTGGACGAACGATCGGATGCAGCTTTCTTTTCGGCTGATCGATATCGGGAAGACACAGGCATCCAGGCAGAATGGTCGTCCAGTCGCTACGGGAGACCAGATCGAGCGTCGCCATCATTGCGTCGAGTTCCATGATGGTGTCGATCGGGATGCCGTATGTCTTCAAATAGGTATCGATCTTTTCTCGCCGGGCATTGCTGGGGCCCGGCAAAGCCAGTTTGAGCGGCTCGCATTTGCTCAGATCAATCGGCTCCAGATGCCTCCGGGCGGTGTCAGGGGATGTCACGAAAACCTCGACATCGGTATCCAGATGTTCGGCGCGGATACCGGCAATATCCCGGCCCGGCGGCACAATGGCAAAATCGAGATTGCCGCTGGCCACTTCACCGCTGAGGACCGCGCTGTAAGCCTCCGTCACCTTGACCTCCAAGTGCGGATATTGCCGCGCAAACCGATCAAGAACGGGAGCCAATACCGCCCGGGTGAATGTCGGCATCATGCCGACGTGAACCGTGCCGCTGACGTCGCAGGAATGTGCCTCTAAATCATTCTGGATCGCGCTCACTTGGCGTAAAATCTGCGTCGCCCGCCGATACAGTCTTTCGCCGGCGCTTGTCGGTATAACGCCGGTCGAAGACCGGTCAAACAGCCGGACGCCGAGCCGTTCCTCCAGATCCTTGATCTGCATGCTCAGGCCGGATTGCGTTGCATTCGACCGGCGCGCTGCCGCGGTAAACGATCGATCTTCATAGACAGCGACGAGGAACTGAAGTTGACGAAGCTTCATGTAAATCAAATTTTCTGATGCGAATTAGTTCAGCCGATTAAACTGGCTGATAATGCCTATAACATGTTTTTCGCAGCCACAATGAAAACTCACAATGATTGGAGATCCAAAAGCCGCGATTATGGGGTGATGCCGGCGATCCGGTATGATGCCCATATGATCACCGGCAGAACCGCAAACGTCAAAATGGTGGACACCACAATGGCGCCGGCGACCTGTTGCGAGTCAGGCCGGTATCGCTCGGCAAACACATAATTGACGATGGCCGTCGGCATCGATGCCAGAAGGAAGACGGCGCCAGCCTCAATACCGGACAGTGAAATCAGTCCGATAACCGCCAGACCGGTTGAAATTCCGACCCCCAATCGGGCTACAGCAACGATAATTGCCTGGCGAAGATCAGACACGCTCAGCCGCGCCAGAGAGGTTCCCAGCAGGATCAGCATGGCCGGAATCATCATGCCGCCGAGCAATTGGGTCGTTGTTGCGATAATCACCGGCACCTTGACTTTGGTCAGCAATACGACCGCAGCCAGGATTACGGAGTAGATCAGCGGCTGACGCGCGAGATCGCGAAGCCGATACTCGCCAGACGCAATCGCAATACCAAGAGTGTATTGCAGCAGGGCAATCACGAAAAAAAACGATATGCCGAGCGCCAGGCCCTTTTCACCGAATGCCAGCAAGACAAGCGGCAGGCCGATATTGCCCGAATTGGGCATGATCAGACAGGGCAGGAACGTACGATACGACAATCCCAGTGCGCGCAAGATCAGAAGGCCGGCAATTGTCGCAAGTGCAACACAAAGGGCGGCCGAAAGCGCCATCTTGAGGAGCGTGGCCACATCGATTTCCAGGGATGTCAACGTTGAAAACACCAGTGACGGCGTCGCAACAAGCAAGACGAGAGAACTTATTGTTTTTGAATCAACATACAGACTCGATCGACCGAATAAATATCCAATGATCGTGATCAAGAATATTGGAGCAATAACGGTAAATATTTGATAGTACATATATTTTCCTTCCACCCGGCACAATACAAACACAACGCGATCCGACAAATGAGTTAAGTTGTCGATACAGAATTGACGTTCAATCGGCGCGAAGAAGCACCCGATGACCGAATTGAGCGTTGGTTGAAGAATCCCCCATCAATGTCGGTGGTAAAACAATTTGACGGCGGCGGCGATCAAGAACGATTATACATTCCATACCCACTTATGATCACGGGCTCGCCAATTCCGCATCGAAATCGGCGATCCGAGCTTGTATAAAACTGACTGGATTGACGATCGAGCCGGGAACAGGCCGCAAAACGGAGCAGAATTTACAGGTGCCGGGCCTGCTGGCCCGGAAATCAATAAATCAACAAAGCTGTGGAGGGAAAAATGGCAGACAAGATGAGAGTTGCAACGGCCATGAAACGCCGGACGTTTCTGACCGGAACCGCGGCCAGCATGGCGGCGATGGCCATCACGATTCCGGCCGGCCGCGCCCTGGCCGCCGGTTATCCGGAGCGGCCGATCACCGTGGTTGTCATGTATGGTGCCGGCGGCGGCACCGACACGGTCATGCGCAAGCTCGCCGATGAAATGGCCAAAGCCAAAAACTGGAAAATCAACGTCATCAACAAACCCGGCGCCGTTGGCGGCGTGGCAACCCAGTATGTCTTCGGACAGGCTGCAGACGGATATACGGTCCTGGGCGGCGCCAACTACAACAAATTCGTTCGCGTGATGGGTCATGTCGACACGGTGCCCTGGGAGGAATGGGTGTTTTTCCAGGCCGCCACTTCACTCGCCAGCTGGTCGGTACCCGTGGATTCACCGTTCAAGACATTCGATGATGTCGTCGCCGCGGCAAAGGCCGATCCCGGCAAGGTTTCAATATCGACTTCCGGCACCGGCGGTCTGTGGCATGAACTTGCGCTGATCGTCGGGTCGTTTGCCGGGATCAATCTAAAATACGTGCCCTATAAGGGCGGAAAGCCGGCGACACTTGCCGGCCTTCAGGGCGAAGTGGACATCGCCGGCGGCGGCGTGCACGAACATATCGAACTCATTCGGGCCGGAAAACTGCGCAATCTGCAGCAAACCGGAATCGAGGATATCAAGCTTGATGATGGCACGGTGCTGCCGTCCATCGGCGGGCTGGTGCCGGCTATCAAGCCCTTCCTCCCGGTCGGCGGTACGTACAATTTCATAATGCGGCGTGACACGCCCACCGACGTGCTCGAAATGGTCAAGGAAGCTTTTGTCGCCGCGACCAAATCCGACGGGTTTCAGGAAATGGTCAATAAGAAGTTCTTCCAGACCGACATCCGCACCGGCGAGGAGGCCGACAAGCGTGCCGCTCTCCTGGAAACGATCACGACCGATACGTTCAACAAGTTTTCCGATCAGATCGGCGCGAAAGTCAAAACCGCCGCGGAGCTGGGATTGCCCAAACCGGTGGATTTCGAATCCTGGTGGCCGCCCGAAGGCTACAAGCCGCGCGGCTGAAGCGACACGATATGCGACACTGGAAGGGCGGCTAGGCCGCCTTTCTCTTTCCCGCAAAGCAAAGACAGGCCATGCCAGACAGACAGCATTTTTCCGGCGAGGATGAGAATGCCGGTTTTGCTTCACCGGGCCAAGATCTGTTCGCTGCAGCAGTCCTTGCCCTGTTGTCGCTGTGGGTCATGATTGAATCCCTGCGGCTGGACAATCCCGGCTCGCTTGCCACAGCGCCGGGATTGCTGCCGTTTTTGACCGCCGCTAGCCTGTGCGCCATGACTGCCAACCTCGCGTCAATGGCGATGAGGCGCCATCGCAACCGCATTGCAACGGTACCCTTCGACGAAAAACCGGATCATTTGAGAACCGTGGGGCTTGTTTGCCTCATTGGCGCCTATCTGCTCTGCGTCCAGGTGATAAGCTTTGAATATGCGTTCCAGCTTGGCGGCATACGGCTTGGTTACGGCGCCTTCGAGGTTCTGACGATCATTGCGCTGACGATCATTCTTTCGGTCTTCTGGCGCCAGGCGCTTTGGGCATGTTTGGCGGTTTCCATCGTCTGGGTGACATTATTGGCCGGCGTCTTCCGTTATGTTTTCACCATCCCCCTGCCCGGTTCGGCCTGACCCATGATCTGGGATTCCATTCTCCAGGCGCTGACGCCCTACATTCTCATCATCACGCTTTCCGGCGTCTCACTCGGCATCGTTTGGGGTGCAATGCCGGGCCTGTCGACAACGATGGCGATGGCGCTGCTGATCGGCCTGTCCGCCGGCATGGATCAGAATACAGCGCTCTCCTTCATGCTCGGCGTCTATACGGGCAGTGTTTTCGGCGGCGCCATTTCCGCGGTGATGATCAACATCCCCGGCACGCCCGATGCCGTCCCGACAATGATCGAAGGTCATCAGCTCGCCCGGCGCGGCGAAGGCGGCCAGGCACTCGGCATGGCCATCGGCGCCTCGTTTATCGGCAACTGGGTCGGCATCATCCTGCTGGTTGGTTTTATTCCGCTTATTTTGGCATTCGCGCTGCATTTCCGGTCCTGGGAGATGTTCCTGCTGGCGCTTATCGGGATTTCGGTCAGCGGTTCGATGGCAGCCGGAAGCCTGCCGCTGAAGGGTTGGATTGCCGGCTGGCTCGGCATGCTGGCCGCCTTTGTCGGCATCGATTCCATCCACGGCGTTCCGCGCTTCACCTTCGGAATATTGGAGTTGCAGGACGGTATCAATTACGTCGCCGTGCTGATCGGGCTGTTCGGCCTGGCTGAAGTCCTGCGGGTTTTGCCGCAGCGCGATCATTACACCATACCGGCGGAGGTTGGCCGGGTCGTTCCATCATTCAAAATGCTGGCGCGCTACTCCAGAGCGGCGGTGCGTTCGGGCGTCATCGGCACGCTCATCGGCGCCATTCCGGGCGCGGGCGCAAATGTCGCGTCATTTCTTGCCTATGATATCGGCCGGCGGCGGGCGAAGCCGGAAGAGAAGGCAAAATGGGGCAAGGGTTCTTATGAGGCGATCGTCAGCGCGGAAGTCGCCAACAACGCCAATATTGGCGGGTCGATGTTGCCGATGTTGGCGCTCGGCATTCCCGGAAACGCCGCCGCTGCGGCGCTGCTCGCGGCCCTGACGCTGAAAAACGTCGTCGTCGGGCCAACCATCGAAATCGATCATCCGGGCCTCATTTATTTCATCTATACGGCGCTCGTCGTTGCCAATATCCTGATGTATGGCGCGGCAATCATGCTGATCAAACCGTGCGTGAAACTGTTCAGTCTGCCGCGCGGGCTGCTGCTGCCGCTGATCATTCCAATATGCGTCATCGGCGCCTATGCCGTGCGGCTCAGCATGTTCGACGTCTGGGTGATGTTTGCCTCCGGGCTTGTCGGCTATGTCCTTCACGCCTTCCGGTTCCCGACCGCGCCGATTGTCCTTGGGGTAATCCTGGCGCCGCTAGCCGATGAAAATTTCCGCCGCGCGCTTTTGATTTTTGAGGACAAATCGATCGGTTACGTGCTGTCGCAATATGTCGGCACGTTTCTGCTTCTCGTCATAGCGTTGATATTCATTGAAGGCATCATGCGGGTGCGCCGCGAACGCCGGGATCGACAGGAGGTTTGAAGTGACCAAGCAGAAAAAAGAGATCGGGCTGGCAATCATCGGCTGCGGCACGATCGGACGGATCCGCGCCGAATTTGCCCGCGACTACCCCGGCGTTGGCTGGATCGGACTTTGCGATCTGAAATCCGATCTGGGAGAAAGTCTGAAGACCGACACCGGCGCTGATTTCTTTACAACCGATTTCCGCGAACTGCTCGCCCGGCCCGAAGTGACCGCCGCAATCATCGCGACAGACGAAAATTTTCACACCGACCCGACGCTGGCGGCCGTCGAGCGCGGTCTCGACCTGTTCATTGAAAAACCGCTGGCCACCGACGCCCGCCAGTCGCGCGACATTTTCGATGCCATCGAAAAGGCAGGCGTCGATGCGGTTGTTGGTTACACGCAGCGCTTCCGCCGCCGCTTCCTGGTCGTCAAGGAGCGGCTTGTCACGGGCCAGATCGGCGAGGTGTCGTCGGTCGTCACCCGGGCCTTCATGAACCGCATGGTTCCCATCGCCACCGTTGCCCGCACCCAGGATCGGGCAAACCTGACGCCGATGGTGGTATCGGGCACCCACAGCCTCGACATGTGCATGTGGC
Organism: uncultured Afifella sp.; assembly: GCA_945787495.1. Lineage (GTDB taxonomy): Bacteria > Pseudomonadota > Alphaproteobacteria > Rhizobiales > Afifellaceae > CALZIL01. Next base: position 1,981 of record CALZIL010000064.1, on the reverse strand, counting down.
TGATGGAAGGCAAAACACCGGTCTCGGTCTATGCGCAGTCCTGCGACGCGGTTTTGGGCGAATGGGGCACGAAGGATTCGACCTTCGGCATCTTCACAATGGATGACGGAACGATCTGGAGCATGAACATCAGCTGGGCTCTGCCGGTGGTGTGGCCCGGTGCGGTTTACGGTATCGAAATCGGCATCGTCGGCACCAAGGGTGTCATCGACATTGAAGACACCCACCGTGACGTGGTGCTGGCAACCGAGACAGCGCAGGGCGCCGGCTATGCGCCGGAAGGCTTCGATCCCGGCGCGCCGCGTCATGTCGATTTCCTGACCAGCTATCCGCCCGGAGACATCTACAACAGCCAACTCTGGGGGCCGATGCGCGAGGAAACCAATGCCTGGTATCAGCGCATCTATGCCGGCCAGGAAACGCCGCATGCGACGGCCGCCGACGGTCACCGCAATCTGTTATTGACGATGGCCATGGACTTGTCGGCAAAGCGCGGAGCGCCGGTCGCGCTCCCAGCCGATCCGGAAGAACTCATGGCCGAATTGAGCTGAACATGGAACAATCCGGCCTCCCGCCTCAGGAAGACAAGATGCTCAAGGAGAACGAAAGAAACACGGACACAAGTGAGACTTCACGTGCCGATTGGCCGGCCGAACTTCAAAATGAGTTCGAGAAGGACAAATTCTACGGTGCCGTCGGCAGTGTCCTCGTTTCAGAAACCGACAAGCTTCGGGTCTGGCATCTGCATCTGCCGGTCGGCAAAAGGTGCCGGTTCCACCGCCACGTCCTGGATTATTTCTGGACGGCCCATAATCCGGGTCGAGCGCGCGGCTATTACGATGATGGCCGCGTTGTCGATGTGACCCACTATCAGGGCGAGACGAAGCATTTTACGTTCGGCGAAGGCGAGTATTTCGTGCATTCCGTGGAAAATATCGGCGATACGGATTTGTTGTTCACAACCGTCGAATTTCTCGACAGCGCCAATCCGCCGCTGCCGGTTCCCGACGAGGTGCGGCTAGAGCGGGTTTCATGACGCCGATCGAACTGCGATTTGGCGGCTATCAGGGGCTCGCCTCGGTCCATACCCGCGCCGGCAACGTATTCGGCGAAAGGTTGGCAGGCGAGCTTGGCGATGCGGTCAAGTTCACATTTGACTCCAACATTGTTGAACGCGGACGAAAAGCATCCGATCTGCTGTCCATGGTGGAAACCGGCGAGATCGAGGGATGCTATTTCTCCTCCAGCTATCTTGCCGATCGTGTCCCAGAGCTTGGGATTTTCGATCAGCATTTCGTCGTGCCGGACAGGGCAAAGGCTTATGCCGTTCTTGACGGTTCGCTTGGCAGGCGGCTCGCCGCGCTTGTTGAAGCCAGGACCGGGTTTGTCGTTCTGGATTATTGGGACAACGGCTTCCGGCATATCTCAACCGGACGTCATCCGATCCTGCGGCCGGACGATTGCATGGGGCTGAAAATCCGCACTCTTGCCAACGAACATCATCAGCGGGTTTTCCGTTCGCTCGGTTTCGAACCGCGTGCAATCGACGTGCGCGATCTGCCGGCGGCTGTCGCCGATGGCACCGTCGATGCCCAGGAAAATCCGCTGACCAACATCTATAATTTCGGGATTCATAGAACCCACAAATACATCACATTGACCCGCCATCTCATGGGCGTCGCCATGGTCCTGTTCAACAAGGACCGGTTCAAATCGTGGCCGGCGGACATCCAGGGTGGCGTAGAACGGGCGCTCCGGCAGGCAACGCTGGCGCAGCGCCAATTCGCCGATGACGATGATCGGATCTGCGCCGAAAAACTGATTGCGGACGGCACCGAAATCCATGAGCTCGACAACGCCCAGCGAGAGACCTTTGTCGCAGCGACACGAGAAGAAGTCGCTAAGACACGCGCCGGATTCGACGCCGAATTGGTGGCGCTGTTCGACGAAAACCTGTCCGGGGCATGACGCGCAATGATTT
>CALZIL010000063.1 GCA_945787495.1 uncultured Afifella sp. | reverse complement strand
ATGCACGTCGCTAGGACGCTTTCATCAATGTTGGGGAAATATTCCTTTTCGGCTCTGGCAATCTCGGCAGCCGGCGTGTCGTTCATATAGGCGCGCGTCTTTTTGTAGGCCCGCATGAACGCTTTCGCCATGTTCGTTTCAAGCCATTGGCGCGTTGCCGCCAGGCTCGAAAATCCGCAAGGTCCGATCTGTGGGCCGACTTGCGCCACGATATGGCCAACCCCATCGGCCTCCAATTGCTGCGGGAACGGGCCTTGCTGCTGGACATATTGGCCTTGCCCGGAACGGAACGCGGCGTCCATATCCGCCGCGCCGCCGACATTGACAACGTTGATTTTGTCAAAGTCGATGCCGGCCTTGTGACAGGCATATTTGAACATCGCCAAAGGCTGACCGCCGCCAAACAAAATCACGTCCGAGCCTTCGAGCTTGCTCCATGCAAACTGCGGATCGGCGTCACGGCCGGTAATGAAAAACCCGTCCATTTCATTGATTTGCGCGAAATGCACAGCCACCGGATCCTTGCCCTCAGCCAGCGACGTAAACCCCTGGCTCAATGCCGATTGAACGACGTCGGCGGTGCCGTCCTCCAGGGCGGCGATCGCAGACACGCCCGGCGGTGCAACGGACCAATCGGGTTCAAGCCCTTCTGACTTGAGGAAGCCGCCCGACATCATCGAAATCAGCGGCGAATAAAATGCCGAGAACAATGTGAATTGAATATTGATCGTTGCCAAATGATTTCCCCTGTAATGTGAGAGTCAAACTTCCAAAGACCAGCATTTTCCAATGATTACACGGTGTTGCACCGTTCAATCATTCTAACAATGCCAAAGCCTCTCTCCAAGTCCGCTACGGCACCAAATCGACATGCGTGGCAGCGGCGTCTTGCGTCCGCTAGTGGTCGCATTCAAAACTTTTTCGCGCCGGCAATTCGATACACCGCGAGAGGATTTGCTGCTTAACGCAGACTGAGCCGAACTGCCGCCCAAGAGGTTTTAATCGCCTCGGGTGATGGCGAACTGTTATCCGGACAGATTGGCGGATGGGGTGGGATTCGAACCAACGAGACGGTCTCCCGCCTGCCGGTTTTCAAGACCGGTGCCTTCAACCACTCGGCCACCCATCCATTCAAGGCCGTTCAACAGATCAGGCGAAGCGGTGCGAACGAGCCTGTCTGTCAAAGCTTCGGTTGGCGGGTCGTATCATCAACGGCAATCGACCGACAAGCCCGCCTGATCAGAAGCCGGCGGGCGTCTTGATCGCCTGCGGCGATCTGCCGTTCCCGTAACGTAAGGACTGTTTCTTATTGCGGCGGGTCGGTGCTATAGGGACGCAACCTGACCGCGGGTGGAACCGAACATCGCCCGGTCAACACATCCTGCAAGCGAAATTGCAATGCGATCTCCCATTCCAGTGGCCGTTATTGGCGCAGGCTATTTTGGCCGCTTCCACGCCAAACACTACGCCGCCAATCCCGATGCCCGGCTTGTCGCCGTGGTCGATCAGGATCTGGCGCGGGCCCGCGCCGTGGCGGACGAATTCGGCGCCGAAGAGGCGCTCACCGATCACACCGCCCTGAACGGCCGGATCGCGGCGGCCAGTGTCGCGGTCTCCACGCCGGCGCATTTCGCCGTAGCCGGCGAAATGCTTGGCAACGGCGTGCATGTGCTGGTGGAAAAGCCGATCACCGACGATGTCGCCAGCGCCGAAGCGCTGGTGAAACAGGCCGAGGCGGCGGACCGGATCCTGCAGGTCGGACATATCGAGCGCTTCTCCGCCGCCTACAAGGCGCTGGTCAAGGAGATCACGCGACCGCTCTATATTGAAAGCCACCGGATTTCGATGTGGACTGGGCGGGCAGGGGAGGTGGATGTCGTCTTCGATCTGATGATCCACGACATCGACATCATCATGGGGCTGGTCAACGACCCGGTCGAAAGCGTTCACGCGGTCGGCGCGCCGATCCTCAATCCGACCGAGGACATGGCCAATGCGCGCATCATTTTCAAAAGCGGATGCGTCGCCAATGTCACGGCGAGCCGAATCAGCGGCAAGACCGAGCGCGTCATGCGGGTCTTCCAGCCCGACAGCTATCTGGTCTGCGATTTCACCCGCTCGCGGCTGGCGCATTTCATCAAGCGCGGCGACCCGGCAACGCAAGGCCTGGCGGCGATCGAGCATCGCGCCGCCGACCTGCCGCAGGAGGACAGCCTGGGCAACGAGATCGCCGAGTTCCTTGATTGCATCAGCAGCGGCCGGACGCCGATCGTCGACGGCCATGCCGGCAAGGAGGCGCTGCGCGTCGCCAATCTGATCAATGACAGCCTCAGAACACACCGCAGCCGGGTTGAATCCTCGCTTGCAAGCACTAGCCAACAGGAATGACCGTGACCGTACCCATGCCAAGCCCGGCCGTATCGCCGCAAGACGACCTCGCACCGGTGACGCTTTATGCGCTTGACCGGCAGCGTGCCCGTATCGAAGCCACGCTCAGGGCAGGGATGGACCGGGTTCTCGATCACGGCCAGTTCGTCCTCGGCCCGGAAGTGGCGGCGCTGGAGGCCGAGCTTGCCGACTATTGCGGCGTGCCGCACGCGATCGGCGTCTCCAGCGGGCGCGATGCCCTGATCATGGCGCTGATGGCGCTCGGCGTCGGGCCCGGCGATGCGGTTTTCGTGCCGGCATTCACGTTTTCCGCCACGGCCGGTTCGGTTGCCTCCGTCGGCGCCGTGCCGGTCTTCGTCGATGTCGATGCGGCAACGTTCAACATGGACCCGGCGGCGCTGGAAACGGCTATTGCCAATATCCGGAGCGAAGGCCGTTTGCAGCCAAAAGCGGTCATGCCGGTCGACCTTTACGGCCTGCCGGCGGACTATGAGGAAATCGGCGCCATTGCCGCGCGCGAGGGGCTTCACATTATTGCCGATGCCGCCCAGAGCCTTGGCGGCGCCGCGCCGGCCGGCCCGGTCGGCTCGCTGGCGCCGATCTCGGCGGTGAGCTTTTATCCGACCAAGCCGCTCGGCGCCTATGGCGATGGCGGCGCGGTGCTGACCAATGATGACGCCTTGGCGGAAACGGTGCGGGAGATCCGCAGCCATGGCCGCAGCGGCGCCGGCGACGAAGCATTGCGGCTCGGTATGACGGGCCGCCTCGATACAATCCAAGCGGCGGTGCTGTTGGCGAAGTTCGAGGTCTTCGCCGACGAAATGGTGCGGCGGCAGCAGATTGCCGAGCACTATACGGCGGGTCTGGCAGATGTGGTGTCGACGCCCGATATTGCCGCCGGTTACCGGTCGGCCTGGGCGCTCTACACCGTGAGAGTTCCGGACCGCGATCGGGTACGGAAGGGCTTGTCGGACGCCGGCATTCAGACCGGACTTTTCTATCCGACACCGCTTCACCGCCACGGTGCATTCCAGCCATGGGTGTCGCCGGATGACTCCCATCCGGTCGCCGAGCAATTGTCGCGGGACGTCCTGAGCCTGCCCATCTATCCTGACCTGACGGACAGGGAAGCGGACCGGGTGATTGCGGCACTCAGGGCGGTCATTTAGCCGCATAAGGCGACTCAGGCCCAATTTTGGCCTGTTTCTGGCCCTTGAATAAATTCTAAGGCGCCGTTAACCATGATCCTTAGCGGCATGCTAACGCTGGTCCGCGATGACTGGCACCGGTTGTTTTCGGCGATTTGTCCGGTGCTGACAGATAATTTGGGGCGACGCATTGACGATAAGGAATTGCCGGTCCGCATCGGGCTTTACGCGGGTGAGGTCATGTTCGGTCGCAATATTGTGCGTTCTCGCCGCCGGCTGCGCGACGCAGACGACCGCACCCGTAGCGCAGGCGCCGACTGTTGATCCTAAACTCGGCGTCGCACCCAGCCCGGTCGTCGCCGTGGCGGTGGCCAAGACTGAGAAGCCGCTGCGCAAGGGTGGCGGCCGCTATCAGATCGGCAAGCCCTACCAGATCGCCGGCAATTGGTACCGCCCGAAAGCCGATCCCGATTATGATCGCGTCGGAACCGCCTCATGGTACGGCCGCGACTTCCATGGCCGGCTGACCGCCAACGGTGAGATCTACGATATGAATTCGCTGACGGCGGCGCATCCGACGATGCCGCTGCCCAGTTATGCCCGCGTCACCAACCTGAACAATGACAGGTCTGTCATCGTCCGCGTCAACGACCGTGGTCCCTTTGCCCATAACCGGCTGATCGATCTGTCAAAGCAGACGGCGCAATTGCTCGGATTCATTCGTTCCGGAACGGCGAAAGTCCGCGTCGAATATATCGACAAGGCGCCGATCGACGGTCAGGACAGTTCCTATCTTCTGGCGTCGTATAATGGCCCGGACGTCCCGGCCGTGACCTCCGGCAGCAAACGGATCGTTGCTGCCTATGCGCAGCCGCCACGTAGTCGGGGCGAACAGGTCAGCGCCGAAATCCTGACATCGGGAACGCCGTTTGATCCTTATCTGGCACTGACAGATGGTCATGGCGCGAAGACCGCGTCGCGGCGGTTCGGGCGCATGCCGATAAGGCAGGCTGGTTTCGATACCGCAACGCCGCTGTCCAGTGGTCAATTCGTCCGCCGGTCCTATGCCGCTGAACGCCCCGGCAACGCTGCATTCGCCGCCATCGACCGTTTGATCGACTGATTCGCCAAAATTGACCTGAATTTGCCCGCGATCTGCTGCTCTAATCCGGGGATTCTAACCGTAACTGACGCTCCCGGTTGATTTCGCCGTTCGTCCGGGTTTTATGTCCGGGTGAAGGGGCGCAAAACCGCATGCCGGGATTCATGGACATCATCCGGATATCGTTACGTCTGTTGGTGCTGCTTGCCTGCGTATTGCTGCTACCTGGATCGCCACCAGCACGGGCGCAGGTTTTCGACACAAGCTCGCCGTTCGCAATCCTCATGGATGCCAGCAGCGGCACGGTGCTTTTTGAAAAGAACGCCGATGAATTGATGGCGCCGGCGTCCATGGCAAAGCTGGGGCTCGTCGACTACGTCTTCACCGCGATCGCCGAAGGGCGTATGTCGCTGACCGACGAATTCGTCATATCGGAAAATGCCTGGCGGCGCGGCGGCGCGGCATCGGGCGGATCGACGATGTTTGCGGTGCTGGATTCGCGGGTATCGCTGGGCGACCTCCTCCGCGGAGTTATCGTCCAGTCCGGCAACGATGCCTCGATCGCCATTGCCGAAGGTATTGCCGGGTCGGAAATCGCGTTTTCCGATCTTCTCAACGACCATGTTAGCGACATCGGACTGACCGGCTCGACGTTCCGCAATGCGACGGGATTGCCGGATCCAGATCAACGGGTGACCGCGCGGGACCTGGCCATTCTGGCGCGTCACATCGTGCGCAATTTCCCTGACCTTTATAAGATTTTTGCCGAGCCGGATTTTACCTGGAACAACATCCTGCAACGCAACCGCAATCCGCTTCTCAATGCCGGGATCGGCGCCGACGGCCTGAAAACCGGCTACACGGAAGAATCGGGCTACGGCCTTGCCGCATCGGCAATATCCAACGACCAACGGCTGATTGTGGTGGTCAACGGTCTCAAAACCCCGCGTGAACGAGCCGGCGAGGCGCGGAAACTGTTGGAATGGGGTTTCCGCTCGTTTCGCCAGGTCACCATATTTGGGGCCGACGAAACAGTTGCCGAGGCGTCGGTCTTTGGCGGCGAGAAAGGCCGTGTCGCTCTGCGCGCCGATGGGCCGCTGCACGTTCTGGTGGCGCGAACCAATCGCGATCCGTTGAAGGCGCGCGCCGTTTATCAGGGGCCAATTGAGGCGCCCGTCAAGGAAGGGCTACGTGTTGGGGTCCTGAAGGTCTGGCAGGGTGATCGGCTGATTCAGGAAACGCCGCTTTACACCGCTGAATCGGTTGGCGAAGGCGAACTCCACCAGCGTGCGCTCGGCGCGCTCAAAGAGCTGCTGCTCGGCTGGCTGTGACCCGCGGACGGTTCATCACGCTTGAGGGCGGCGAGGGCGCCGGCAAATCGACCCAGTCCGGCCTGCTCGCCGACTGGCTGGCCGAACTGAGCGTTGAAGCCGTTCAAACCCGCGAACCGGGCGGAAGCCCGCGGGCAGAAGTGCTGCGCGAGCTGCTTCTGTCAGGTCTGGTCGCGCCGTTTGGGGCAGAGGCCGAGGCGCTGTTTTTCGCGGTTGCACGGGCCGACCATATGAACGAGACGATCAGGCCGACCCTTGAAGGTGGCGCCTGGGTTATCTGCGACCGGTTCATCGATTCCACCCGCGCCTATCAGGGCGCTAGCGGGGTTGACCCGGAAGAGATTAATCGGCTTGAAAATCTGGCGATCGGCGCCGACCGGCCCGATCTGACCTTGATCCTTGATCTTCCGGCGGTGGTGGGCCTCTACCGCGCGCAATCCAGATCCGGGCCGGTCGATCGCTTTGAAGCCGATGATATTGCGATCCAGGAAGCCCGGCGGCAGAGATTCCTCGACATTGCCCGGGTCGAAGCGGAACGGTGCGTTGTCATCGATGCTTCGGGTACACCGGACAAGGTGGCAAAAGCCGTTCAGGACTCCGTCAGGGCTCGGCTTGGTGCTTATCTGCCGGACGCGGGCTGAGAAGTCATGGCCCGATCGCCGAAATCCCCGGATTCGCTGACGCCGCCGGACCAGATTCCCGGCATAGCCCTGCCGCGTGAAAATCTGCGGCTGTTCGGACACGAGGCGGCAGAACGGGTCGTGCTCAACGCCTACCGGTCCGGGCGCATGCACCATGCCTGGCTGATCACCGGACCGGAAGGCATCGGCAAAGCAACGCTGGCCTTCCGGATTGCCCGCTTCATTCTGGCAAATCCCGATCCGGCGCGCGGAAGCCTCGCTACGGCAGATGATCTCGGCGTCGATGCGCCGCAAGGGCTGATCGGCAAGATCGCCCATGGCATTCATCCCAATATTCTTCACCTGCAGCGGCCGTGGGACGAGAAGACCAAGCGGTACCGGACCGAAATCTCTGTCGACACGGTGCGCCGGATCGTGCCGTTTCTGGGCACGACCGCGGGCGAGGGCGGTTGGCGCATCATTATTGTCGACCCGGCCGACGAAATGAACCGCAGTGCCGCCAATGCACTGCTGAAGGCCCTTGAAGAGCCGCCGGTCCGGACAGTGTTCGTGCTGGTATCGCAAACACCGGGCCGTCTGCTGGCGACCATCCGGTCGCGCTGCCGGACACTGCCGCTTCGCCCGCTTGGGATGAGCGACCTGAGCGCAGCGCTCGCTCATCTTGATACGGACTTTTCGCCGGGCGATCAGGACAAGGGCCGATTGATAACGGCTCTTGCCGAGGGAAGCCCGAGACGGGCGCTGGAACACAACGGTCAAAATTCCGAGGCTCTCTATGGCGAGCTCATCAATGGCCTGAAAACATGCGACCCGCTGGCGTTCCATTCTCTCGCCGACAAATGCGCCGATCCGCGCGGCGAGACACTTGGCCAATTGCTCGACCTTTATGCCGGTTATCTGCACCGGCGTGTCAAAGGGCAAGCCGAGCCGGGCAGCGGCCATGAACCACCGCTGTTGCCGCTTGTCACCTGGGCGGAGCTGTGGGAAAAGGCCGCCCGTTCAGCCAGCGACGTGGATATCTACAATCTCGACCGGAAGGCCTTTGTTCTTGACCTTCTGGAACGCCATGCCGCTGCTGTCAGCCCGGGAGCGAACCGGCGACCGCCGGCCGCGGCCTGATCTGCTGGGTCGATCTGCCGGACGCCGATTGCAGGATATGTCATGAGCGACAAGCGGACCTTTTACATCACGACGGCGATTTCCTATCCGAACGGAAAACCGCATATCGGCCACGCCTATGAAATCATCGCGACGGATGCGATCGCACGCTTCATGCGGCTCGACGGCCACGATGTCTATTTTCTGACCGGCAGCGACGAGCACGGCATCAAGATGCTGCAGACGGCGCGCGATGAGGGAATCAGCGCCGCCGAGCTGGCCGACCGCAACACGCCGCTTTTTGAGGACATGGCGCGGGTGCTCAACTGCTCCATTGACGATTTCATCAGCACCCGTGAGGAACGCCACTTTCGTGCCAGCCAGGAGATCTGGCGGCGGATGGAAGCGGCCGGCGACATCTACAAGGACGTCTATGCCGGCTGGTATTCGGTGCGTGATGAAGCCTATTACGCGGAAAGCGAAACGACGCTGAACACCGACGGCGTGCGCGTCGGGCCGCAGGGCACGCCGGTGGATTGGGTCGAGGAGGAGAGCTATTTCTTCCGGCTCTCCGGCTTTCAGGACCGCCTGCTTGCCCATTACGAGGCGCACCCGGAGTTCATCGGGCCGGCAGAGCGGCGCAACGAGGTCATCAGCTTCGTCAAAAGCGGGCTGAGGGACCTTTCCATATCGCGCACGACGTTTAACTGGGGCGTACCGGTGCCGGGCGATCCGGATCACGTCATGTATGTCTGGGTCGATGCGCTGACCAATTACATCACCGGCGTCGGCTTTCCCGACGACGGCGATCCGCTTTGGCGGTTCTGGCCGGCTGACTTGCACATCATCGGCAAGGACATCGTCCGCTTCCACGCCGTCTACTGGCCGGCATTCCTGATGTCGGCCGGCGTTGAACCGCCCAGGCGCGTATTCGGTCACGGCTTCCTGTTCAACCGCGGCGAGAAGATGTCGAAATCGACCGGCAATGTCGTCGATCCCTTCATCATGGCGGAGCACTATGGCGTCGATGCCATGCGCTATTTTTTCCTGCGCGAAGTGTCGTTCGGCCAGGACGGCTCCTACAATCATGAGGCGATCGTCGGCCGGATCAACGCCGATTTGGCCAATGATCTGGGCAATCTGGCGCAGCGCTCCTTGTCGATGATCGGCAAATATGCCGGCGGCGTGATTCCTGAGCCCGGTGCCTTCACTTCGAACGACCAGGCCCTTTTGGAGACCGCCGACGGCCTGATCGAACAGTGCCGCACCGCCATGGACCAGCAGGCGCTGCATACGGTGCTGGCGACGATCTGGAAGGCGGTTGGCGACACCAACCGGTATTTCGCGGCGCAGGAACCCTGGGTGCTGCGCAAGTCCGATCCGGCGCGCATGGCAACGGTGCTTTATGTGACGGCAGAGGTCATCCGGCAGATCGCCATTTTAACGCAACCGGTGATGCCGGCAGCGTCCGCCACGTTGCTCGATCTTCTGGTTGTGGCGGAACCGGACCGCACCTTTGCGTCGCTCGGCCCGATCGGACGGCTTGCAGCCGGCGCAGCGCTGCCGAAACCGCAGCCAGTGTTTCCGCGCTATGTGGAAGCCGAGTCAGGGGCCGAGGCTGACGCAGAGGAAGCGGGAGCGGCGTGATGCTGGTCGACAGCCACTGTCATCTCGATTTTCCCGATTTCGCCGAGGAACTCGACGCCGTCGTGCAGCGGGCTGCCGATGCCGGTGTTGAACGCCTGGTGACCATTTCGACGCGGGTGCACAATTTTGACCGAGTTCTGGCGATCGCCGATCGCTTCGATCCGGTTTTTTGCTCCGTCGGCACGCATCCGCACAACGCCGATGAAGAACTGGACGTCACGGCCGAGCGGCTGGTTGCCCTCAGCGAGCATCGCAAGGTCGTGGCGATCGGCGAGGCGGGGCTGGACTATTTTTACGACAACGCCCCGCGCGAAGCGCAGGCGCAAGGTCTCAGAACCCATATCGCGGCGGCGCGGATGACCGGGCTGCTGCCGCTGGTGATCCATGCCCGCGATGCCGACGCGGATATGGCGGCAATCCTGCGCGAGGAGAGCGAAAGGGGCACCTTTCCGGCCGTTCTGCACTGTTTTTCATCCGGAAAGGGCCTGGCTGAAACAGGCATCGCGCTTGGCCATTACGTGTCGTTTTCCGGCATCCTGACATTCAAAAAGTCCGATGAACTGAGGGCCATAGCCAGCGATCTTCCGGCCGACCGGATCCTGGTTGAAACCGATGCGCCTTACCTGGCGCCGACGCCGCATCGCGGAAAACGCAACGAGCCGGCCTTCGTGGCGCACACCGCGGCGGTTCTGGCCGAGACCCGCGGCGTATCGCTCGAGGCGATCGCCGAGCAGACCAGCGAGAATTTCTTTCGCCTGTTTTCAAAAGTGCCGCGACCGTAAGGCTCCGGGCAATGGCGAACCGGTTGCGATTCACCATCCTTGGCTGCGGAACGTCGACCGGCGTGCCACGGATCGGCGGCGACTGGGGCGCCTGCGACCCCAACAACCCGAAAAACCGGCGGACGCGCTGTTCCCTGCTTGCCGAGCAATTCGGCACGGGCGACGAGCCGACCCGTATTCTCATCGACACCAGCCCGGACATGCGCGAACAGGTGCTTCGCGCCGGCATCGGTTCGCTCGATGCCGTGCTTTACAGCCACAGCCATGCCGATCATGTCCACGGCATCGACGACCTGCGTGGCTTTGCGATGAATATGCGGCGGCGCGTCGACATCTATGCCGACAAATCGACCATGGCGCGACTGAAAAGCGGTTTCGACTACTGCTTTGCAACGCCGCCGGGTGGTGATTATCCGCCCATTCTCAACGGCAATGACATTGTGGCTGGCGAAAGCGTGACGATCAGCGGGGCAGGGGGCGCCCTCACCGCATTACCCGTCCTGCAAAACCATGGCAGCATTCACTCGCTCGGGTTCCGGATCGGCAATCTGGCCTATTGCCCCGACGTCAACGGGCTGCCCGACGACGCTGTAGCAGCGCTGCAGGACCTCGATGTGTGGATCGTTGATGCTTTACGCCACAAGCCGCATCCGAGCCATTTTTCCCTCGAAGAGGCGCTGGCATGGATTGACCGGATCGGGCCGAAACGGGCGATCCTGACCCACATGCATGTCGACCTCGACTATGAGACGCTGCGCCGGTCGCTGCCGGATCTGGTCGAACCGGCATTTGACGGAATGGTTGTGGAGACGAATTCATGAAGCCCTTGGTTAAGCCATTCGTTCCATCGCGGCTGGAGCCGCTGCTGTTCGCGTTCCTGCTGTCAGGCTTGATGTCGTTCTTTGTGACGGGAATTGCGACGGCACTGCATTTCGGTGCGGATTTTGCCATGAATCCGTGGATCGAAGTCTGGCTGCCTTCCTGGCCGGCCGCATTCATAGCGGCGCTTGTTGCCACGCCTCTGGTTCGGCGTTTGTTGAAATTCGTTGTCATTCCAATGGGATAACGCGTGTTCTTGATAATTTATATCTGTAATTTATGTTCCATAATATATCTTATGCGATTATTGCATATCAATATTGACCAGCCGTTCCGGGTTGATCAGGCGCTGGCGCACCTCCCTCAGTGCGCCCAGGCAGTGCTCAAGGCGCGCTTCGCAAATCAGATTTCCATTCTAGCCCGCCGGCAAAATTCGTCGGAGTGCCTACACGCGAAGAATCCACTCACCTGACTTGTGAAGATCTATCGCCTTCCGGTTGTCAGCCCATCCCTGCTATGCGACGGCATCGGACCGCTGGCATGACGATGGCAGGAGGAATTGATGGCCGCAATGAATTCTGGTGAGCGCCCTATCGACCGGCTGCTGGAAATCATGGCGGCGCTCAGGGCGCCTGTCACCGGCTGCCCGTGGGACTTGGAGCAATCTTTTGGGACGATTGCACCCTACACGATCGAGGAAGCCTATGAGGTTGCCGATGCCATCGAGCGCGGTGATCTCGATGACTTGAAGGACGAACTTGGCGACCTGCTGCTTCAGGTCGTGTTTCACGCCCAGATGGCCACGGAGGCCGACGCATTCGACTTCGATGACGTTGCCGCGGCGATTTCCGACAAGATGGTGCGGCGCCACCCGCATGTCTTTGGCGACGGCCAGGCCGATGCCCCCGATGCGGTCAAGGCCCAGTGGGAGACGATAAAGGCCGAGGAAAGCCGCGAACGCGCCGAACGCCGCGCCGGCAAAGGTCTGGCGGCCGATGACGAGCGGTTTCTCGACGCCGTCCCGGTCGCCCTGCCGGCGCTGCTCGCCGCCCTCAAGCTGCAGAAAAAAGCCGCCCGCGTCGGCTTCGATTGGCCGGAAACGGTAGCGGTGATCGACAAAATCCGCGAGGAACTCGGCGAAGTCGAAGCCGAGCTTGCCGGATTGCCCGCCAGCCGCGACCGGCTGGAGGACGAGATCGGCGACCTGCTGTTTGCGGTGGCCAATCTTGCACGGCACCTGAAAATCGAACCGGAAGCGGCGTTGCGGCGAACCAACGCCAAGTTCCGGCGGCGTTTCGGCCATATCGAGGACAGGCTGCGCGCCAGCGGACAGAGCCTGGACGCCGCATCGCTCAATGAGATGGAAGCGCATTGGCAGGCTGCCAAGGATATGGAGTAGCCCGCTCGGATCCGGGCGTCAGGCGCGCCTGGCCTGGCGCAACGTGATCCCGGCCTCGCGCGCCCAGCGTGTCAAGGCGTCGCGGCGTTTTTCCGGCACCCTCACCAGCATGGTCACCGATCCGTCGCCGGCGTTTTCGTCGCGCTCAAGGACTTCCAGGTTCTCATAAATCCACGGCAGGCCCGAAAGATCATCGGCACCAAGGGTAACGGTCATGCGCGGGCGCTGCTCCATGACCTTTTCTTCGACAGCGGCAAGAAGGTGATCGGCCCCCTCACCCGTCACGGCTGAAACCGGTATCGCCTCCGGATCGGAGCGGGCAGCGCGGGCAAGCAGCGATTTATGGCCATCGTCGTCAAGCAAGTCGATCTTGTTCCAGACCTCGATGATCCGTTTGTCCGCGGCGGGCTCAAGACCAAGTTCGGCAAGCACGGCATAAACATCGCGCGCCTCAGCATCGGTTTCCGGCGACGTGATATCGCGTATGTGCAGGATCACGTCGGCTTCGACGACCTCTTCGAGCGTGGCGTGAAACGCGGCGACGAGCGTTGTCGGCAGGTCGGAGATGAAACCGACCGTATCGGAGACGATGATCTCCTCGCCATGCGGCAACGATACCCGCCGCAATGTCGGGTCCAGCGTTGCAAACAGCATGTCCTTTGCCAGCACGCCCTCGCCGGTCATGTGGTTGAACAGGGTCGACTTGCCGGCATTGGTGTAGCCGACCAGGGCGACGACCGGCTGCGGCACGCGCTTGCGCTTTGCCCGGTGAACCTGGCGCATGTTGCGGACACCGGCGAGCGCCTTCTCGATCTTCTTGATCCGGGCCTGAATTTGCCGCCGGTCGGCCTCGATCTGTGTTTCGCCGGGACCGCCGAGAAAACCGAACCCGCCGCGTTGACGCTCCAGATGGGTCCATGACCTGACGAGACGGCTTTTCTGGTAATTGAGATGGGCAAGCTCGACCTGAAGACGGCCTTCCTTGGTTTGCGCCCTCTCGCCGAAAATTTCCAGGATCAGTGCGGTCCGGTCAAGGACCTTGGCGGACCAGGCATTTTCCAGATTGCGCTGCTGCACCGGTGTCAGCGGATGATCGATTATGACGAGGCCGGCCTCGTTGATCCGCACCAGAGCGGCGATTTCATCGATCTTGCCGGCGCCGATCAAGGTCGCCGGCACAGCATTGCGAAGTGGTATGTCGATCGTCGCGGCGACGTTGACACCGATTGCGTCGACCAGCCCGATGGCTTCGCCCCGCCGCGTCTCGGCGTCACGCTGCTGAGGCTTCAGTGCTTCGCCACCCGCCTTCGCCCGCAGCGAGGGCAGTAAAATGACAGCCCTTTCCGATCCGGCGGATCCGCGATCGGCCGGACCGGTTTTCAGTCTGTCTTCCGGCTCGTATTGGCCGCGCTGGTTATGGCGCAATCAGGTTTCTGTCGCCTCGCCTGCCTCTTCGGTGCCATCGTCGGGGCCACCGTCGAAAAGTTGGACGGGCTGTCCCGGCATGACCGTGGAAATCGCATGCTTGTAGACAAGCTGCGAATGTCCGTCGCGCCGGAGCAAAAGGCAGAAATTATCAAACCAGGTGACAATTCCCTGCAATTTCACCCCGTTCACAAGAAAAATCGTGAGAGGAATTTTCGCTTTCCGTACATGATTCAGGAATGTGTCCTGCAAATTTTGTGATTTATCAGCCATTTGGGAGTTCGGCCTTTGTTATCGGTTTTTATCGATAATCCTAGCTAACCTCTTTGGCAAGCAGCTGTCACCCCACACATATGAACGACTTGGGGATATCGCAATCAGGCGAAGACTCTATGACAGTTCCGCAACGTCATGAAACGCCGCCCGCAAGGCGGTTGCGATTGATCCCGGCCTGCCATTGGCAACCGGCCTGCCGTCGATTTCAACGATTGGCATCACCACGGTGCTTGCCGCCGTCATGAAGGCCTCGCGCGCTGCAAGGGCTTCGTCTGCGGTGAATTTGCGCTCTTCAACAGTCAGGTCCTGTCTTTCCGCAACCACTGCGGCGGTTCGCCGCGTGATGCCCGGCAGGATGCCGGTTCCGTCCGGCCGGGTCACAAGCGTCCCGTCCTTGGTCACGATCCAGGCGGTCGTTGCCGCACCCTCGGTGACGAAGCCATCGGCATCGATGAACCAGGCTTCCTTTGCCCCAACTTCCCTCGCCTTTTGCCGGGCGATCGCATTGGGCAACAGCGAAACGGTCTTGATGTCGACACGGTCCCAGCGGTTGTCCGGCATGGTGATGACCGAAACGCCCTCCTCCGCCAGTTTGTCGCTGGCAGCCCGCGACGTCCTCCTGGCGGTAACAACGAGTGCCGGCGGCGTGTCGGGTGGCGGGAAGACATGATCGCGTTTTGCCACGCCCCTGGTGATCTGCAGATAGACAAGGCCGTCGCCGATCCGGTTGCGGGCTATGATTTCACGCAAGATGATTTTCAGGGCGTCGCGCGCCACCGGCATTTCGATCGCCATTTCGCGCAATGAGCGCTCCAGCCGGTCCAGATGCATGCGCTCATCAACGATCATGCCATTCCAGATTTCGCAAACCTCATAGACCCCGTCGGCGAACTGATAGCCGCGGTCCTCGACATGAACACTGGCATCTCCATGGCGAAGATAGCGTCCGTTTACATAGGCAATCCGCGACATGACGTTTCACTCTCAAATCAGCGATTGCGCCAATATGCAATGTTCAGGATGCCGAACAAGGCCAGAACCTCGATCCGCCCGGCAACCATCGCAAGCCCCAAGAACCCAAGACCATGCGCCGGCAGACTGGACAGCGCCGGCCAGGGTTCGGCGGCGATAGGTCCGGCGCCGTAAAGGGGCCCGATATTGGAAAAAGCGGCCAGGGCAGCAGCAATCGCCGGGGCAAATGGCAACCCGGCCAATGCGAGACCGGCACTGGTCAAGGCGAGAACTAATATCGACGCCACAACCATAGCATAAATGCCCCTGACGTCGTCGTCGATCCACACGTGGCCCCCGGCGCGCGTTGTCTTGACGCCATGGGGGAAAAGCGATTTTGAAAGCTCGCGCTCCGCCTGGCGCAGGAGCACGCCGATCCGAAACATTTTCAAACCACCGGCGGTCGACATGGCGCCGCCGCCGACCAGGGCGCACAAGAACAATACGGCCAGCGGCAAGACGGAAAAACTCTCCTCACGGACATGGAAGCCGGACGTGGAAATCAACGAGGCTCCAGCAAACAAGCCTTCGAGCAAAGAGGTCGGCAAATTGGCAAGACCCTTGCCCGCGGCCAGATAATAAAGCTCCGCAAGGACAAGACCGACGGCGACAGCCGCGCCAATTACCGCGTAGCTCTCACGGTGGCGCAGCAGCTGATGACCATCGCGGCGCAAGATCATGCCCTGCCACAGAATGCTGGTCGCGCCGAGGATCATGAAGACAATCAGGCCAATTTGCCCGAACATCGGAATGTAACTGTCAAGCGGCCCGTCGCGCGGCGTCATGCCACCGGTGGATATGGTTGAAAGGGCGAGAAAGACGGCCTCGGCCGGACCGACACCGGATGCAACCAGCCAGACCATACAGGCCAGCGTCGTAAATACGTAGGCAACCAGGATAATCCGTACCTGATTGGCAATACGTCCGCCAAAGCGCGTGCGGGTGCGGCTGACCAGGGAAATGCGGCGATGGGGCAGCCCGCCGACCGCCATCGGAGCCAGCAAAAGCACCATCATCACAAGCGTCAGCGCGCCGCCATACCACTGTAGCAAGGCACGCCAGAACAGCAGAGCCACGGGCTGGGAATCCAGATCAATAATGAGAGACATTCCGGTGGTCGTTAAAGCCGACAGGCATTCAAAGACCGATGATCCGAAAGTCAGCGCGGATATGCGGGCAAGCGGCAATGCGGCGACCAGAGACAGGCACGGCCAAGTCACGATTATCAGAAGGAGGCTGCCGACCCGACTGAGCGGCGGCGTCAGGTCGCGCAATGCAACAATGACACTGCCTGCCAGACCGGCGATCAAAATCGCTGGCGTGATAAAGGCCGCTGCGGCAGACCGGTCCGCATCGGCAAGCGCCATCAAGGCCGGCAAGACCATCAGGACGGAAAGCCCGATCAGCACGATCGCCAAATGGCGGATTACGGCCGACATTGCGCTGCTTCAGAACCGCTCAGAAATATTCAAGACTGACACGCGCCATCTGCTCCACTTTTGGAACCTGGTCGGCGGTCGCGAATATGATGAACCTGTCACCGGGGGCGATCTGGCTTTCACCTGTCGGCGTAATCACCTCTCCCTTGTGCACGATGGTGCCAATCCGCATGCCGCCCGGCAGATCAAGCGAGCGCAGAGGCCGGCCAACCAGCGGCGAGGTTTCAAGAGCTTCGGCCTCGATCACCTCGGCCGCCCCGTCCTGGATGGTGTGGACGGTCTGAATGCGCCCGCGCCGGACATGCTGCAGGATCCGCGAGATTGTCACGGACCGGGGATTGATAACAGCGTCAATCCCCATCGTGCCAGCCAGTGGTGGAAAGGCTGCATCGTTCAACAAGCAAAGATTTCGACGGGCGCCAAGTTTCCTGGCCATGACACAGGACAGGATGTTGACCTTGTCGTCGTTGGTCAGCGCAACCATCGTGTCGACCTCGCCGATATCGGCTTCGTGCAGAATCGCAGCGTCCATGGCCGAACCGTTCAGCACGACCGTCCGATCGAGGCGTTCGGCAATCTCGACAGCCCGCGGATGGCTGAGCTCGATAATCTTGATCTTTGCCCGGCTGCTGCGCTGTTCAAGATTTTCGGCCACATAGAGGCCGATATTGCCGCCGCCGGCGATCAGGATCCGCGAGCCGGTCTGCTCTTCCTTGCCGAATATGGTGAGCGTGCGCTTCACGCGTTCGGTCGATGTCATCACATAGACGATGTCGCCGGCCATCATCTGATCGGCCGATCGCGGCACGAAAAGGCTGTCATTGCGCAGGATACCAACAACCGTCGCCGTGAGGTCGGGAAACAGCTCCGTCAGCTGGCGCAGCGGCGTGTCGATGATCGGGCAATCATCGTCACACGCAATGCCGAGCACCGTCACCTTGTCGTCGGCAAAGGGTATAGTCTCGATCGCACCCGGCTGGGCCAGCCGCCGCAGAACCATTTCACCGACTTCGACTTCAGGCGAAATAATGACGTCGATCGGCATGTGCTCGCGGGAAAACAGGTTGCGGTAATGTTTGGCCAGATACCCTTGCGCGCGCACACGGGCGACCTTGGTCGGCACGTTGAAAAGCGAATGGGCGACCTGGCATGCAACCATGTTGACTTCGTCATAAAGCGTGACGGCGACGATCATGTCGGCTTCGCCGGCGCCGGCCCGGGCCAGCACGTCGGGATGCGCGCCGTGGCCGACAAAACCACGCACGTCGAGCGTGTCGCGGATCCTGTTGACCAGCCGAGTTGATGTATCAACCACCGTTACATCATTGTTTTCCGCCGACAGTTTTTCGGCGATGCCGGATCCAACCTGGCCCGCTCCGCAAATGATAACACGCATCGCCCTGGTGTCCCCCTGCGCCCTAATGGCAGCCCTATCTACAAGCCCGCGACCTAGACGCCGAGACTTTTCAGTTTGCGGTGCAGGGCCGATCGCTCCATGCCGACAAATTCGGCGGTGCGCGAAATATTTCCGCCAAAGCGATTGATCTGCGCCTGAAGATATTCGCGTTCAAACACTTCCCGTGCTTCACGAAGCGGCAGCGACATGATTTGCGCCGCACCCTGCGCCGGCGTGGCAGGAAGAATCTCGCCGATCTCCGGCGGCAGCATCTCGGCCGATATCGTTGCTTCCGGATCGCCGCGCGCCAAAATCATCAACCGCTCAACATTGTTGCGCAGCTGGCGCAGATTGCCTGGCCAGTCATGCGCCTGGAGAACAGCCATGGCGTCATCGCCGATCCCGCGGACCGGAAGCCCGGCTGACACGGAAACCTGCTCGACGAAATGGGCCACCAGTTGGGGAATATCTTCGCGGCGTTCAGCCAGCGAGGGCACACGTAGCGGAACCACGTTCAGGCGATGGAAAAGATCTTCACGCAAGCGGCCCTCATTGATCTCCACCTCAAGGTCACGCGCCGTCGATGAGAGGATTCTGACATCGACCGTGACATTGGTGGAGCCGCCGACGCGCTCAAAGGTCTGGTCGACAAGAACGCGCAGGATCTTGTTTTGTGTTTCGCGCGGCATATCGGCGATTTCATCAAGATAGAAGGTGCCGCCATGCGCCTGCTCAAGCGCACCGACCTTGCCACCGGACCCGTTGACGGTTTCGGTGCCGAACAGCTCATGTTCCATCCGCTCCGGCGTAATGGCCGCCGCATTGAGAGCCACGAGCGGCCCTTGCGCCCGCGATGAAGCCGCATGTATGGCGCGTGCAACCTGTTCCTTGCCGGCGCCGGATGGGCCGAAAATCATGACCCGGCTGTTGGTCGGCGCGATGCGCTCGATGGCACCGCGCAATTGATTCATCGCGCTCGACGAGCCGATCAGACCGATGATCTCGCCGGACTTGTGCTTCAGATCGGCAATTTCCTTGCGCATCCTGGAGGCTTCCAGCGCCCGGTCGGCGAGCAGCACAAGCCGGTCCGCCTTGAATGGCTTTTCAATGTAGTCATAAGCACCGCGCTTGATGGCCGAGACCGCTGTTTCGATGTTGCCATGGCCGGAAATGATGACCACCGGCAAATCCGGATGCTGCTCATGGATGACATCGAGGAGCGCCAGTCCGTCAAGCCGGCTGCCCTGCAGCCAGATGTCGAGAAACACCAGGCTCGGGCGGCGCGCTGCTATGGCAGCCAGCGCTGAATCGCTGTTGCCGGCTGCCCGGGTTCCATGGCCTTCGTCTTCCAGAATGCCGGAAACGAGGTCACGGATGTCGGCTTCGTCATCGACGACCAGAATATCGGTTGCCATGGGCTAGACCACCTCCCTCACATCCATACCCTCACCGGATTGAGCACCTTCGTCAGCGTCGCTGACCGTCACCTTCCCATCGGGAAAGGTCAGTCGCACCACAGCGCCTCGATTGCCATTTTCCGCCGGCACCGCGTCAAGCAGGTCGATCGTACCGCCGTGCTCTTCCATAACCTTGCGGACGATCGCCAAGCCGAGCCCGGTGCCCTTCTCGCGGGTCGTCATATAAGGCTCAAGCAGGCTGTCTCGATCATGCTTGGGCAATCCCTTGCCGTTATCTTCCACTTCGATGATCGCCGTGTCCTCCTGCGGCCGAATCCGGATCACGATCAGGCCAGCTTCGCGCTCGGCCTGTGGCACTGCCTCGATTGCCTCGGTGGCGTTCTTGACGATGTTCGTCAGCGCCTGAGTCACGAGACGATGGTCAACCCGTGCCATGACGGGATCGGGCGGGCTGTCAAGCTGGAAGCGGATATCGGGATTGCCTACTTCCTGCAGAAATACGGCTTCACGCACGACCTCGCGGAGGTCACGGTATTCCATGACGGCCTTGGGCATGCGGGCAAAGGCGGAGAATTCATCGACCATGCGGCGAATATCTCCGACCTGACGAACGATGGTATCGGTGCATTGATCGAATACACCGCGGTCGTCTTCGGCAATGCGCGATCCGTAGCGGCGTTTCAGCCTTTCCGCCGACAGCTGAATCGGCGTCAGCGGGTTCTTGATCTCATGGGCGATGCGGCGTGCCACATCGGCCCAAGCCGACCGCCGCTGGGCACCCACAAGATCGGTGATGTCATCCAGCGTCACCACCATGCCATCGTCGCTGTGGTCGGCCCATTCCTGCGTCACCTGAACGTTGAGAGTGCGCTGGCCGCCTGCGCCGGCCAGCTGGACCTGACCCAGTGCCGGTCCGCGGCCGCGCAACCGAACCTCGTCGATAAGCGTAGTGAATTCGGGCACCAGATCGGCAAGGCGCTGGTCGATCAGATCCGATTCCTGCAGCCCCAAAGCCACCAGAGCCGGCTCGTTGGCCAGCGTGACCTTGCCCGCCGGATCGAGGCCGATCACCCCGGCCGATACGCCCGACAGCACCGCTTCGGTAAAACGTCGCCTTTCATCAAGCTGCGTATTGGCGGTCAAAACGTCGTTGCGCTGGGTTTTCAGCTGGCTGGTCATGGTGTTGAACGTGTCAGCCAGCGAGGCGATGTCGCCGGTGGCGCCGTGGACCGGCACCTGTACGTCGAGATTGCCCGTGGAGACGTCACTGGCAGCGGAAATCAGGCGCCGGATGGGCGCAACAAGCCGATTTGCGAAGCCGAGGCCAATCCATATCGCGGACAAGAAGACAACCAGCGCCATACCGACGAAGAGTATGGCGAAGGCGACCTGGACGCCGAAGCGGTTTTCCAGAAGCTTGCGGTATTCCTCGGCATTTTCATTGGTCAGCCTGACGTGACGCGTGACGCGCGGGTCGATTGGACGGGCAAGATAAAGGTAGACGTCGTCGAAATTGGCCAGCTTGAGCACGCCGCCGACGAGGTTGGTCGTTCCAGGCGCGATCAGCGAGGGATCACCCTTATCGGCTTCGGTGAAGATTTTTTCCGGCGGCGGCGGCACGGCGAGATTGGTCCGGGTCTTGCCTTCCAAAATCACGGCGCGGTCGCGACGCGATATAGGCCTGGGCAACGTTGCGGGAGGTGTCGATGATCGCCAGGGTGCGATCTGAAAACCAGCGGTCGAGGCCCTTGTCGAGCGTGATGGAGGCAATGATCGCAACAAGGATCGCGGGAAGCGCGGCAACGATGGAAAAAAGAGCGACGATACGCACATGCAAGCGGGCGGCGGCGCGGCCACGTTGACGCGCCAGCCACAGGCCATAAGCTTCATAGCCAAGAACGGCGATAAGTCCGAAAACGACAATGCCGTTGATGATGCCGGCATTGCGAACGACCGACGGTGTCGGTTCAATTTGGGTGCCGCCGGTCAAAACGAGGAACGAACCCGCCGAGGCCGCCAGCGCAATCAGTACGACCAGAAGGCCGATAGCGCGTGCGATTCGGTTGTGCTCGCGGAAAGCGGTGTCGCGTTGGCCGATTTGCGGTTCGTCCGCAGCGGTCAAGGTCATCGTGTTCAGCCGATCCTGGTTCGCAAGCATTGCCGATCCGATGGTGCCAAATCAGATGCATTCACGCAACAGCCGTGACGATTATGCCACAAATCAGGCGAAAAACAGGTCAGCGCTGACCACGCACCACTTGCAGGTCCAGATCGCGGATTTTCTTGCGCAGAGTGTTGCGGTTTAGCCCCAGCAAGTCGGAAGCGCGGATCTGATTGCCGCGGGTTGCTCCGAGGGCGGCGGCGATCAGCGGTAACTCGATTTCGCGCAAAACACGGTGATAAAGACCCGGCGGCGGAAGATCATCGCCGAAACCGGCAAAATAATATGACAGATACTGCTCGACGGCGCCGCGCAGGGTTTCTTCATCCGATATTGGATTTTCCGGTGCGCTCGGCTGCAGCGGATTGAGTTCAGCATCGATCAAGGCGGCGGCAATGGTCTCACCCGGATAAAGCGCCGTCAGGCGGCGGATCAAATTTTCCAGTTCGCGTATGTTTCCCGGCCAGCGATAAAGCTGCAACGCCTGAAGCGCATCGGCGTCGATGGTCTTGACCGGCAAGCCTTCGCTCTCGGCCCGGGAGAGGAAATGCCGCACCAGATCGGGGATATCGTCGGCGCGCTCGCGCAGCGGCGGCAGTCGAACCGGCACAACGTTCAACCGGAAAAACAGATCCTCGCGGAACAAACCCTGACGGATTTGCTGGTGCAGATCCTTGTTGGTCGCGGCAACAATCCGAACATCGGTGCGGATCGGCGTGCGGCCGCCGACGGTGGTGTATTCGCCCTGTTGCAGGACCCGCAGGAGGCGGGTTTGCGCATCCATCGGCATATCGCCGATCTCATCGAGAAAAAGTGTACCGCCTTCCGCCTGTTCAAAGCGACCGGAGGCCCGCGTCTGGGCGCCAGTGAAAGCGCCGCGCTCGTGGCCGAAAAGCTCTGATTCAATGAGTTCACGCGGGATCGCCGCCATATTGACGGCGACGAAAGGGCCGTTGCGGCGCTTGCCGTAATCGTGCAGCGCGCGGGCGACCAGTTCCTTGCCGGTGCCGGATTCGCCGGAAATCATGACCGTCAGATCGGTCTGCATCAGCCGCGCCAGCATCCGGTAGATGTCCTGCATCGCGGCGGAACGGCCGACCAGCGGTATGGCCTCGACCTGCTCGTCCTCGACCGGCGTGGCGGCACCGCCGCGCGGTTCGCTCATGGCGCGGCCGACAATGGCGATCAGTTCCTTTAAATCGAAGGGCTTGGGCAGGTATTCATAGGCGCCCTTCTCCGACGCCTTGATCGCCGTCATGAAGGTGTTCTGGGCGCTCATGACGATGATCGGCAGATCCGGCCGGGCCCGCTTGATGCGCGGCAACAGATCGAAGGCGTTCTCATCGGGCATCACCACATCTGTGACGATCAGGTCGCCCTCGCCTTCCGCCACCCAGTGCCACAAAGTTGCGGCATTGGAGGTCAGGCGCACCGTATAGCCGGCGCGCGACAGCGCCTGGTTGAGCACTGTACGGATCGCTGCATCATCGTCGGCGACGAGAATGGTGCCTTTGATCATGGCAGGCCTCCGGGGATCATGGCAGGTCTCCGACATCGGTTTCGCCCGCCATGCCCGACTCGACGGGGCCGGAATGGACCGGCATCAGCATGCGGAACGTCGTCTTGTGCGGCTTTGATTTGCATTCAATCACGCCGCCATGGTCGCCAATGATCTTGGCGACCAGAGCCAGTCCGAGACCGCTGCCGTTGGCCTTGGAGGTCACAAAGGGATCGAACAGATAGGGCTGCATGTCGTCGGGAACGCCCGGCCCGTTGTCGGTGACCGAAATTTCCAGCGGCAGACTGACCTTGCTGGCGCTGCCAGGCACGGAAAGGTGAATGCCCGGTCGAAAAGCGGTTTGAAAAACAATCTCCTGATTATCTTGTTCGGCAACAGATTCTGCGGCGTTCTTCACAAGATTAATGAAGGCCTGAATGAGCTGGTCGCGGTTAGCATGAATTGGCGGCAGGGACGGGTCATAATCCTCCCTGATGTGGACGCCGCGGGCAAAGCCGGAGGCCGCCAGGGTTTTCACGCGGCCGAGCACGACATGGATATTGACCGGTTCGCGCGGCACCGGCCGGTCGTCGGCAAAAACCTCCATGCGGTCAACGAGACCGACAATGCGGTCGGCCTCATCGCAGATGAGCCGGGTCAGCGTCCGGTCATTTTCATCGGCACCTGCTTCCAGAAGCTGAGCCGCACCGCGAATACCCGATAGCGGGTTCTTGATCTCATGCGCCAACATCGCCGCCAGACCAGTGACGGATCGCGCGGCGCCACGGTGGGTCAGCTGGCGGTCGATCTTTTCAGTCACCGAGCGCGGCAGGAACATGATGGTGACGTGGCCCGGATGTTCAGCGACAGGCGAAGCGTAAATGTCGACGACACGGTCAGCGCCAATGCGTGGCGAGCTGATGTCGACGCGGTATTCGGTCACCGTCGATCGGCGCGCCCGGACCTGCTCCAGAAGGCCGAATATCGGACTGCCGAAGGGGATGAAATGATCGAGCTTGTGGCGGTTGAGCACCGCGGCACCGGCCTGCAGGAACTGTTCGGCAGCCTGATTGGCGCCGGTGATCGCATCGTCCGCATCAACCAGCACAACCGGATGGGGAAGCGCGTTGAGGATCGCCGAACTTGTTGAACTGACAGCGTCATGGTGCGCGGGAAGGCTCATGCCACCGCTCTTTCCGCAGCGAGTGAAAACGCCGCCGTCAGGGCCTGCCGAACGGCGGCAGGATCGACGCCCGTCAGGGTGGCGCGTCGCAAGCCGGCAATGCCCGGGTGCTTGCCAAGGCCGTGCAGATACCAGCCAAGATGCTTGCGGGCGACGCGGATGCCCGGAACCAGGCCGTAATGGCTCAAGATAGCATCGTAATGCTCCAGGACGATGGCCAGAAGCTCGTCGCCGTCAGGATCGGCGACCGGCGTCTTGCCGGCCAGTACGTCAGCAGCCTGGCCGACAATCCATGGCCGTCCATAGGCGCCGCGGCCGATCATCACCGCATCGGCGCCGGAGCGGGCCAGCATGCCCGGTGCGGCAAACGGATCGGTCAGATCACCATTGGCGATAACGGGGATCGATACCGCTTGCTTGACGGCCTTGATCGCCGCCCAGTCCGCCGCGCCCTTGTAGAACTGGCAGCGCGTGCGACCGTGCACGCTGACCATGGCGATGCCGGCGTCCTCCGCTCTTGCAGCAAGTTCCGGCGCGTTGATCGAACCAGCATCCCAGCCCAGGCGCATCTTCAGCGTCACCGGCACCGATGCCGCCGAGATGGTCGCGTCGATCAACCGGAGCGCATGATCGAGATCGCGCATCAGGGCGGAGCCGGCATAGCCGTTGATGACGCGCTTGGCCGGACAACCCATATTGATGTCGATGATCGCAGCGCCGGCGGCCTCGGCGATCCTGACGCCCTGGCGCATGGCGTCGGCGTCGCGGCCGGCCAGTTGCACAACGTGACACGCCAACCCCTCACCTTCCGCCCGCAATCGCGCCTCCTCAGAGCCGCGCGCAACCTCCTCTCCAGCGACCATTTCGGAGAAAACCAGCCCGGCACCAAAACGGGCCGCCAGCCGGCGGAACGGCAGATCGGAAACGCCCGACATCGGCGCCAGAAAGGCGCGGCGCGGGATTGTCACCCGATCG
Source organism: uncultured Afifella sp. (assembly GCA_945787495.1). Classification (GTDB taxonomy): domain Bacteria; phylum Pseudomonadota; class Alphaproteobacteria; order Rhizobiales; family Afifellaceae; genus CALZIL01. The sequence continues at coordinate 7,718 of CALZIL010000063.1, read as the reverse complement.
ATCATGATTGGTGGATTGTTAGCGGTCATGGCTGATTGAACAAAAAACGGGCACTTGTCCAGCTGCTTATATTGTAGTCATAGCACTACGGGCAACAGGGGCGGACGGCGCGAAATCGCTATGCTATGAGCAGGCTTTGACACATTCGACATTCCACCATGCCCGATACCAGCAAACAGCACAGAATTGCGGCCTTGATCGTCGCCGCCGGTCGCGGCGTCCGGGCCGAGCGCCCGGGTCCAAAGCAATTTGAACCATTGGCTGGAAAAACCGTTCTGGCCCGAACGGTCGAAGCCTTCACCGGTCATCCACGCATCAATGCCGTGCTCGTCGTCATTCATCGCGACGACGAACCGCTATACCGTCAAGCCGCAGCCGATCATGAAAAACTTCTGCCGCCGGTGTTCGGCGGTGAAACGCGGCAAGCGTCGGTGCTCGCCGGTCTTGAGCATCTGGCGCAATCGCCCTCGATACCGGATCAGGTGCTCATTCACGATGGCGCGCGGCCCTTCGTTTGCGAAAATCTTATCACGGCAGTTTGCTCGGCGATCCGCCCCGATGCCGGCGCGATACCGGTCCTTGCCATTTCGGAGACCGTAAAGCGGGCCGAGGCGGAGCGGGTCGTCGAAACCGTTTCCCGTTCCGGTCTTCATCTGGCACAGACACCGCAGGGATTTGATTTCACCGCCATCCTTGACGCCCACCGTGCCGCCGCGGCCGATCAGACGGATCTGACCGACGATGACGCAGTCGCCGCCCATGCCGGGCTGGCGGTCCGCACCGTTTGCGGCGACCGCCGCAATATCAAGCTGACGGACCCTGACGATTTCCGCTATGCAGAGGCGATGGTCTCAAAATCCATGGAAACCTGGACCGGACAAGGCTTTGACGTCCATGCCCTGGTACCAGGCGATCACGTCATGTTGTGCGGCGTTAAAATCCCCCATACACGCGGGCTGAAGGGACATTCCGACGCCGATGCCGCCCTGCACGCCTTGACGGACGCGCTTTACGGCGCGCTCGGCGAAGGTGATATCGGCCACCATTTTCCGCCCTCCGACCCAAACTGGCGCGGCGCGGATTCGGCGATCTTTCTGCGTGAGGCGATTGCCCGGCTTGAAGCGCGCGGTGGCCGGATCAACAATCTCGACGTGACCGTCATCTGTGAGGCGCCTAAGATCGACCCGCACCGGGAGGCCATGCGTCAGGCGATCGCAACGATTGCCGGCATCGACCCGCGCCGGGTCAGCGTCAAGGGTACGACAAGCGAGCGCCTCGGCTTTGCCGGGCGCGGCGAAGGGGTCGCGGCGCTGGCGACGGCGACGATACAGCTCCCGGCACTATGACAGGCGTCGCCTCCGATAGATTGACCTTCGATACCTTGACGGGCGAAGCCGCGGTGCTCATTGACCGATGCCGGACGGCCGGTGTGACCTTGGCGACCGGGGAATCCTGCACCGGCGGGTTGATTGCGGCGATTCTGACGGAGGTGCCGGGATCGTCGGATGTCGTGGAGCGCGGTTTCGTGACCTATTCCAACCAGGCCAAGACCGATCTTCTCGGTGTGCGGGAGGCGTTGATCGACGTCGATGGCGCGGTCAGCGAACCGGTGGCGCGGGCTATGGCGGAGGGCGTTCTAGCCGCCTCGCCCGCTGCTATCGCAATTGCCGTTACCGGCATTGCCGGTCCTGGCGGTGGAACGGCGGACAAGCCGGTCGGTCTGGTCCATCTGGCCGTGGCGCGGCGTGGCGGCGACCTTGTCCAGGACAAGCAGCTTTTCGGTGACCGGTCGCGGCGGGACATCAGACTGCTGACCGTGCGCCGTGCATTCGCGCTTATCGGCGCGCTCTTATAGCGGCGGCTTTCCGTTGTGATGCCGCATGATCGCCGCGATGATGTTGGAATAGTCATCCGTCCACGCCCGAACGCCGCCAGCGGTCCTGGCGTCGAATGGCTGCCAGCCGCTATCAACGAATTGTCCGATATCGTCCGGCGAGCGGGCCAGCACGACGGCCTCGGACGTGGTGCGCAGCGCTTTGATTTCCGCGGCGGATCGATGGTGCAACAATCCGGCGCCGGCCAGTCTTTCGCTTGCCGCGATTGCCGCAAGGATACTGCGCAGCTCCATGTAACGGTTGGTAATGTGCATGACGAGGATGCCGCCGGGCGCCAGTTTGGAGAAATATCCGGTGATCGCTTCGCGCGTCATCAAATGCACGGGAATGGCGTCGGAGGAAAAGGCATCGATCACCAGTACGTCGAACAGGCCGTCCGGTTCGCGCATGACCGTCAGGCGGGCATCGCCGACAATGATCGGCGCGTCCGGCGTACAGGCTGACAAATAGCGGAAACGCTGCGGATCGGCGGCGACACGGACGACCGCCGGATCGATCTCGTAATAGCGCCAATTATCGCCTTGGCCGGCGTAACAGGCCAAGCTGCCGGCACCAAGGCCGACAACGCCGACATTGACGGGCCGGCCTAGCCGGTCGCGATGACCGGTGATGGCGGAGGCCAGCGGACCTTCGGCGGTGTAATAGGTCAGCGGTTCCGGCCGGCCGGCACTTGCCGCCATGTCGGAGATGCGCTGGGCGCCATGGATGGTGGTGCCGTGGATCAGGATCGCATGGCGTCCGTCGGGGCTGATTGAAACGGTCAGGACGCCGAAGAAGCTGCGATCGCGGTCAATGACGCTTCTGCCGCCCGACCACAGCGCGATGGCGACAATCAGCACGGCCGGGGCGACGATCACCGGTCGGCGGCCAATCAGTGCCCGCATTTCCGGCATGGCCACCAAAGCTGCGCCGATCAGGATCGGATATTCCAGGACCGTGGTGAAAATGACCGGCGAAAGCAGCGTCGTGAACGCGCCACCGAGGACGCCGCCCAGCGACATGGCCAGATAGAATTCCGTCAGATGCGATGCGTCCGGCCGGCGGGCGATGAGTTCGCCGTGGCAGATCATGGCGGCGACGAAAAAGGCAACCAGGTGGATTGCCGTTTCAACAACGATGCCAATTGGCAGATAACCCATCAACGAGACCGAGGCAGCGACGGTCGTGATCGGCAGCGCAGCGCGCATCCAGCGATGCGGGATAATCGGCCGGCGCTGAAAAGTTATGACGAATGTCAGCAGGAACAGCGCCAGCGGCATGACCCATAAAAACGGCGCCGCGGCGACATTGGTCGAGATGTGCGCGGTGACGGCGACAAGTAGAGCGGAAGGAATGGACGCAAAGGCAATCCAGCTCACCCTCGACCGTGCCGTTGGCACCGGCCGTGGCGTCGCAACCGCCGGCGTATCCTGGTCCGCCGCATTGGTCCGGCTGTTGGACAGCGACCGAGCGGCAAGCCCGCAAATGGCGACGCCAATGCCCAGCGCTATATATCCGGCGAACCACAATTGCGACTGTTCACCGACCGCAAATGCCGGCTCAAACAAAACAGGGTAGGACAACAGGGCGAAAAAACTGCCGAGATTGCTGGCGCCATAGAGAAAATAGGGATCATGGGCATGGCGGTGTCCAGTCCTGGAAAACCACGCCTGGAGTAGTGGCGCATTGGCCGAAACGGCGAAGAACGGCACGCCGATGGAAACGAAAAACAACACGAGCAGCCAAAAGGCGACGCCGGATTCCGGCGGCTGTTCGAAGCCGGACGCGATCTGGAACGGCAGCCAGATCACGGCAATCGCCAGTACGGCAATATGAATCACAAAACCAGCGGTCAGACCGGCAAACCGTACGATGGCGTGGGCATAGGCGTAACCGGCGAGCAGCATGGCCTGGAAAAAAACCATGGCGACGGACCAGACCGCCGGCGTGCCACCAAGCCGTGGCAGCACCATCTTGGCAAAAAGCGGCTGCACGGAGAACAGAAGAAGCGCGCTGAGGAACAAGGTCGCGCCGAACAGAACAAGCGTGCCGGCGAGCCCGACTGGACGGGCCGTGTTGGCAGGCGATACCGTCTGCTGCACTGGCATGGACATGATCTGGACCTGATTTCTTTCTGCGAAAAATCCAGAACCGCCTATCAAAAAGGTCTTAAGGTTTGCCTTCCCGCGCTGCCTCCGACTTGCCGTAGATGACATCGGCGCGCTTCTCAAATGCATCGGAGTAGGTCCGGAACACGCGGTCGAACATCGCACCCATCAGCATGCCGAAAGCCCGGCTCTTGAACTCATAGGCGATGTGAAATCCGATATCGCTTTGCCCCTCACCGGCCGGGACAAAGGTCCAGAGGTTCTCCATGAACCGGAACGGGCCATCGAGATAATCGGCGCGGATCAGCAGCGCCGGACGGTCGAGCGTCACCTGGCTGGTAAATGTTTCGCGGATCATCTTGTAGCCGATCGTCATATCGGCAACGAGGATCCGTTTTTCGCCTTCTTCGCGCTGCGCGCGCACGACCAGCCGCTCGCACAAAGGCACGAATTGCGGATAGGCTTCCACATCGGCGACAAGATTGAACATCGCCTGGGCGGAATGGGCGACACGGTGCGTCGTCTCGAATTGCGGCATGGAACCGCCCGTTGTTCCGAAATGAGGCTTTTATGCCGCGCGACTTTCGCGGGCCGCGCGCAGGCGGGCGAAATCCTCGCCGGCGTGGTGCGAGGAGCGCGTCAGCGGGCTGGCGGAGACGAGCAGAAAACCCTTGGCATAGGCCGTCGTCTCATAGGCCTTGAAGGCGTCCGGCGTAATGAAATCGGCAACGGCATGATGCTTGCGCGTCGGCTGCAGATACTGGCCGATGGTGAGGAAATCGACATCCGCGGAGCGCAAATCGTCCATGACCTGCAGCACCTCGTTGCGGCTCTCGCCCAGCCCGACCATGATGCCGGATTTGGTGAACATGCCGGCATCGAGCTCCTTGACCTTCTGCAGCAGACGAATGGAGTGGAAATAACGGGCGCCGGGACGAACGGTCAGATAGAGCGAGGGCACCGTCTCCAGATTGTGGTTGAAGACGTCCGGCTGGGCGGCAACGACCGTCTCCAGCGCGCCATCCTTGCGCAGGAAATCAGGCGTCAGCACCTCGATCGTCGTAGCCGGCGCGCGGGTGCGGATCGCCGTGATCACCCGGGCGAAATGACCGGCGCCGCCATCATCGAGATCGTCGCGATCGACCGATGTGACGACGACATGCTCAAGACCCATCCTGGCAACGGCATCGGCGACATTTTCCGGCTCGGCGTCGTCAACCGGGCCGGGCATGCCGGTGCGCACATTGCAGAAGGCGCAGGCGCGGGTGCAGGTGTCGCCGAGTATCATGAAGGAGGCGTGGCGCTGCGACCAGCACTCACCGATATTCGGGCAGCTGGCCTCCTCGCAGACCGTGACGAGGTTGTTGTCGCGGACGATCTTGCGGGTCTCGGCCCAGACCGGCGAGCCCGGCGCCTTGACGCGGATCCAGGCGGGCTTGCGCTTGACCGGCGCATCGGGCCGGTGTGCCTTTTCCGGATGGCGCGGACGCGCCGCGCCATCCGCTGCGGGACTGACAGTGTCGATGAGGGTGACCTGGGCCATGAATTCTCCTGGCGCCGATAACGACGTCAGCTGCGGCCCTTAACGGCCCGATAGCCGAAGATCAGGATGCAGGCACCGATCACCGCGGTGATCAGTTGTCCGAAAAATCCGCCGAAGGCGCTGCCCGTCAGATTGATCAGCAAGGCGTTGAGAATGACCGCGCCGAGCACGCCAAGCAGGACATTCCTGAAAAGGCCATGGTCCGCCTTCATCACCTTTTCAGCGATCCAACCAGCCAACCCGCCGATAATGATCGTCATGATCCAACCAACTCCGACCATTTCGCTGCTCCTTATTTAAGTCCAATCATTCCTGTTTTGCCGCAATGCGGCGCCGGTAACTTATCTGAGTCTGTCAATTTTTTCGCCTATAGGTGGCCAACGCGGCCGCGAGCGTCAAGCGATCGGCTCAATTGCAGCCGTTGGGCGCGGCAGCCCATCATGTGTGCCCCTCATGTGTGAATGACCCGGCCATAAGCGTCGAGCACGCTTTCATGCATCATCTCCGATAACGTCGGATGCGGGAAGATTGCGTGTATCAGCTCCGCTTCGGTCGTTTCCAGATTCATGGCAACGACAAAGCCCTGGATCAGCTCGGTCACTTCCGCGCCGACCATATGGGCGCCGAGAAGCTCGCCGGTGCCAGCGTCGAATATCGTCTTGACCAGACCGTCCGGCTCGCCCAGCGCGATCGCCTTGCCATTGCCGATGAACGGAAAACGCCCGATCTTGACCTTGCGGCCGGCCTCCTTGGCGGCATTTTCGGTCATGCCGACGGAGGCGACCTGCGGGTGGCAATAGGTGCAGCCGGGGATCTTCGCCTTGTCCATGGCATGAACGTCCAGCCCGGCGATCTTCTCAACGCAGATGACGCCCTCATGCTCGGCCTTGTGGGCCAGCATGGGCGGACCGGCGACATCGCCGATGGCATAGATGCCGGCGACATTGGTGCGGCCGAAACCGTCGATGAGAACCGTGCCGCGGTCGCTCTTGACGCCAAGCTCCTCCAGGCCGAGCCCTTCGACATTGCCGGTAACGCCGACGGCGGAAATCACCCGGTCGACCGTCATACTCTCGCTTTTGCCGTCCTTCAGTTCGATCGTCGTGGTGACATTGTCCGCACCCTTGTCGAGCTTGGTCACCTTGGCGTCGGTGTGGATGGCAATGCCGGCCTTCTCAAAGCGTTTCCTCGCCAGCGCGGCGATTTCGTGATCTTCAATGGGCAGGATCTGCGGCAGCACTTCCACCACTGTCACTTCGACGCCCATGGTGCGGTAGAAGGAGGCGAATTCGATACCGATCGCGCCGGAGCCGATGACCAGCAGCGATTTCGGCATCTTGTCCGGCACCATCGCCTCAAAATAGGTCCAGACCAGCTTGCCGTCGGGTTCGATGCCGGGCAGCACGCGCGGCCGGGCGCCGGTCGCAACGATGATGTGCTTGGCCTTGTAGGCGCCCTCGCCAAGCGTTCCCTTCGGCGCCGGATGGGCCGGCTCCATGGCTTTCCTGGCCGGTTTGGCGACGGTGACCTCGCCGGCTTTGGTGATCTTGGCCTCGCCCCAGATGACGTCGACCTTGTTCTTCTTGAGCAGGAACCCGACGCCGTTGTTGAGCTGGCCGGAGACGCCGCGCGAGCGCTTGACGATGGCGCCGGCATCGAAGCCGACTTTCTCCGCGCTCAGGCCGTAATCGGCGGCATGCTGCATGTAGTGGTAGATTTCGGCGGAGCGCAACAGCGCCTTGGTCGGTATGCAGCCCCAGTTGAGACAGATGCCGCCGAGATGTTCGCGCTCCACGACGGCAGCCTTGAGGCCAAGCTGGGCGGCGCGGATGGCGGTAACATAGCCGCCCGGCCCGCCACCGATAATGATTATGTCGTAGGACTCGGCCATGGCCGTTTCACCCCTGCCCTTCGTTTTGGCATTTCACTTGCGGCCTTTGCGAGCCGGCATCTTTTGCAACCTAACCGACTGAACCGCTTGATCAAGGCAGATCACGGCAGGTGCATGGCAGCCACGCCAAAACCCTCCGCCGCCTTGCGGCCCGGAGTGATACGAGAGGTCGGGGCGCCGAAAGACGCTGCCGAACTTTAAACGTGCGCCATCCGGCGCCCCGTTGCGGCGGTTTTGGGCTTCCAGTCCTTCACTCTCGGGCCCGGCAAACGGCGAAGCACACCACCACAGCATGGCGCATC
>CALZIL010000062.1 GCA_945787495.1 uncultured Afifella sp. | reverse complement strand
TTTGGCGCTTATTGCGAAAGGCACTGGCGCCAGGGTCTCGCCGTCAGCGTCGAGCGGCAGAAGGTCATCGGAAATCAGCTTTCCGCCGACCGCGACCAGGCCGCAGGCCAGCGTCGTCTTGCCCGATCCGCTGAGTGCCGCCATGACGACGCCCTCGCCGCCCAGCGATATCCCCGAAGCATGCAAAATGGCCGCCGGCGGTGCTGCTTTAAGCGAGGCGGCGATGGCCTCACGCAAGGCCAGGTGGCGGGCAAGGGCGCGATCGCTGTTGGACCATTTTATCTGCCCATCGACCCAGCAGGTATAAACCTCGTCGCGGCAAAGTACATCGACGACAGTCTGACCGCCGCCACCGTCTGGATGCCTGGCCGGCGCAGTAACAGCCTCCAAGAGACCGGCAAGGATCGGCTCCTCGCAGCGCAGACGGGCCGGTGCGCCGTTGCAGGCAATCGTCAGATCACACGGAAAGTCGGCGACCGGCGGCCGGCTCTCCGTTTCGCGCAAGCCGGCCGGCTCGGCATCGATAACAAGGTTGGATTGGCGCCATTTGGCTGCAAGCGCCGCGACATCTCGCTCAACATCGCTTTTTTTGATCCCGAAGAGATCGGCCAGATTGGCGGCGATATGCTGTGGCGACTGGCCAGCAAGATGCTCATCCAGAACGAAACCGCCGATGCCGTTGAGCACACACAACGCCGCCGTCAGCCGGTTATGGGCAAGGACGCCGTCGCCGAATGCGACGGTCTCAATGTCCGCTTTTGCCGTCACGGATCAGGCTTGGCGGCGATTGCAGGCAGCTGGTGATCGGTTGCTGTCCGTCGCCGCACGGATACGGTACCGGTTTTCAATTGAGCGAGCCTCAGCGTATCGCTTTTCCGCTGATGTCTGACTCGACCGGCCGCCTCTACTGCCTATAAATTGTGTGTTACTTATTTTTATCGTTTAAGTAGAGATTTTCTGCTGTCCGATCGGCCGGATTTCGGCGTTGGCGCGGTACCGCTGGCCGGCTTGTGACCACGCCGGTCTGGGCAGCGGAATGACCGCCGACCGGCAGCGCTTGCCAATTGACACGCCGATAGCGACGCCTTAACTGGACCGCGCTCAGGCCCAGGTGGCGGAATTGGTAGACGCGCTAGCTTCAGGTGCTAGTGCCCGTATGGGCGTGGAGGTTCGAGTCCTCTCCTGGGCACCATTTTACTCGCGGGCATTCATATTGCGGATCGGGAGACGGGCACGGTGACAATCAGGGTGCACGAAGGCGATCTGCCCGATCTGGAAAACTATCCCGGCAGTGTTGCGATCGACACCGAAACGATGGGTTTAAAGCCGCATCGTGACCGCCTATGCCTGGTCCAGCTCTCGCCCGGCGATGGCACCGTGGATATCGTCAAAATCGCCGCCGGCCAGAGGCAGGCGCCCAATCTGGTGACACTTTTAACTGATCCGGGCCGGGTCAAGATCTTCCATTTTGCCCGCTTCGACGTGGCCGTGTTGAAACAGGCATTTGGCGTCGAGGTGAGCCCGGTCTGGTGCACCAAGATCGCCTCGCGCCTGACCCGCACCTATACCGATCGCCATGGGCTCAAGGACCTTGCCCGTGAACTCATCGGCGTGGAAATGTCGAAGCAGCAGCAATCGTCGGATTGGGGCGCCGGGGAATTGACCGATGCCCAGCGCGATTATGCCGCCTCCGACGTGCTCTATCTTCACCGCATGAAGGATGTGCTGGAGCAACGGTTGGCGCGCGAAGGCCGGACCGGTTTGGCTGAGGCCTGTTTCGGCTTTCTGCCGACACGCGCCGATCTTGATCTTCTCGGCTGGGACGACACCGACATCTTCGCCCATTCCTGAGGCCGTGCCCGGGCCGGCAGACGGGCCTTGCCCTTGATGACGAAATCCTCACACTTGCGCCAGTATGTCATCTGACCGACATCATGGCGGATCATGGCTGTAACGACTGGTTATCTTGATGGTGCGGCCGAGCGCCGTGCGGCGTTCGCCAGTGCCGAGCGGCATTCGCGCAATGTCGCATTTCTGCGCAAGGCGCTGCCGGTTGCCGGCGTTGCCGCCTTGCTGGCCTTCATCGTCGCGGCGCGTCTTGCCGCGCCGGGCGGGCCCGATTTTACCGTTGCCCGCACGACGATCGAACGAAACGCCATCGTCATGGACCATCCCGTTCTCACCGGCTACGACACCGACAACCGAAAATATCGGGTTTCGGCCGACCGTGCCGTCCAGAATCTGGCCTCGCCAAACCAGGTAAGGCTTGAAGGGATTCGCGCCGAAGTCACCGTGGAGGGTCGCGGCGGCGCCGTCGTCAGCGCAAAGGGCGGCGACTATGACAATACCCGTGGCACGCTGGCGCTCTATGGCGGTCTGGCGCTTGATTCCGACGATGGCGTCGGTGTCCGCATGAAAAACGCCGATATCGACTTTAGCAATGGGACTCTGACGACCAAAAACCCGGTCACGATCCTCTATGAGGACAGTGAGACAACCGCCGACGCCATGACGGCGAACGATGGTGGCAATGTCATCGTGCTCAGCGGCCGTGTTCAGACGCGGTTAATGCCGCCCAAGCGACAATCGGCCAGCCCACTGTCGGCCAGCCCGTCCAAGGACGAGCCCGCACCATCTGGAGAGATCCAATGAATGTCTTGAAAATCCAAGACCTGCGAAGGACGGGGCTCGCTCTGGCGGTCTTGTTTGCCGGCAGCCTGTTTGTCGACGATGCCGGCGCCCAGGGTTTCGGCGAGGCGTTCAAGGGCTTTTCCACCGATTCGGAGGATCCCATCCAGATCGAGGCCGACCGGCTGGAAGTCCGGGACAAGGAAAAAGTCGCCGTCTATGCCGGCAATGTTCGGGTCCGGCAGGGCGAAACCGTTCTCAAGACTGCGCAATTGCGGGTCTTTTATACCGGCGAGGCGGCCGGCGCGACACCCGGTTCGAGTGTCAGCCGGATTGAGGCCAGCAATCGCGTCGTTGTCCAGTCCGGCAGCCAGACGGCATCCGGCGACAAGGCGGTATTCGAAATGGCGTCGGAACGGGTTACGCTGACCGGCAATGTCGTGCTTACCGAAGGCGACAACATAGTCCGCGGCCAGAAGCTCGTCGTTGACCTGAAATCGCGCAAGGCCCGCATGGAGGGCGATCGCGTTCAGACGATTCTGACGCCGAGCCGCGCCAAGAACAAAAACTGACGACCGGGCGCCGCAGACGAACCGGTTCTGCCGACGTTGGGGGACACCAAGATTACCGAAGACAGCGCCAATTTTGCTCCACCGCGGTCGACCCGCCGGCCTGCTTTGGCTGACCGCCTGCGCGCGCTCTGGCCGGGCCGTGGCCGGGCGGGCAGGGCTTCCGGCAAGCTTTTGGCTGGAGCGAAAGCCGGCCCGGCGGCCCACCCGGCCGCCAGCGCCGATGTCGTAACTTCCGGCGGCGCACAGGGCTGGCTCGTTGCGCATGGCTTGCGTCGGGCTTTCAAGAGCCATTTGGCTGTTGAAGATGTTTCACTGGCCGTCAGTCGTGGCGAGGCCGTCGGCTTGCTTGGTCCCAACGGCGCCGGCAAGACGACTGTGTTCTACATGATTACCGGCCTGATCCGGCCCGATGGCGGCCGCATCGATCTGGACGGCCACGACATCACGGCCTTTCCGATGTATCAGCGGGCGCGGCTCGGAATCGGTTATCTGCCGCAGGAAGCCTCGATTTTCCGTGGCCTTACCGTGGAGGACAATATTCGCGCCGTCCTGCAGATCATTGAGCCGGACCGGGCGCGCCGCGAAACCGAACTCGATGCCTTGCTGGACGAATTCCACATCGCTCATCTGCGCAAGGCATCCGCGATTTCTCTTTCCGGCGGCGAGCGCAGACGCTGTGAAATCGCCCGTGCTTTGGCAAGCCGGCCGTCTTTCATGCTTCTCGATGAGCCGTTCGCCGGCATTGATCCCATCGCCGTCGGCGATATCCAGAACCTGATTCGGCACCTGACCCGACGCGGCATCGGCGTTTTGATCACCGACCACAATGTTCGCGAGACCCTCGGTCTGATCGATCGCGCCTACATCATTCACTCCGGCAGGGTGCTCACCGAAGGTCGGCCCAACGACATCGTCGACAATGCCGATGTTCGGCGCGTTTACCTCGGAGACCAGTTCCGTCTTTGACACGATCGACCAGCGAACTATGGTCGCATGCAAAAACCGGGCCAACGATGCCATTGTTCGTCATATGAGCCGGAAAAGCAGGTCCATCCCTGCCGCGCAAACGATGGCCTGAAAGAGCGGTAACAGGATAGCTGGGCGTAGAGCAATGGCGTTGTCGCCAAGACTGCATATCAAGCAGACGCAATCGCTGGTCATCACGCCGCAGCTTATGCAGGCAATCCGGCTTTTGCAGATGTCCTCACTTGAATTGGCTGACTTCGTTGAGATTGAGCTGCAACAGAACCCGCTTCTGTCACGGCGCGACGATACCGCTTTTGAACGCCATGGTGATGCTGCCTCTGACGACGCCGATACTGAAATGCCGGATGCCGGGATCGTCGATCTCCCCGATGCTCTGGGCGAAACCACGGATTCGCTGACCAACGCGATCGACGTGAGCGCCGCTGACATGTTCCCCGACGTCGGCGCCCCGGGCGAGGGTTGGCCGGACGGAGCCGGCAACCTGGACCGTGGTCGCGTGCCACGCGGAGCGGGCGGTGTTTCGGGCGGGTCTGCTGCCGCATCCGACAATGAAATGTCCGGCTGGCTTGAGAACCTGCCGGGATCGCAAAGCCTTGTCGCAACGATTGAGGCTGCGATCGCGGCGGCGATGCATGATCCGGCGATGCAGATGATCGCCTTGACGCTGCTCGCCGATCTGGACGATGCGGGCTATCTCGGCACGCCGGTGTCTGAGATTGCGGAAAAGCTTGGCGTCGGCCAGGAAGTTGTGGAATCGGTACTGCGGCAATGCCAGGAATTGGCGCCATCGGGCGTCTTTGCCCGTTCACTTAAAGAGTGTCTGGCGCTGCAGCTCGCCGAGCGCGATCGCCTTGATCCGGCTATGCAGGCGCTGCTGGACAATCTCGACATGCTCGCCGCGCGCCGGATTGACGCGCTTCGCGCCCGTTGTGGCGTTGACCGTGATGACCTTGAAGAGATGATTGCTGAAATCAGGGAACTCAATCCTAAACCGGCGCAAGCCTTCGCCGAATTCCGGCCGCAGGTGGTCGTTCCCGACATCTTTGTCCGCCAGATTCCCACCGGCGGCTGGGCCTTGGAACTCAATGACGAAACGCTGCCGCGGGTGCTGGTCGATCGCGTCTATTATGCCGAGATTGCCGGACGGCTCGAATCGGACGACGAAAAGAAATTTATGACCGAGTGCATGCAGCAGGCGACCTGGCTGGAGAAAAGCCTTGATCAGCGCGCCCGCACCATCCTCAAGGTTGCTGCCGAAATCATCCGCCAGCAGGACGCCTTTCTCATCCATGGCGTGTCGCATCTGCGCCCGCTCAATCTGCGGACGATCGCGGAAAGCATCGGCATGCATGAATCGACTGTCAGCCGGGCGACGGCGAACAAGTATATGGCGACGCCGCGCGGCATTTTTGAGCTGAAATACTTTTTTTCCTCGTCGGTACCCTCTACCGGCGGCGGTGATGGTCATTCTGCCGAAGCGGTCAAGCATCGCATCCGCAGACTGATCGACAATGAACCGCCCGATGCGATCCTTTCTGACGATGCGATCGTCGACCATCTTCGCCCGGCCGGCATCGTGATCGCGCGGCGCACGGTCGCCAAATACCGTGATCTGATGCACATTCCCTCCTCCGTCGAGCGGCGCCGGGAAAAGCAGGCGGCGAGCATCCGCTGAGGCAACGGTGATCACATCCTTGAACCCTGCATTGACTTCCCGGACCTTGGCGCTTACACGTCCGCCCCGCGTCGGCTGGCGTTCCACACAAGCCTTAAAACGCCGCCGCATAAACACAGCTGGACGTTTGACAATATGGCTCTGAAGATATCCGGCAAGAACGTCGATATCGGTCAGGCGCTTCGTTCACGCATCGATCAGACAATCGCCGACGCCGTGCAGAAATTCTTCGATGGCGGCTATTCCGGCAATGTGACGGTGACGCGAAACGGGCGCATTTTCAGGACCGAATGCTCCGTTCACCTCGATTCCGGTATGGTGATCGAGGCGACCGGAAACGACGACGATGCCAATGCCAGTTTCGATCAGGCGCTGGAGCGGCTGCAGAAGCGATTGCGGCGCTACAAACGCCGCCTGAAAGACCGCAGCCGGGTACAAAGTGCAAAGATGATTACGCCGGCTGCTGCCTTCGTGCTGACGCCGCCGCCCGAAGATGACGAACTTGCCGAGGATTATGCGCCGGCAATCGTGGCGGAGACCACGGCCGAGATCAGGACACTATCTGTCAGCGCCGCCGTAATGGAACTCGATATGACCGATGCGCCGCTCGTTGTTTTCCGCAATTCCAGCCATGGCGGCATCAATGTCGTCTACAGGCGTCCGGACGGTCATTTCGGCTGGATCGATCCGGCCCTACTGGAAGACGCGCAGACGGCTGCACAGGATTGAACCCGGCAAAAACCGGTTAGATATCAATGGATCTAAGTGACCTCATAAGCCCGGCCGCGATTGTTCCCGCCCTCAAGGCGCAGAGCAAGAAGCAGGTTCTGCAGGAATTATGCGCAAGGGCCGCCCACCGGACCGGCCTGTCGGAGCGGGAGATCTTCGATACGATCCTGCAGCGCGAAAAGCTCGGCTCGACCGGCGTCGGCCATGGCGTGGCGATCCCGCACGGCAAACTGCACGCGATCGACACCATAACCGGCGAATTCGCCCGATTGTCGAAACCGGTCGATTTCGACGCGCTCGATGATCAGCCTGTCGATCTGGTTTTCCTGCTGCTGGCGCCTGAAAGCGCCGGTGCCGATCATCTGAAGGCCCTGGCCCGAATTGCCCGGGTCCTGCGCGACCAGTCCATCGCCCAGAAGATCCGCGCCTCAAACAGCGCCGATGCCATATACGCATTGCTGGTTGACGCGGCGCCGGCTTCCGACGCTGCCTGATCTGCATCGCTTCGTTTTTGCTGGTTGGTTCGCGTCCGTTCCTAGTGAACGCTGACGGTTTCCAGGTCGTTTTCCAAGGCGTTGGCGAGTGCCGCCGCGCGTGAATCCGTCAAGACGATCGGCGTGCCGTCGGCGTTGAGCAGTGCCCACAGCTCCAGACCCGACGCCATGGCTGGCGCCTGCGGAAAAAGCTCCTGCACATCATCGGACGCGACCGGCCGGATATAGGCGATCTCGCCGCCGCCGAGACGTTCAAAGATGTGGTCCGGCATCGTTTTCATATTGGAATCCATCTTCATGGCACTCCTTCCTTTTTACCCCCGGAACTTGCCGGCTTTTACACGATAGCTGGCGCCAATCCGCGCCCTAGCTATTGGAAGTGATCGCGATCTTTCGGACCACTTTGTCAAGTTCTGGCCGGACCAGGTCGATAGACAGCAGCCCGTCCCGCAAATCCGCGCCCATGACGGTCATGCCGTCGGCGAGGACAAATGTACGCTTGAACTGGCGCGCGGCGATACCGCGATAGAGATAGTCCTTGCCCCGATCAGCTGTGCCGTCGGTTTGCTGGTCGTCGGTTTGCCGGCCGCTGATCGTCAGCTCGTTTTCTTCGACCGTGATATCGAGATCGTCTTGGCTGAATCCGGCGACCGCCAGCGTGATCCGCAATCGGTCGGTTTCATCTTCCTCGCCGCGAATCCGCTCGATATTATAGGGCGGGTAGCCGTCGGCCGCAGATTTGGACACGCGGTCCAAAAGCCGCTCCACATCGTCAAAGCCCAGCAAAAGCGGGCTGGAAAACCCGGTCAAACGCGACATCCGCAAAGCCCTCATTTAAAAGCGACTTCGCAATGCGAACCCGGTATCCCGGCATCCGCATGCGTTGCTGATATGGTCTTTGCGGACGAGTGGTTCAAGCGCCCGGCGGCAAGCTCGCTAATGCTTTACGCGCCGGCGTTTTTCAAAACATGCAGATCAGCGAAAAAATGGTGGAGCCAGACGGGATCGAACCGACGACCTCGTGAATGCCATTCACGCGCTCTCCCAACTGAGCTATGGCCCCATATTCTGAGATGGCCGGCCATTGCCGACCTGGCGCGGCGCGGAAGTTAGGATCGCCACGCCACGATTGCAAGTGGTGACCGCGCGTTTGCGGGGTCAGGCGTCGTCATCGTCATCGCCACCAGCGACAATATCAGAAACATCGTCGTCATCGTCATCGTCGTCCTTGACGAATACGTCGTCGTCATCATCATCATCATCGATGACCAGATCGTCGTCCGGCAGAACGGCAATGGCATCGTCATCGTCATCATCATCGTCTTCGTCCGCATCCTCTGCGTCTTCCAGCGAGATGATTTCGGCTACGCCATCAGATTCGTCCGCGACGTCCGTGTCCTCATCCGCTGTCTTTTCGACAACAGCGTCGGCTTCGGGCGCAGTGGCCTCAGCGGTTTCCTTTTCAGGTTTTGCCTCTGCGGGTCGCGTTTTGTCGCGGGTCGCGATCTCGAAAATCGTGCCACATTTGGGGCATACGATCGGATCGCGATTGAGATCGAAATATTTCGCGCTGCATTCCAAGCAGACACGTTTTGTTCCCAATTCCGGCTTTGCCACGATCAAGGCCTCGATATCTTGAAAAGCGGGCGTTCCCTAGCCAGCGTCTGCAGCGCTGTCAAACGTCTTTTCAAACTTGTTATTGATGACGCCCGCTGCCGGCTGTGTTACGAGGCCCGCGCCATGTCAAAGGTAGGGCGTTGCCAATGGCCGACAGTCGCGAATGCCCGTCCCGAAATCCGCCCCTAATATCCGTCTGAATGTCCGCCCGAATGTCCATAATGAAATCCCACCTGACGGCTCAATCCCTCACTGCCTACCGCTCGCCGCCGCTCAGCGGGCAATTCAGCCTTCCCGGTGACAAATCCATTTCCCATCGGGCGCTGATGTTCTCGGCCATGGCGGTCGGTGAGAGCAAGATTTCCGGTCTGCTGGAATCGGACGATGTGCTTGCCACGGCTGCGGCCATGCGCGCCTACGGAGCTGATGTTGAACACGGCGATGATGGCGTGTGGCGCGTCAGCGGTCTTGGCTCCGGCGGCTTTCTTGAGCCGGACGGGCCGATCGACTTCGGCAATGCCGGAACCGGTGTTCGCCTGACCATGGGCATCGCTGCCGCCCACCCTTTCGCTTCTACTTTCATCGGCGATGCCTCGTTATCGGGGCGACCGATGGGCCGTGTGCTTGAGCCGCTCCGGCGGATGGGCGCCGATGTGATCGCCCGATCCGGCGATCGCCTGCCCTTGAGCTTGCGCGGCGGCGATCCGATGGCGCCGATCACCTACCGCGTGCCGGTTGCCTCCGCGCAAGTGAAGTCCGCCGTGCTGCTCGCCGGCCTCAACATCGAAGGCGTGACGACGGTGATCGAGCCGGTCGCAACGCGCGACCACACGGAACGGATGCTGGCCGGATTCGGTGCTGATCTTCAGACCGGGACGAATGCCGATGGCGAGACCGTGATCCGGCTGACCGGCATGCCGGATCTCAAGCCGCAGACGATCGTCGTGCCCGGTGATCCGAGTTCCGCGGCGTTTCTCATTGTCGCCGGCCTGATTGTCGAAGGCTCTGATCTGACCATCGAAAATGTGCTGCTCAATCCGGCCCGCACTGGCCTGCTGACCACGTTGCAGGAGATGGGCGCCGATCTGGCTATCGCCAATGAGCGGCTTTCAGGCGGTGAAGCGATCGGCGACATCCGTGCCCGGCACAGCGCGTTGAGGGGCGTTACCGTGCCGCCGGAGCGCGCGCCCTTCATGATTGACGAGTATCCGGTGCTTGCCATCGCTGCCGCCTTTGCCGAAGGCCGCACAATCATGGACGGCCTTGCTGAATTGCGGGTCAAGGAATCCGACCGGCTTGATGCTGTTGCCCGCGGATTGAAGGCCAATGGCGTCGACTGCGAGGAAGGCGCTGAATCCCTTACCGTAACAGGAAGTCTGGTGCCTGGCGGCGGCACGGTCGCCACCTGTCTCGATCACCGTATCGCCATGAGCTTTCTGGTCATGGGCCTGGCCGCGGCAAATCCCGTTACCATCGACGACGGCGCGCCCATCGCCACCAGTTTCCCGGGTTTCATCGATCTGATGGCCGGGCTTGGCGCCCGCATCGATGGCGGCGCGGCGGCGGCGTGAGCGACGGGCCGCTCATCATCGCGATCGACGGTCCCGCCGCCAGCGGCAAGGGTACGCTGGCCCGCCGCCTGGCCGCCCATTACGGGCTGAGGCATCTCGACACCGGGCTCACCTATCGCGCTGTTGCAGCGGCGCTTCTGGAAGCCGGATCGGACATCACAGACGAGGCTGCCGCGAAGGCCGCCGCCGCCGCCCTTGATCTTTACGCCTTGGACCGCGAACATCTGTCGGCTCATGGCATCGGCGAAGCGGCGTCGAAAATCGCGATGCTGCCGGTCTTGCGCCGGCAATTGGTAGAAAAGCAGCGTGTCTTTGCGGCAGATCCGCCCGGCGCTGTTCTCGACGGCCGCGACATCGGCACCATCGTCTGCCCTGATGCGGTCGCCAAACTCTATGTAACCGCCAGCCCTGAGGTCAGGGCGCGCCGGCGGACGGCGGAGATGCGCGAGCGCGGCACGGCCATCGACGAGACGGCCGTACTCGCCGATCTGCGCCGCCGCGACGAACGTGATGCCTCGCGCGCCGAATCGCCATTGAAGCCGGCGGCCGACGCCCACTTGCTCGATACGAGTGAAATGACTATAGAAGCCGCATTCCGCGCGGCTGTGGATATTGTGGATCGTGCCGTGCTGGCCCGCGAAAGGGTGCATCCGGAGCCGGATGTGCCCGTTTAATCTTTCGGGCCAGGCGATCTGCGACGCGGCCTTGTAGAATGACGATCGTCGTGACCCGGCTGATACTGC
The DNA here is from genome assembly GCA_945787495.1 of uncultured Afifella sp. Lineage (GTDB taxonomy): Bacteria > Pseudomonadota > Alphaproteobacteria > Rhizobiales > Afifellaceae > CALZIL01. The sequence goes on along the minus strand of CALZIL010000062.1, from coordinate 946 downwards.
GCCGACCCGTGAACACACATACGGGATGGCCGGACGCGACAAACGCAACACGAACCGACGGCGCCGTCCGGCAGATTGAAAGCCGGACACATCAGGAGTTTCAATGAACGCATTGCAACCGAGCCGGGAGGATTTTGCCGCCCTCCTGGAGGAATCCTTTGCCAAGACCGATATCGCCGAGGGCTCTGTCGTCAAGGGCACGGTCATCGCTATTGAAAAGGATCTGGCCGTCGTTGATGTCGGCCTGAAGGTCGAAGGCCGGGTGCCGCTGAAGGAATTCGGCGTCAAGGCGAAAGACGGCGGACTGAAGCCGGGTGACGAGGTCGAGGTTTACCTGGAGCGCGTCGAAAATGCCCTCGGCGAGGCCATGCTGTCGCGCGAAAAGGCCCGCCGCGAGGAAAGTTGGGTCCGCCTGGAAGGATCGTTTGAAAAGAACGACACGGTCCAGGGTCATATCTTCAATCAGGTCAAGGGCGGCTTTACCGTCGATCTCGATGGCGCCGTGGCGTTTCTGCCGCGCAGTCAGGTCGATGTCCGGCCGGTCCGCGATGTCGGACCGCTGATGCAGACGCCACAGCCCTTCCGCATCCTGAAAATGGACAAGCGCCGCGGCAATATCGTTGTTTCCCGCCGCTCCGTGCTTGAAGACACCCTTGCCGAGCAGCGGTCCGAACTGGTTGGCAAACTCAAGGAAGGCCAGGTCGTCGACGGCGTGGTCAAGAATATCACCGAATATGGCGCCTTCGTCGATCTCGGTGGCATTGACGGCCTGCTGCATGTCACCGACATGGCCTGGCGACGCGTCAACCATCCCAGCGAGATCCTGTCGATCGGCGAAACCGTCAAGGTCCAGATCATCCGGGTCAATCCGGAGACCTTCCGCATCTCGCTCGGCATGAAGCAGCTGGAATCCGATCCCTGGGACGGCATTGAGGCCAAATTCCCG
>CALZIL010000061.1 GCA_945787495.1 uncultured Afifella sp. | reverse complement strand
CGCCGATTCCAGCCATACGGCGATCGCCGTCAATCTCGACGCCTGTATCCAGTGCAATCTGTGTGTGCGGGCCTGCCGGGAAGTCCAGGTTAACGACGTGATCGGACTCGCCTATCGCGGCCACGGATCGAAAATCGTCTTCGATTTCGACGACCCGATGGGCCATTCGACCTGTGTCGCCTGCGGCGAATGCGTCCAGGCCTGTCCGACCGGCGCGCTGATGGAGGCCAACCTTCTGGACGAGGCAGGCGTGCGCACCGAATTTGAGGACCGTTCGGTCGAAACGCTCTGCCCCTATTGCGGCGTCGGCTGCCAGACCGAGGTCAAGGTCAAAGACAACACAATCCTCTATGTCGACGGCCGCAACGGTCCGGCGAACGAAAACCGGCTGTGCGTGAAAGGCCGGTTCGGTTTCGACTATGTGCAGCACCCCGATCGGCTGACGGTGCCGCTGATCCGGCGTGACGACGCGCCCAAGGCCGCCGACATGGAACTCAAGCCCGAAAACGTGCTCGATGTCTTCCGCGAGGCGAGTTGGGAGGAAGCGCTCGATCTGGCGGCTGGCGGGCTGAAGCGGATTGCCGAGCGCGATGGCGGCGACGCCCTTGCCGGCTTCGGTTCGGCCAAATGCTCAAACGAAGAGGCCTATCTCTTCCAGAAATTCATCCGCCAGGGATTTGGCACCAACAATGTCGATCACTGCACGCGGCTTTGCCACGCCTCCTCGGTGGCAGCGCTCATGGAGGGCCTGAATTCCGGCGCCGTGACGGCGCCGTTCACGGCCGCCGATGACGCGTCCTGCATCATCGTCATCGGCGCGCGGCCGGCGGAAAACCACCCGGTCGCGGCGACGTACCTGAAGGCCGCCGCCAAGCGTGGCGCGGAGCTGATCGTCATCGACCCGCGCGGCCAGAACCAGGGCCTGGCGCGCTATGCCAGCCATGTCCTGCAGTTCAAGCCGGGGCAGGATGTCGCCCTCTTGAACGGCATGCTTCATACGATCATCGAGGAGAACCTCTACGACCTGCAATATGTCCAGGCGCATACGGAGGGCTTTGACGAACTGAAGCAGTCAATTACTGCCTTTGCGCCGGAAAAAATGGCCGACATTTGCGGCATTCCCGCCGAGACGATCCGCCAGGTGGCACGACTTTATGCAACCTCCCCCACCTCGCTCATATTCTGGGGCATGGGGATTTCGCAGCATGTCCACGGCACCGACAATGCCCGCTGCCTGATCGCCCTGGCGCTGGTCACCGGACAGGTCGGCCGGCCGGGCACCGGCCTGCATCCGCTGCGCGGGCAAAACAATGTCCAGGGCGCGTCCGATGCCGGCCTGATCCCGATGGTCTATCCGGACTACCGATCGGTGGAGGATGGCACGATACGGGCCGAATTCGAGGCCTTCTGGGGCCGCGATCTGGCGCCCAAAAAGGGGCTGACGGTCGTTGAAATCGTCAACGCCATCCACGATGACAAAATCAAGGGCATGTATATTCTGGGCGAAAATCCGGCCATGTCGGATCCCGACCAGACCCATGCGCGGCAGGCGTTTGCCCATCTTGAGCATCTGGTCGTCCAGGACATTTTCCTGACCGAGACGGCCTGGCACGCCGATGTCGTTCTGCCGGCAACGGCGCATGCGGAAAAATGGGGCAGCTACACCAACACCAACCGTCAGGTGCAGATCGCCCGGCCGGTGCTCGATCCGCCAGGCGAGGCGCGCCAGGACTGGCAGCTTGTCCAGGAACTGGCGGTGCGCACCGGCCTTGACTGGAACTACCGCCATCCCAGCGACGTCTTTGCCGAAATGGCGCAGGTGATGCCTTCGCTTGACAATATCACCTGGGAGCGCCTGGAGCGCGAGGACGCCGTCACCTATCCGTGCAGCGGGGCGGAGATACCGGGCGAAGACATCATCTTCGGCGATGCCTTTCCCACAGCAAGCGGCAGGGCGCGCATCGTGCCGGCCAAGATCGTGCCGCCGGCCGAACTGCCGGACGAGACCTATCCGATGGTTCTGACCACCGGCCGGCTGCTTGAACACTGGCATACCGGGGCGATGACGCGGCGGGCCTCGAACCTCGATGCGCTGGAGCCCGAAGCCATCGCCGGCATCAACAGATGGGACATGAAGAGACTGGGGATTGCGCCCGGCGACATGGTCCGGGTTGCAACGCGGCGCGGCGAAATCACCTTGAAAGCCCGCCAGGACGCCGATGTGCCGGAAGGCATGATTTTCGTCCCGTTCTGCTATTCGGAAGCGGCGGCCAATGTGCTGACGAATCCGCAGCTCGACCCGATCGGCAAGATTCCGGAATTCAAGTTCTGCGCGGCGCGCGTCACACCGGTGAAACAATTCAGCGACGCGGCCGAATGAAGGCGTGCGACGCGCCGGCCGATGTTGGTATTTAACGGGTAACGGGACGGAGATTTTTCATGGCGATCAAGGATCTGGCGGTCGCTTTCAACGCCAGCGACAATTCCAGGGCGGCTGTGAAGCTCGCCGTCCAGATGTGCCGGAAATACGAGGCGACGCTGACCGGCATCTACACGCATTTGCCGGTGAAATTCGAGAGCCAGGTGGAAATCTGGATTTCGGACGAAATGAAGGACTCGCTGGAAAAGGCCGACGCCGATACCGTTGCGGCAATCGAGGACGCATTCCGCGCCGCCGTCAAGGAGAGCGGTTTTGATGGACCCGTGGAATGGCTTTCGCCGACAGGCCGCCCGAACGATTTGCTGGCCAAATCCGCCCGCTATCATGACCTGCTGCTGATCGGCCAATATTCCAACCCGGACCGCAGCCAGCGGCGGGTGCGGGCCGAGGAACTGGTTGTGAACTCCGGCAAGCCGATTGTCGTCGTGCCACTCGACTACCAGGTGCGGCCCTTTACCGGGCATGCGGTTGTGGCGTGGGACGGTAGCCGCCCGGTTGCCAGGGCGCTGAGCGATGCCATGCAGATCCTGGAGACGAAAGAACGGCTCGATGTCGTCACCGTCGGGAGGCCGGGCGCCCAGCCCGGCAAGGATGGGTTCGGGCAGGACGTTGTCACCTATCTGTCTCGGCACGGCATCAATGCCAAACTCACCAATCTGTCGGCCAGCCGCGAGGGTGTCGGCGCGACCATTCTCGGCTATTGCAGCGAAACCGATCCGGACGTTCTGGTCATGGGCGCCTATGGCCATGCGCGGCTGCGCGAGGAGCTGTTTGGCGGCGTCACCCGGCATATTCTGGAAAACGCCAATGTGCCGGTATTGATGGCGCATTAGGATAATCGTCATTTTCGGGCTTGACCCGAAAACCCAGAAAAAACTTTTACGCGTCAGCGCGCGCCCGTCTTTGGGTCCTCGGGTCTCGCGGTGCTCGCCCGAGGATGACGGCAAGTAAGAAAGGCTAAGTTGGAATGCCGGGGATCGACGACTACAAGACATGGATCGGCAAGAGCGAGATCGCGACCGAGCGCGCCGAGCTATGGCCGGTCTCGGGGCTTTATGCGGTGCTCGACAAGGCGCCGGCCCCGAAAATTGGCGACACGCTGCCGCCGTGCGGGCACTGGCTCTATTTCACGCCGATGGTCGGCCAGTCGAAGATCGGCTTTGACGGCCATCCCGAGCGCGGCGATTTTCTCCCCGCCATCGCCGAGCCGCGGCGCATGTGGGCGGCCAGCGACATCACCTTTCATGCGCCGATCAAGCTCGGCGATGAGTTGGAAAAGACGGCACGCATCGCCGATGTCGCTCACAAGGATGGCGCCACCGGCGCGCTTATATTCGTCACCGTGGAGAACGAATACCGGGTTGCCGACGCCCTTGTCCTGACGGAGAAACAGTCGCTGGTTTACCGCGATCATCCCAAGCCCGACGAAGCGCCGCCGCCGCCGAAGACCGCGCCGGCCGATGCGGACTGGTCAAAGAGGATCGAACCCGATCCGGTCATGCTGTTCCGCTATTCGGCGATCACCTTCAACGGCCACCGCATCCATTACGACCACCCTTACGTCACGCAGGAAGAAGGCTATCCGGGTATCATCGTCCAGGGCCAGCTGATCGCAACGTTGCTGCTCGATACCTTCGCCGCCCGCAATCCGGATATCGAACCCAGGCGTTTTTCCTTCCGCGCCATGAAACCGCTTTTTTCCGGTGAACCGTTCTTTGCCGAAGGCGCGAAGAACGATGCCGGCGGTTTCGACCTATGGGCGCGCAACGATGCCGGCCATCTGACGCTCAGCGCCAGGCTGGAGGTCTAGGGGCCGGGCTTAGAGACGATGCTTGGGCGGCATCCTGATTTCCGCCTTTATGGGTAATTTGAACGATCAGTCCAAAACGACTATCGCGCATACAAACGTAGGAATTTTTTCGCTGCGCCGGCCGCACGGGCCTCGATTTGCGCTTTCTTCGGCGTTGTCAGGAGACCGAGAAGACGCCTTATCTGGATGTCGCCGAGCAACAGACCAAGGAAGTCCTCGGCCGCCTCGGATGGGTCTTCCATCCGCAAGACCCCATGCTTTCGCTGCAGCTCAAGAAAACGGACAAAGCTCGGCAATGTCGCCTCACGACCGGCGCTGGCCAGGATTTGTGCGAAGTGGGGATCGGACCTCGCTTCCGAGATGGCGGCCCGGTTGATCGCAACCGCACTGTCGCCGAGGAGCAATTGCAGGAGCGCACGGCCAAAGTCCACCAGCACACGTTCAGCGGGCGCATCACCCTCGAGATGATGCGCGAGCACTTCCTGGACTGCGAGCGCGTTCCGTCGGATCACCGCTTCGAAGAGGCCCCGCTTGTCACCGAACCAGGCATAAAGCGTTTCCTTCGATGCCGATGCGCGCCTGGCAACCTCAAGCATGCTCGCGTCGCGAAATCCTCTCTCGGCAAGAACCTCGATAGCAGCATTCAAAATCACGTCGCGACGCTTGTCGCGTGATTCAGCCCTCATGCCTCATATCCACCCGGAATAAGTCTTGACAGTTACCGTACCAATCAGTACGGATTAAAGCAAACGTACCGATGGGTACGGATTTTCACGGAGACGTTCGATGTCAAATTCCGAAGAACCCAAATCCCCACAAAGCCATCCTGTGACAGCGGCGATTGTGGTTCTCCTGACGCTCACTGGCGTGATGTTGGCTGCCCTGTTTTCGCGAACGGCGCCTCATCCACCACTGCAAGTGGCGCCCTTCGCGCTTAGCCCTTTTCTCGGGGCGTCCCTGGCGATCGGCGCAGCGGCATTCCATCTTCTGCGCCAAGGCGTGCGCTTTGGCGGCACGCTTGCCGTTTTGTTTGCACTCACGGCCGTCGTGTCGTTCGGGCCTCAGAAATACTTTGACCCCGAATTTTCACGCATTTGGCCTGCTGTGATCACCGCGCAAATCGCTGTGGTTGCCATTTTTGCCTGGAGCATCGTCGCCTTGATGAAGGGGCGAGCCACTTCGTAATTGGATCGCCCCATTGCTCGAACCAGACTGCGCGCCTGCGCCTGCCTTACCCCTCGCCCATCGCCTCCGCCAGGGCAATGACCCGCCGGGCCATGTCGGCGTGCAGGCGTTCGACCATCTTGCCGTCGATCGACATGACATTGACGGCGGCGTTTTCCGGCCTGTCGAATTCGGCGACGATCCTGCGGGCCCAGTCGACTTCCTCACCCGATGGCGAGAAGACCGCGTTGCAGATGGCGATCTGGCGTGGGTGGATCAGCGTCTTGCCGTCCATGCCCAAGTCCAGACCGTGCTCGCATTCGGCGCGCAGGCCGTCATCGTCGCCGAAATCGTTATAGACGCCGTCGAGGATCGACAGGCCGTAAGCGCGCGCGGCGGCAACGCAGGTCGACAGCCAGGCGACCATGGCGCCGCGGCCCGGCGTCAGTCTGGCGCGCGTGTCCTTGGCAAGGTCGTTGGTGCCCATGACGAAACAGGCAAGGCGCGAACCGGGCACCGCCGACGCCGCAGCGATGGCCCTGGCGTCGAGCATGGCCAGCGGCGTTTCCATCATCACCCAGAGCTTTGTGTTGCCGGCGCCGGCCTCGGTCATGGCTTGTGAGATCGAAACCACCGCCTCGCCCGATGAAATTTTCGGTACCAGCACGGCATCGGGAGCGGCCTTGACGGCGGCGGCGAGATCATCGCGTCCCCACGGCGTATCCATGCCGTTGGTGCGGATGACGACGTCACGCCGGCCATAGCCGCCTTCTTGCGCGGCGGCGCGGGCCTGCTCTCGCGCCGCAACCTTGTTGTCCGGCCCGACGGCGTCCTCCAGGTCGAAGATGACGGCGTCGGCCGGCAGCGATTTGGCCTTCTCAAGCGCCCGCGGATTGGAGCCCGGCATATAAAGCACGCTGCGCAGCGGTTTGATCTGCATCGTTTTTACAATGAATTCAGCAATTTACATGGTTAAGATTCGGTTGAGATTCAGGTTTAGACTCAGACAACAGACACAGTCAGCTCGCCAACCCCCTCGACATGACCGTGCAGCTCGTCGCCGCGATGAACCGGGCCGACACCGGCCGGCGTGCCGGTCATGATGATGTCGCCAGCCCGCAGCGTGAACAGCCCGGAAAGGATCGAGATCACTTCCGGCACCTTCCAGATCAACTGGTTGATATCGCCTTCCTGGCGCATTTCGCCGTTGATCTTCAGCCAGACGGCGCCGCTGTCGGGATGGCCGGTTTCGTCGGCGCGAACCAGTTCGGAATGCGGTGCGGAATATTCAAACGCCTTGCCGACTTCCCACGGCCGGCCGAGTTTTTTCATCTCGCCCTGCAGGTCACGGCGGGTCATGTCGAGCGAAACGCCATATCCGAAGACGTGGTCGAGTGCCTTGTCGATCGAGATATCGTCACCGCCGCTCTTCAGGGCGACCGTCAGTTCGATTTCATGATGAACGTCCTCGCTCGCCGAAGGATAAGGAAAGTCCGCGCCCTGGAGCACGATGTTGTCGGGGTTCTTCTGGAAGAAAAACGGTGGTTCCTTGTCCGGGTCGTGGCCCATTTCCACGGCATGGGCGGCATAGTTGCGGCCAACGCAGTAAATCCGGTGGACCGGGAACAAATCCGCGCTGCCGCGCACGGGGAGACTGACCTGTTCGGGAGGGGTGAAAACATAGCCCATATTCTTTTGCCTTCGTGATGCTTGTGATTTCAGGATTGCGCGAGGTTTTACGCGTGGGGTTCGGATTCAGGCCGGGCCAGATCATCGATCCGGAGCTCGACGGCGATTTCGGAAAGGGCTTTGAGAAGATTTGGATGCAGCGGAATACCATGCGCCGCGCGATCCATGTGGATCGCCTCGTGGCGGTCGCCGGGAATGCGCACCGCTTCGTGACCCGGCAGGGTGTCGGACTCCCGCATGGACTGAAAAACGGTGTCGATATTCGCCTTGAACGCCGCCACGTCGGCAAAGGCTGCAACCGAAATCGCGGCGATGAACTGGCCGGTATTGGTCGGGCTGACCGTGTCGTTTGTAAAATCGACCACGTCCTTGCCGAAGGCGGCGCCGTTCAGGGTGCCGGCAAGAAGGCCGATCGCCATGGCAAGGCCGTAACCTTTCGCACCGCCGATCGGCAGCAAAAAGCCTTCCTCCCGCCGCGCCGGATCGGTCAGCGGCTTGCCGTCGCGGCCGACCATCCAGCCTTCCGGCATCGATTCGCCGCGCTGCGCCAGCGTCTTGATCTTGCCGACCGCGGCAACCGTCGTCGCCATGTCGAGAATGAAGGGCGGCGCGTCTCCGGCCGGCACTGCCACGGCGATCGGATTGGTGCCGAGCAGCAATTCTGATCCGCCGAAGGGCGGTACGTGGTTGGCATTGCCGACGGCGCCATAAAGGCCGATCATTTCGCGTATCAGCGGCATCCTGACATAGAGCGAAGCCGGCCCGGCATGGTTGCCGTTGCGCACGCCAACCCAGCCAATGCCGTGTTTTTCCGCCTTCTTGATGGCGAGCTCAGCGGCAAACCGCATGGCCAGATGGCCAAGACCGTTGTCGCCATCGACGATTGCGGTCGCGCCGTGTTCCTGCGCAATTGTGACATTTGCCCGGGCATTGGTGCCGCCATCACGCAGGCGGTTCACATATTGCCGCAGGCGGAACGTGCCATGGGTGTCATAGCCGGTAAGGTCCGCCTCGACCATCAGCCCGGCGACGGTCGCTGCATCTTCTTGCGGCACGCCAAGCGCGATAAAGGCGGCAGCGACAAACCGCTCAATATCGGCAGCGGCGAAGCGGCGATGCTCAGCCCCCATTGCCGGCTCCGGACAAGAAACCGGCGCTGTCAGATCCGTGAGCCGGCATAATATTCCACCTTGTGCTCAAGCCAGCCCAAGACGGAGGAAAAGCCGAGCGCAAAGACGAACAGGATCAGGGTCAAAGCCCAGAAATTTTCAAACTGGAAATTGTCCGAAAAGGTGCGGAACAGCCGGCCCAGGGCGACAACGGAAATCAGCAGCTGGCCGATGACAATGCCCTTGACGGCGCGGATCAGGCCGATGCGGATGCCGGCCAGAATTTCCGGAAGCGCCGCCCAGAACAAGACCTTCGTCAGCAATTGCCAGGAGCTGGCGCTGAAGGATTTCGCCATTTCGTCGAGCGACGTCGAAATGTGGCGGACGCCGGCATAGGTGTCCAGCGCGATGATCCAGATGGAAAACAGGATAACGGTGACGACAATCGTCAACTGGCCGAGGCCGAACAAAAGCATCAGCACCGGCACCAGCGAGGACAGCGGCGCGCTCGCCATGATGTTCACCCACATGCCGAGCACATTGTTGGCGGCCGCATTGCGGCCCATCAGGAAGCCGAGAGCAACACCGCCGATAATCGCCACGGTCATGCCGATGGCAAAGGATTCAAGCGTCTCCAGCGCGGCAGTCTGAAATGACGAACGCTCGACGAGTTCGACCAGCGCCGACAGCACGTCCGATAAGGGCGGCAGGATGAATACCGTGCCGCTGCGGCCGACAATTTCCCAAAGCACGCCCCAAATGAGCAGCGAAGCGGCCGCCGGAATGCGATATCCCAGGATTTTCATCGTGCCGTTCCCTAATCCAGATACTTCCGCAGGTCCTGCCAGATCGTCTCGACCGTATCGAGGTAGTTCTTGTCGCGGCGAATGTCGTCCGGGCTGATGCCGCGGTCGATGTCGGGACGGATGGTGGAATGAATACGCCCCGGCCGCGGCGACAGCAAAACGATCTGGTCGGAGACATAGACCGCTTCCTCGATGGAATGGGTGACGAAGATGACGCTTTTCTTCTCCGCCGATAGAAGATGCAGCAGGTCTTCCTGAAACTTGCGGCGCGTCTGTTCATCGACGGCGGAAAACGGTTCGTCCATCAACAGCACATCGGCATTGACGGCAAGCGCCCTGGCAAGCCCGACCCGCTGGCGCATGCCGCCGGACAGTTCGTGCGGATATTTTTGCTCAAAGCCGGATAGACCGACCTCGGCGATATAGTGGCGGCCGATTTCCTCGCGTTCCGCCTTGCTATCGCCGCGCAGTTCAAGCCCGAAGGCGACATTGCGCAGAACCGTGGCCCAGGGCAGCAGCGCAAAGTCCTGAAAGACAAAGGCGCGTTCCGGTCCCGGCCCTGTCACCTGCTTGCCATTGACGAAAATCTCGCCGCTGGTCGGCTCCAGGAGCCCGGCAATGATCTTCAGCATGGTGGTCTTGCCACAGCCGCTGGGACCCAGCAGCGTGGTCATCTGGCCGGCGGGAAAACCCAGATCGACGGAATCCAGCGCGTGGATATCACCGTCGTAGAATTTGGTGACATTGCGCACTTCGACGACGTTGCCCCCGTCGATTGCGCCCGGCGTTTTAACCGTGTCTGTCATGTCGGTTGCAAGCGACATTCGCTTTAACGTCCCTTCTTCTTTTCCGGCCGGAAGAAATTGATCTCGGCCCTTTCCAGCAGCCCGACCGTGAGCGCGGAAAAGGTCATCACGGACAAGACCGCCGCGTACATTTCGGCATAATCGGCCCGCGAGCGATGAAAGGTGATCAGATCGCCGACGCCGGTTGGCGTAATCAGCAATTCGGCGAGAATGACGCCGATGAAGCCGCCGGCGATGCCCAGGCGAAGCCCGGCGAACATGACCGGCGCCGCGTTCGGAATGATGACCTTCCAGATCTGCTGCAGCCGCGTGCCCTGAAAGGAGGCGCACATCTGGATCAGATTGGGGCTGGCATTGCTCACGGCCTTATAGGAATTGAGGACGATGATCGGGGCGGCAAGAATGACGACGGCAACCACTTTTGCCGTCAGGCCGAGGCCGTAGACATAGGTGATCAAGGGGATCAGCGCGGCGACCGGCGCCGCCTGCATGACCACGAAAATCGGCTCCCAAAACCACTGGAACAGACGGTTGAGCCCCATGCTGATGCCAAGCAGGATGCCGAACCCGGCCGAAATGGCAACGCCGATGAGCAGCGGCTTGAGGGTGTCGGCATAGGCGAAAATCATGCGGCCGTCGGCGACCATCTCGTAAAACGCAACGATCGTGGAAGTGAAGGTCGGGAAGGCCGGACTTATGGGTATCAGCGCCGCGATTTGCCAAATGACGAAAAGCCCGACCACCGACAGAATTCGGTACCAGGCCGCTTTCGTCGGAAGAAAGGCTGGGGATCGCCCTGGAGCTCGCGGCAAGTCTCCGGTCGCCGATGAAGTCGTCATCTTTTCGATTATCCCTTGGCCGGCGCGACTGTGAGGTTTGCCGCCCGCATCCATCCGGTTGGCGGATGCGGGCGACGATTGTCGTAAATGGCCACGGAAAGATTGTGGCCGCAGCCTGGCCTACATCCGGCCGAGCTTGTCGAGCGCGGCGTTCAGCGGATCGAGGTACCAGTAGTCCTCGACCTTCAGCGCCGCTGGATCGCCCTCCAGCGAGCCCGCGGTGGTGTAGAAATTAAAGTCCTCCTTCACCGATTCCGCACTGCCGCCATTGTCGCCATAAAGATTGATCTCCACGCCTTGCGTGAAGGCCGGCACCAGTGAATCGACCTCTTCCTTCTCAAGATCCGGCAGGACGTTGTATTTCTCGCGAAGCATCGCGATCGAGGCCGGATCCTTGTTGACTTCCCGCCAGACGCTGAGCAATTCTTCAAGCAGGATGCCAACCGCTTCCTTTTCCTTGTTCAGCCAGTCGACATTGGCGTAAAGCGCTTCGTCGGTGCCTTTCAGCGCCGGGACCGGCAGGAAGATGAACTTGCCGGGTGCTTCATTCTCCAGCAGGAGCTTGCGCTCATAATCGACGATGGAGGCCGTGATGCGGCCCTGCATCAGCGCACCGGCGCGCACACCAGAACCTGGAACATAGCTGACGGAATTGAATTTGATGCCGTGTTCCTTGGCCATCAGGTGCATGATCGCCTCGGTGCCCGACCCGCGTCCGTGCACGGCGATGTCGGCGCCGTCGAGGTCCTTCCATTCCTTGTATTTCTCGCTATTGACGACAGGAAAGAACCGAAGCTGCGAAAGCTGGAAGAACATCCTGATCGGCGCCTTGACCTTCTGGATCAATGCATAGGGGGTGCCGACCCCGATATCGGCCTGGCCGCTGACCACCGCCTGGGCGGCGGTTTCCTCAGACTGCAGGAAGCTGACCTTGACTTCGACGCCGCGGGCTTCGGCGCGGGCGACAGCGGCCATGAAGTTGACCATCTCGCCGCCTGGCACATCGCCGAAAGTGACGTGCATGGAGCCCTTGCTCTGGGCCATTGCCGGCGTCGTGGCAAGACCGGCGGCCAATGCAGCGCATACCGCCAGTCCGGCAAGTCTCATATGAGATTTGGTTGGCATTTCTTTCTCCCAATGTCGTTTCGTTTCATCCACAACGGATTCTTCTGCTCTGTCTGACCGTGGCTTTCCGGTTCGCGTCTTTGGCGCGCCTATTTCCGGATGCTGCCCTTCTCGTTTTTGCAGGTACCGGTCTGTATCGACCGGGATCGTGATGGCAACATTACCATCCCGGCGCAGTTTGCCACAATGCTCAGCTGTTTGACCTGGGCAGCAGATCATCCGCGCTGCGAACGCGCCGGATAAAACGTCTGC
>CALZIL010000060.1 GCA_945787495.1 uncultured Afifella sp. | reverse complement strand
CGATTTGCCGAGGTCGGGCCGTTTACCAGTGCATTCTGGCGCGTCGGGCTCGCTCTGCCCGCCTTGTGGCTTTGGGCGCGCCTGGAGACCTCCCGGATGGATGCATCGGTTAAGCCTGCCGGCAGTTCCGACGGGCCGACAGGCTTTGACAGGGCAACGATAGGCTCCGTGATTCTGGCCGGCGCGTTCTTTTCCGGCGATCTGATCTTCTGGCATCTGGCGATCGTCAATACCAGCGTCGCCAATGCCACCTTCATGGCTGTGCTGGCACCGGTTTGGGTGGCGCTTGGATCTGGTCTGTTTCTTGGTGAACCGGTTGATCGCAAGACCGTCATCGGCCTCGGTCTGTGCCTTGCCGGCGCCGCGGCCCTTGTCGGCGATTCGTTATCGCTTCGGCCGGAACAGGTTATCGGCGACGTCTACGGCTTCATCACGTCGTTCTTTTTCGGCGCTTATTTTCTTGCCGTGCGCCGCGCCCGCCGTGTGCTTGGCACCGGACGCATGCTGTTTTGGTCGAGCCTTGTTACCGCAGTGCTGCTTCTTGTCGCCGCGCAGATCACCGAGGACCGGATGTGGCCGTCGGCGGCAGTGGCGGTCGCAGCTCTGTTTGCGCTTGCTCTGGTCAGCCACACCGGCGGCCAGGGTCTGCTGGCATTCGCGCTCGGGCATCTTCCGGCGACCTTTTCGGCGCTGGTGATCTTCCTGGAGGCCGTTGCGGCAGCCTGTCTGGGCTGGCTGATCCTGGGCGAAACTTTGGGGCCGGTCCAGGCCATCGGCGCCATCGCGATCTTTGCCGGAATCGCCGCGGCAAGACCGCGCCGCTCACCTGTCGGCGGCCCATGATCAGAACGCCTCGCGCGACGATTCAACCAATGATAGAATGACGTGATTCGTCTTCAACCCGCCATGGCCGGGTCGACGCGGCAAATGGCCCCGGCAGCATCGTTTAGTTGGCCATTTTAACGCCGTGATTGTGCGGAAAACATTATCGTCACCAATTGGCGAGAATGCCGGCATACCGGACCGCGATAAGTGTGATCTGAATCAATTGGTTCCGCGGCGATATTGTTGACAATTGGTGCGGCCCGGAGCAAAACCACGGGTGGACAGACGCCATGACAAAAATGTTCGGGGTAAAGCCATGAAGCTACTCCGGATGGGGCCGGCAACGGCGCTCGCCGTTTTTGCATCAATTTTCGCATTTGTATCAACGGCTCAAGCCGACCTGCGTTTGTGTAACAAGTCGGGAAGCCGGGTCGGCGTTGCAATCGGCTACAAGGCCGATTCATCATGGAAAACGGAAGGCTGGTGGAACATTGAAGCCGATGCCTGCGAGACCGTGCTCGCCGGCAGGCTGGCGTCGCGATTCTATTATGTCTACGCCGTCGATTATGACAATCGCGGTGTTTGGGGCGGTCGCGCCTTCATGTGCACGCGCGACAAGGAATTCACCATCGAAGGTGTGAGCGACTGTGTCGCACGCGGTTTTCAGAAAACCGGTTTCTTCGAAGTCGACACCGGCAAGCAGGCCGGTTGGACCGTCCAGCTGACCGAACCGACGAGCCGCGGCGCCGGCGGCAGATGAGGCGAAACCGCAAGGTCAAAATCCTCGCAACACTCGGTCCGGCCTCAAGCGATCCTGAAACAATTCACTCCCTGTTTCGCGCTGGCGCGGACATTTTCCGTATCAATATGAGCCATGCCTCGCATGATGTGATGCGCACGCTGGTGCGCACGATTCGCAGCGTGGAGGCGGAAAACGACCGGCCCATCGGCATTCTCGTCGACCTCCAGGGTCCCAAGCTCAGGGTCGGAAAATTCGCCGATGGCGAAGTCGCGCTCACCCCCGGCCAGGCATTCACGCTGGACAGTGACGAGACGCCCGGCGATACCACACGCGTTCACCTGCCCCACCCGGAAATCCTGAAAGCGCTGGAGCCCGGCCATACCATTCTCCTGGATGACGGCCGCCTTCGCCTCACCGTCACGCAGGTCGCCAAGGGGCAGGCCGTCACCGAAGTCGTCAGCGGCACCAGGCTGTCGGAACGCAAAGGCGTCAGTTTGCCCGACACGACGATCGGGTCCGGCGCGCTGACGGACAAGGACCGGCGCGATCTCGACGCCGCGCTCGGCGAGGAGATCGACTGGATCGCCCTGTCCTTCATCCAGCGCCCCGAAGACGTCGCCGAAGCGCGCAAGATCGCGCGCGGCAAGGTCGGGATATTATCGAAGATCGAAAAGCCGCAGGCCGTGGCGCGGATCGACGAAATTATCGAACTTTCCGATGCGATCATGGTGGCGCGCGGCGATCTTGGCGTGGAAATGCCGATTGAAAGTGTGCCGGGCATTCAAAAGCAGCTCATTCGCTCCGCCCGCAATGCCGGCATACCGGTCGTCGTCGCCACACAGATGCTGGAATCCATGATCTCGGCCTCCGTTCCCACCCGTGCGGAAGTCTCCGATGTGGCGACGGCCGTCTTTGAAGGCGCCGACGCCATCATGCTGTCGGCGGAATCGGCGACTGGCGATTATCCGATCGCCGCGGTCGAAACCATGGACCGGATCGCCGCCCGGGTTGAGCAGGACAAGAATTATTCGCAGATCATCCACGCCCAACGCACCGCGCCGGAATCGACCGGCGCCGATGCCATTACAGCGGCCGCGCGGCAGATTGCCGAAACGCTCAATCTGGCGGCCATCGTCTGCTACACGTCCTCCGGCTCGACCGGCATTCGCGCCGCGCGCGAGCGGCCGCAGGTGTCGATCATCGCCTTATCGCCGGTCCGCCAGACGGCGCGCCGGCTGGCCCTGGTCTGGGGCTTGCACTGCGTTGTCAGCAAGGACGCCCGCGATGTCGACGACATGGTCGACCGGGCCTCGCACATTGCCTTCGACGAAGGCTTCGCGGCGCCCGGAGAACGGATCATCATAACCGCCGGCGTTCCCTTCGGCACGCCGGGCGCGACCAACCTTCTGCGGATCGCCTTTGTCGGATCGGATGGCCTGACCGGCATTTGACTTTAAGTGCTATTCGGCGGCAACCGGCCTTGATGCCGCCTTGCGCTGTGAACGGATTACGACCCGCTCTATCGCCTCAACGACGGCTTCGGGAGCCCACCAGTGCGGCATATGGCCGACGCCGGGCAGAACGGTCAGCCGCGCGCCGGGAATGTCCCGCGCCAGGGCAAAGGCGTGGATCGCCGGCGCGACAATGGCATCTTCATCGCCGGTGACGATCTCCGTCGGCGCATCGATCCGGTGGTAATGGGCGCCCATTTCCGTGATATGGCCGTAAAAGTCGGCAATGTCCCGGCAATTGGCGACGAATGTCCGTGGTCTGAGCACCAGCGCCGCGCCGATCCGGGCGCGGTAATTGGGCGGCACCGCGTTCGGTTCGAATATGCTGCGCAAGGCGCAGGGGATCAGCGCCAGGCCAATCGGCATCGCCGCCAGTTCGGCAAAGATGCGGCCGACAACCGGCTGTGCGCCGAGCCGGGTGTGCCAGTTAATGCCGCTGGGCCAGGGATGCGTCGCCGGTGACACGAAAACCAGGCCCTGAATGCGCCTGGGATAGCGCAGGGCAAAGGCAGCGGCGAAAGCCCCGCCCCAGGATTGCCCGACGATGATGGCGCGGTCGACGCCAAGCCGGGTCAGAACCGCATCAAGCGCTTCAGCCTGTCGGCGCGGCTCGGACCAGACCGGGTCGCGCCTTGTGGAAAAACCATGACCGGGCCGGTCAATGACGATTATTCGGAAACGCCCGGCCAGATGTCCGGACAAAGCGTGCAGCAGATCGCGCAGATTGCCGGCGGCGCCGTGGACAAGGACGATACAGGGCGCATCGGGCCGTGCCGCAGCCCGGTCGACCACGTGAACGCGGCCGAATGGAAAATCGAGGACGCTGCCGATCGGAGCAAACCGCCGTTCAAGCAGCAGCACCGCCAGCCTGGAAAACAGCCAAAGGACAGCGCAGGCGGCGACCAGAAAAACGGCGAGGCCGGCAATCATGGCAACGCGATCAAACGCTTCGCGCGCGGCACGCGGCTAGATCGACTCGCCGTCGATCTTCGCTTCCAGGGATTCAAGCGCTTCACGGGCGTTTTTCAATTTCGGATGTATCGCCAAAGCCTTGCGGAAGGCATCAACGGCCAGGTGATCCTTGCCGATATCGCGCAATATCATGCCGAAGCCGGAAAGCGCACCGAAATGACGCGGCTCGAGCGCCAGGGTGTGCTGAATATCGGCGATCGACTTGCCATACTCCTTCATCAGGAAATGCACGGTCGCCCGCTTGTTCCAGCCTTCTGCGAAATCCGGATCGAGCAGGATCACCTGATCCAGGATGTCGAGCGCATCCGTATGGCGTTTCTTGTTCATGGCTTCGATCGCCCAGCTCAGGAGCAGATCGGTGGTTGCGCTGCCGGAGGAATGCAGGCGCTTGAGGATCTCCGCCTCAAACCGTGCCGAATGCGCCTCATCCGGACTGACAGCCAGTTCGTCGAACAGCTTGTCGAGCGGCAGCGACGGTAGAGTGATTTGCGGAATGTCGTCGACGGCATCGGCATCGTCGCTTTGCGCGGCGGCGACCCCGGTCAGCAGCGGGACGGCCAGCGTCAGGGCGGCCACAAATCTGATGGCAAAACGAAACATGCCGGGAAGATAGGGCCGCCCGGCAGTCAGGTCAAAACACGATTGTGGCAGATGCGCGGCTTCAATTCAGCCCGGGCGCACCAAATTCAGCCCTGGCGCGCCTTGAACCGGCGCTGGACCTTGTTGATGACGTAGACCCGGCCCTTGCGGCGGACAACGCGATTGTCGCGATGGCGCTTTTTCAGCGAGGCGAGAGAATTCTTGATCTTCATGCTATCGGCTTTCCGCCCGCCAGAGCGGGTGCGCTTTATCTTCTCGGCGAAGGACATAGGAAAAAGCCCCGGCCTTTGTCAATCCGCATGGCTGTCCTGTCCGCCCGGATCCGGTTGCGTTTTGGCTTGCCCCCGCGACTGCACCAGGCAGCGAAACAGGTCCTCATCGCGCACAATCCCGGTGATTTCACCAACCTCGATGACAACGAAAGGACCGGCATAGGCAAGCCGCGCCTCGATGATCGCCCGCACCGGCGTATCCGGGCCGACCGTGATGACAGCGCCCTCCGACGCCGTCTCGGCCTTGTCGATTGCAGCGCTCGCGACACTTTCGCCATCGCGGCTGAGCCCGCCGGTCGACGCCATGACGAATTTGTCGACCGCGTCAGGCGCGGCCATGATTTCGCCTGCCCTGAGCACGTTGAGCGGGTTCATGTGGGCGACGAATTCGCGGACATAATTGCTCGCCGGGTTGAGAACGATGTCCTGCGGCGTGCCGATCTGCACGATCTCGCCGCCTTCCATGATGGCAATCCGGTTGCCCAGCTTCAGCGCCTCGTCGAGGTCGTGGGAGACGAAGATGATCGTCCGCCGCAACTTGTCCTGAAGGTCGAGCAATTCGTCCTGCAGCCGGTCGCGGATCAGTGGGTCGAGGGCGGAGAACGGCTCGTCCATTAAAAGGATCGGCGCATCGGTGGCAAAGGCGCGCGCCAGGCCGACGCGCTGCTGCATGCCGCCGGAAAGCTCGTGCACTTTTCGCCCGCCCCAGCCCTCAAGCCCGACCAGCGCCAGTTGGCGTTCCACCCGTTCTGTACGCTCCTTGAGCGGGACGCCGGCAATTTCCAGCCCGAAGCCGACATTTTCGGTAACCGTGCGCCAAGGCAGCAGGCCGAACTGCTGAAACACCATTGCGACGCGATCGGTCCGCAGGCGGCGCAGCACATCGGGCGGGCAGGTCTGCGGATTGACATAATCGGTACCGTCATGGACCAAAGCCCGGCCGCGTATGACCGGGTTAAGCCCGTTGACGGCGCGAAGCAGCGTCGACTTGCCTGAGCCTGACAGGCCCATCAGCACGACGATCTCGCCCTCGCTCACGTCAAGCGTGCAATTGTGGACGCCGAGAACCTGGCCGGTGGCTTCCTTGATTTCCTCGCGGCTCTTGCCCTCGTCCATGAGAGCCAGGGCGGAATCGGGACTGGAGCCGAAAACGATATTGACGGCTTCAAAACGGACGACGGGATCGCTCATTTGTCATCCCCGTCGGCGCGGCGGAACATGCGGTCGAGGACGATCGCGACGACCACGATGACGAACCCGGCTTCGAATCCCAATGCGGTATTGACCGAATTGAGCGCCCGCACGACCGGCACGCCGAGCCCGTCGGCGCCGACAAGCGCGGCGATCACCACCATGGAGAGCGACAGCATGATGGTTTGCGTCAGCCCCGCCATGATCTGCGGCATGGCGTAGGGCAGCTCCACCTTCCACAACAATTGCCGCCCGGTGGCGCCGAATGCCTCACCGGCCTCGACGAGCGCGCTCGGCGTCGAGGATATGCCAAGATGGGTCAGCCGGATCGGCGCCGGCACGACGAAGATCGCGGTGGCGATCAGGCCGGGGACCATACCGATGCCGAAAAACACGATGGCCGGGATCAGATAAACGAAGGTCGGCAGCGTCTGCATCAGGTCAAGCACCGGACGTAGCGCGGCGTAAAGCGCCGGCCGGTGCGCCGCGGCGATACCGATGGGAACGCCCGCCGCCATGCACACGACACAGGACGACAGCACCAGCGTCAGCGTTTCGGTGGTCTCTTCCCAATAGCCCTGATTGACGATGAACAGACAGCTCAACAGCGCAAAGGCAGCGATCGCAATTGACCGCCGCAGCGCATATGCACCAGCAGTGATGACGGCGATCACAATGAACGGATGCGGCGTCTGGAGAACCCACAAAATGCCCTCGATCATGGCGGTCAGAGCGGACGAGAGCCCGTCAAAAAACCATTCGCCATTATCGATCAGCCAGTCGACGGCGGCCTTTGCCGATTTGCCGATGGGGATTTTGTAGTCAGTCAGCCAGTCCATCGGCTCTCGCCCCAGCCCGATTGAATGTCATGAAAACGGAGAGGCCGGACCGGCCTCCCCGCAAAGTCAGATCACATCAAGCTGGCTTTCACCGCTTCAAGGCCGTTTTTTCCGTCGAACGTCTCAACGCCGGCGAGCCAGCCATCGAGCACGTCCGGGTTGGCCTTCAGCCAGGCTTTTGCCGCCTCATTGGGATCTGCGCCGTCATTAAGAATGGCGCCCATGATCTCGTTCTCCATTTTCAGCGAGAACACCATGTTCTTCAAAAGCTGGCCGACATGCTTGCATTCGTCCGCATAGCCCGCCCGGACGTTGGTGTGTACAACGGCGCCGCCGAAGTTGGGGCCGAATATGTCATCGCCACCGGCCAGATAAGCCATTTCGATATTGGCGTTCATCGGATGCGGCTCCCAGCCGAGAAAGACGATCGGCTCTTTGCGTTTTACCGCGCGGGCGGCCTGGGCGAGCATGCCCTGTTCCGACGATTCAGCCACCTCGAAACCGCCGAGGCCGAACGTGTCGGCCTTGATCATGTCGAGGATCAGCCTGTTGCCGTCATTGCCCGGCTCGATGCCGTAGATCTTGCCGCCAAGCGCGTCCTTGAATTTGGCGATGTCGGCAAAACTCTTCAGGCCGTCGTCGAAGGTATATTTCGGCACGGCCAGCGTATATTTCGCGCCTTCCAGATTGACGCCGAGCGATTCCACCGAACCGTCGGCGAGATAGGGCGCGATATCGGCTTCCATGGTCGGCATCCAGTTGCCGAGAAAGACATCGATGTCCTTGTTCTTCAGCGACGCATAGGTCACCGGAACCGACAGGACTTTCACATCGGGCTCAAAGCCGAGCGCTTCCAGAACGACCGAAGCCGTCGCTGTTGTCGCCGTGATGTCGGTCCAGCCGACATCGGAAAAGCGCACCGTCTTGCAGCTCTCGTTGTCCGCCAGCGCGGCCCCGCCGGCTGTGGCCACAACGGCCGCCGCACCCAGGATCGTCGTTAAAACCCGCTTCATGCCTGTTCTCCCATATCCGGAACGCGCACTGCCGTTCCCTCTTGCTGTTCGTTTTGCCGAGCCACTGGACCGACCTGTGCACCAGGATCTGCAACAACACAACGCGCCGGAAGCCTGGTCAATCCGGTGTTCCAAATCCATCGAACCACCATTGCCGGCAAGGCGCAAGATTTTGTTGATTGATCAGTCAATTAAAAATAATCTGACGCCGCTCGAATCGTATTTTCGGAAACTTTGGGGATTGCACAAATGCCAAAGCTGGGCATGGAGCCGATCCGCCGCAAGGCGCTGATCGCCGCCGCCATCGACGCCATCCACGCTCGTGGCATGGCGCACGTCACCATGGGCGACATTGCCAGCCGCGCCGGCGTTTCGGCCGGTCTCGCCCATCATTATTTCGGCGGCAAGGAGCAGCTTCTTCTGGCCACCATGCGTCACCTGCTGTCCGAACTCGGCGGTGAAATCCAGACACGCCTTGCCGAGGCGAAAAACCCCGAGAACCGCATCCGCGCCGTGGTTCGCGGCAATTTCGCCGCCGGCCAGTTCTGTCCGACCGTCATTTCGGCCTGGCTGGCTTTTTATGTTGCGGCACAAAACGACGCCGAAGCGCGCCGGCTCCTGCGCGTTTACGCGCGCCGGCTGGAGAGCAACCTCCTGCATGCCCTGCGCGAGCTGACCAGCGACGACAAGGCCGCACAGATCGCCGAGATGGCGGCGGCGCTGATCGACGGGTTGTGGATCCGGCGCTCGCTGTCGCGTCAGAGCGCCGACCCGGATTCCGCCATCGAGCTTGTCGAAGGGGCGATATTTGGCGCCTTGAGTCTGCCCGATGCGTGAGGCCGATTTCGTCATTATCGGCGCCGGTTCGGCCGGCTGCGCGCTGGCCTGCCGGCTTTCGGAAGATCGCCGCAACAGCGTCATCGTTCTGGAATATGGCGGCAGCGACGCCGGTCCGCTGATCCAAATGCCGGCGGCGTTTTCCATCCCGATGAACACCAGCGTCTATGACTGGGGGTTCAAGACCGCGCCCGAGCCGCATCTCGCCGGGCGCCAGATCGCCTGCCCGCGTGGCAAGGTCGTCGGCGGATCATCGTCGATCAACGGCATGGTCTATGTGCGCGGACATGCTGCGGATTTTGACCTCTGGGAGGAGGCCGGTGCGACCGGCTGGGATTACCGGCAGGTCTTGCCCTATTTCCAGCGCATGGAAACCAGCCATGGCGGCGAAGAGGGCTGGCGTGGCCGCTCCGGCCCGCTGCATGTCACCCGCGGCAAGCTGGCCAATCCGCTGTACAGCGCTTTTGTCGAGGCTGGCGTCGAGGCCGGCTATGCGCGCACGGCTGACTATAACGGCTCCCGCCAGGAGGGCTTCGGCCCGATGGAAATGACGGTCTGGCGGGCGCGCCGGTGGTCGGCCGCCAATGCCTATCTGAAACCGGCACTGCGGCGGCGCAATGTCGAGCTTGTCACGCGGGCGCTCGCCGAACAGATCGTGTTTGAGGGAAAGCGCGCTGTCGGCGTCCGCATTCGCCAGGGCGGCAAAATTGAGACGGTCCGCGCCCGCCGCGAGGTCATCCTCGCCGCCTCAGCGGTCAATTCGCCGAAACTGCTGATGCTGTCGGGCATCGGCCCGGCGGCGCATCTGAAAGATATGGGTCTCGACGTTCTTGCCGACCGTGCCGGCGTCGGCGGCAATCTTCAGGATCACCTTGAGGTTTACGTCCAGCAGGTCTGCACACAGCCGATCACGCTCAACGCCCGCCTCGGCCTTCTGGCGCGGGCGCAGATCGGGCTGCAATGGCTGACGACCGGCAGCGGCGACGGCGCCACGAACCACTTTGAATCCTGTGCCTTCATCCGCTCCCGGGCCGGTATCGCCTGGCCCGACCTGCAGATGCATTTTCTGCCCGGCGCGATTCGCTATGATGGCAAGGCCGCCGCGACGTCGCACGGCTTCCAGGTTCATGTCGGGCCGATGCGGTCAAAGTCGCGCGGCCACGTAAGGCTAACCGGTCCCGATCCGGGCACGGCTCCGGAAATCCGCTTCAATTATATGAGCGAACCGGAAGACTGGAGCGAGTTCCGCGCCGCGATCAGGCTGACCCGGGAGATCATCGCCCAACCGGCCTTCGATCCCTATCGCGGCCCTGAAATCGCGCCCGGCGAGGCGGCGCAGTCCGACGACGCCCTGAACGATTTTCTCCGCGACAACGTGGAAAGCGCCTATCATCCCTGCGGCACCTGCCGGATGGGCGATCCGGACGATCCGCTGAGCGTTGTCGATCCCGAGTGCCGGGTGATCGGGGTTGAGGCCCTGCGGGTCGTCGATTCCTCGATTTTTCCGGAAATCACCAACGGCAATCTGAACGCGCCGTCCATCATGGTCGGTGAAAAGGCGTCCGATCATATTCTCGGCCGCGATCCCCTGCCCGCCGCCAATGTCGAGCCGTGGTTTCATCCGCAATGGCAGACCGAGCAGCGCTAGCCGTCCTCAGCAGGGCGACGCTGGAAGACGCCGGTCCAGTCTTTCAGGATTACGATCAGCGCGATACCGCCAACGACAAACCACAGCCAGGCCGGCGCCTCGATCATGTGGCTGCCGACGAGCACGCTGGCGGTCGCGATCGGCAGGATGCCGATGGCCGTCGTCCAGGTGAATTTCCACCAGCCGACGCCGGCAAGCCCGGCAGCGTAATTGACCAGATTGAACGAGATCACCGGCGTCAGGCGCACGGCCAGCAGACCGCCGGTGCCGCGCTCGTCGATCCACGTCCGCATCGTCCGCCAGCGCGCCTCGCCGAGCAGCCGCCGCACCCATTTGTCGCCGGCCCAGCGCGCTATGGCAAACGCCAGCCAGGCGCCGCACATAGCGCCGAACCAGGTCAGGAAAAGACCGGTCGCCAGGCCGAAGACCATGCCATTGGCGATCGCCAGCAACTCGGCCGGAAACGGCACCAGGGAGTGGAGGATCATTAGCGCGACGGAGGTCAGTGGCGCCCACAGGCCGGCCGATATGATTAATTCCCGCAGATCCTGCGGCGAGGACAGATCGCCGAATATCGCGCCAAATTCATCGGCAAGAAGCCATGCCGCGCCCGCCACCAGAATGACGACGACCGCAATTTCTGCGATGACCTTGTTGCGCATTTGAAAAGGCATGGCTGTTTTTTCGATTCCCCCAGTGATCCCCAAGCCGACAGATCACCCTGTCAGGATCATAAACCGAACGGCACCTATTGCCCATGGCACAGATTTTTACAGGTCAATCGGCCTTTTTATAAGCCTGCTCACCCATCACATAGGTCGCCGCGACGGCGCGATCGTCACCCATCATCATCAGGGCGAACAATTCTTCGGCCAGCGATTGCGCCCGCGCCATGCGCTGCTCCATGGCTGCCGTCGCGCCCGTGTTGAGCACCACCAGATCGGCCTCGCGGCCGGCCGCCAACGAACCGACCCGGTCATCAAGCCCCATCGCCCGGGCATTGCCCAAGGTCATCATGTAAAAAGCGGCAAGCGCCGGCAGTTTCTGACCACGCAGCGCCAGCACCTTGTAGGCTTCCGACGCCGTCACCAGCATCGAATAGCTCGTGCCGCCGCCAATATCGGTGGCAATGGCGATCTGCGGCGGCGGCTCGGTCGCGCGCAAAGCCGCCAAATCGAACAACCCACTGCCCAGGAACAGGTTCGACGTCGGACACATGACCGCCGAGGCGCCGGCTGCGCCGAGGCGGCCGCGCTCGCTTTCGCTGAGATGAATGCAATGGCCGAACAGCGCCTTGCCGCGAACCAGCCCGTACCGTTCATAGACCTCGGTATAATCCTTCGACCACGGAAATCGTTCGGCAACGGTGGCGATCTCGCGATGGCTCTCCGATAAGTGCGTCTGGATATGGCAGTCGGGATATTCAGCGGCCAGCGCGCCGGCCGCTTCAAGCTGCGCCTCGCTCGATGTGACGGCAAAGCGCGGCGTGATCGCGTAAAGCTGCCGGCCACGGCCATGCCATTTCTCCAGCAGCGTCTTTGAATCCCGGTAGCCGGTCTCCGGCGTATCGAGCACACCTTGCCGGCGACCATGCGCATATTGCGCCGCTCGCTTTCGGCAAAAAACGCCTCCACCGACTGCGGATGGACCGAGCAGTAAACGCCGGCCGTCGTTGTGCCGTTGCGCAACAGTTCATCGAGGAAAAACCGCGCCGCAGTCTTAGCGATCACCGGATCGGCATATTTCTGCTCCTCCACAAATGTATAGGTGTGCAGCCATTCCAAGAGTTCGCCGGCAAACGACCCGATCACTTGTGTCTGTGGAAAATGCAGATGCGGGTCGATGAAACCGGGCATGACGAGAAACGGCCGCCAATCATCGACAGGCGTGTCCACGGCAATCGTCTTCAAAACCTCCGCCGTTTCGCCGGCGGCGCGGACGATGCCGTCCTCCACAACCAGGCAACCGTCCTCAATGTAGTGCGTGGCGGCATCATCGCCGGCAATGGCCGGATCGTCGTCAAACCACAACAGCCGGCCGCGAATGGCCCGCATATTGGCGCGCCCGCTCATTGGCCGGCCGCGGCCAGCCAGACGGCCAGCACCTGCCGTTCCTCGGCCGTGATTTCGGTAATGTTGCCCGGCGGCATGGCGCGCGAGCGGACCGCCTGCAAGTCGATGGCGTGCGCCTGGCGGACAATATCAGCATCCTCTTCAAGCAGAACGCCCTTGGGCGCCACCGCAAGACCGGCCCAAAGGGGTTCGCGGGCATGACACATGCTGCACCGGGTCAGAACGACATCGCGGGCCTCTTCGAAAGCCGGCGATGCGACGGCCACAGCATCAGGACCGGCCATTGACGCCTCTTCCGCATCCGGCCGGTCGTCGAAAAAAGTGGAAAGCCAGACGATGACGGCAAACAAAGCCGCCGCCAGCCCCCAAGTCCACCAGGGCTTGCCCTTGCCGGCATGCATGGAATTGAAGAAGTGCCGGATGATGGCGCCGATCAGAAGCACCAGCGCCGCGATCACCCAATTCCACCTTGTCGCGAAAGCCAGCGGATAATGGCTGGAGATCATCAGGAACAGCACCGGCAGGGTCAGGTAATTGTTGTGCAGCGAGCGCTGCTTGGCCTGACTGCCGAGCTTCGGGTCGGGCGCGCGGCCGGCGATCAGGTCGGCGACGACGATCTTCTGGTTCGGAATGATGACGAAGAAGACATTAGCGGTCATGATCGTGGCGATCAGCGCGCCGGAGTGGACGAACGCCCCGCGGCCGGAAAACACCTGCGTGAAGCCCCAGCCCGCCGCGACAACGAAGACGAACAGCACGGCAAACAGTGCATTGTCGTTTTCGCCCAGACCCGACCGGCACAAAAGGTCATAGACGACCCAGCCGGCCAACAGGCCGACAAGGCTGATAACGACAGCGCCCCAAACCGGCACGTCGAGCACCGACCGGTCGATCAGGTAGAGTTCTGCCCCGAGATAGTAGACAATCGCCAGCAGCGCGAAACCGGACAGCCAGGTGGCGTAGGATTCCCATTTGAACCAGGTCAGATGGGACGGCATTTCCGCCGGCGCGACGAGATATTTCTGCATCCGGTAAAAGCCGCCGCCATGAACCTGCCAGGCTTCGCCACCGACGCCTTCGGGCAGATGATCGGCCTTGCGCAGTCCAAGATCGAGCGCGATGAAATAGAACGACGAACCGATCCAGGCGATGCCGGTGATCACATGCACCCAGCGGACGGCAAATTCCAGCCAGTCCCAAAGGACGATCGTCATGACGTGCCCCCGATCATCATCGCGCTGCCTCTAACCGGTATCCGCGATATTATGGGAAAGACCGGACTTGCTTTCGCCGGCGCTTTCACCAAGCAGATGTCCCACCAGTTCCGCGGCGACCGTCGCGGCAATGACCGCCGGCCGTTTGTCTTTGATCGTGCCGCCGATCGGCATGACAAGCCGGCCGAGCCGGTCGGCATCGCCGCCCTGTCCGGCAAACCAGCGTTCAAATTGCACCCTTTTGGAGCGCGATCCGATCATCCCGACATAGGCCGCATCGTCACGCGCCAAGGCCGCTTCGGTGATCGTGAAGTCAAGACCGTGACTATAGGTGACGATGACGAAGGCCGATCCGGCCGGTGCGCTGCGCACTTGGGCTTCCGGTAAAGCGGAGTTAATTGTATCGACGTTTGAAGGCAGACCAACCACGGCGTCGAGCCGTGTATCGATCACGGTTACCGCAAGGGGTAACGGCGAAAGCGCAGCCGCCAGCGCCCGGCCGACATGGCCGGCTCCGAAGATCAGCACAGCGGGCCAGGTTTCCACGTCCGCCGCCTCATCGGCCTCAAGGCGCGCCAGCGTCTCACGACCCGCCGCCTGCAGCGCCAGCGCCACCCGTCCGCCGCAACACTGGCCAAGCTCCGGGCCAAGCGGTAGGTCGATCGCCGCGCTCTTCTCGCCGCCGGATATCATGTCGCGCGCCTTGGCGATCATCCGCCATTCCAGCTCGCCGCCGCCGATCGTGCCGGCGATGCCATCCGTGGTGACCAGCATCGCCGCGCCGGCCTCGCGCGGTGTCGAGCCTTGCGCGCCAGTAACCGTCACCAGGACCGCCGAATTACCGGCCGCCAAGGCCTGCCGCAAGGATTCGGCGAGCATCGTCACGCGCCCTGCCCGGCGATCGTGGCGGCCCGTGCCCGGACATCCTCGACCGCCATCAGGAGCCGTTCCGGCGTCGCCGGTGCGTCAAGCACTGGAAAGGCCTTGTAATCGCCGGCGGCGGCGACCGCGTCGGTCAGTGCCGAAAGGACCGAGATCGCCAGCATCAGGGGTGGTTCGCCGACCGCCTTGGAGCGATAGATCGTCTGCGACCGGTTCTCGCCCTTCTCCCAGATGGCCATGCGCATATCGTCCGGCCGGTCATTGGCGGTGGGAATCTTGTAGGTCGAGGGCGCATGGGTCTGCAGCCGGCCGGCATCGTCCCACCATAGTTCCTCCGTTGTCAGCCAGCCCATGCCCTGGATGAACCCGCCTTCGATCTGGCCCATATCGACGGCCGGATTCAGCGACTTGCCAGCATCGTGCAGAATGTCGACACGCAACACGCGGTTCTCGCCGGTCAGAGTGTCGATCACCACTTCGCTGACGGCGGCGCCATAGGCGAAATAGAAGAACGGCCGGCCGCGCGCCTTGTCACGGTCGTAGTGGATGCCCGGTGTGGCGTAAAAGCCGGTGGAGGATAGCGAAACCCGATTGAGATAGGCCTGGCCGACCAGCTCGGCGAAGCCGATTTCCTCATTGCCGATCCGCACCCTGCCCGGCAGGAAAACCACCTGTTCCGCCGGCACCTTGTAGGTGTCCGCAACAAAGGCGATGAGCCGGTCCTTGATCGTCCGCGCCGCATTGCGCGCCGCCATACCGTTCATGTCGGAGCCGGACGAGGCTGCCGTCGCAGAAGTGTTCGGCACCTTGCCGGTCGTCGTCGCGGTGATCTTCACGTGCTCGATGTCGATCTGGAATTCCTCGGCGACGACCTGGGCGACCTTGACGAAAAGTCCCTGCCCCATTTCGGTGCCGCCGTGATTGAGATGCACCGAGCCGTCCTTGTAGACATGCACAAGCGCGCCGGCCTGATTGAGATGGGTCGTAGTGAAGGAAATGCCGAATTTCACCGGCGTCAGCGCTATGCCTTTCTTCAGGATCCGATGCTCCGCATTGAACGCCCGCACGGCCTGCCGGCGCGCCCGGTAATCGGCACTTTTTTCCAGCTCATTGACGATTTCGGCAATGACGCTGTCGGTGACGGTCATGTGGTAGGGCGTGACGCCGGAACCGTCGGCCGGATAGAAATTCGCCTTGCGCACATCGAG
This sequence comes from uncultured Afifella sp., assembly GCA_945787495.1. Taxonomy (GTDB): domain Bacteria; phylum Pseudomonadota; class Alphaproteobacteria; order Rhizobiales; family Afifellaceae; genus CALZIL01. The sequence continues at coordinate 2,936 of CALZIL010000060.1, read as the reverse complement.
CGGATCCATGCCCAGCGCAACGGCAATTTCGTCGATCACCCGTTCAATGCCGATCATGCCCTGCGGGCCTTGCGCACATCAAGCGGATCCATGTCCAGCGCGAAGGCGATTTCGTCGATCACCCGTTCAATGCCGATCATGCCCTGCGGGCCGCCAAAGCCGCGAAGGGCGGTGTTGGAGACCGTATGGGTCTTCAGCCGCCGCGAGCGGATATCGGCGTTTTTGAGCTGATAGGCATTATCGGCATGGAACATCGCCCGGTCGGCGATCGCCGCCGACAAATCGGCCGAATAGCCGCAGCGCACCGCGTGATCAAAACGCACGCCGGCAATGCGCCCGGCATCGTCGAAACCCACATCATAATCGATCCGCACGTCGTGCCGTTTGCCGGTCAGGATCATATCGTCGTCCCGGTCGAGCCGCAGCTTGGCCGGCCGGCCGGTTTTTGCCGCCGCCAGCGCCGCAATGGCCGCGATCAGCGCCGGCTGGCTTTCCTTGCCGCCAAACGCCCCGCCCATGCGCCGCACCTCCACCGTGACGGCATTGTCGGCAAGGCCGAGCACCTTGGCGACGACATGCTGGACCTCGCTGGGATGCTGGGTGGAGGAATGGACAATCATGTCGCGATCCTCGCCCGGCACGGCATAGGCGACCTGGCCTTCCAGGTAGAAATGATCCTGGCCGCCGACGGCAATTCGGCCGGCAAGCCGATGGCTAGCGACGGCAAGTGCCGCATCGGCATTGCCGAGCGTCATGGTATGCGCCGGCAACAGGTCGGCGTCGGCGGCAAGAGCGGCATCGACGGTCAAATTGGCCGGCTCGTCGTCATAGCTGACCCGCGCCAGCTTGAGCGCCGCGCGCCCCTCGGCGAGCGTTTCGGCGACGATTGCGAAGATCGACTGGCCGGCATATTCGACGACGGTCTCGGCAAATACCGGATCATCACCGGCGACCGGGCTGGCATCTTGATGCCGGGGACATCGGCGGCGCTCAGCACTGTGACAATGCCCGGCGCGGCGCGCACCGCATCGAGATCAAGGGATTTGATGCGCGCATGCGCCCGCGCGCTCATGCCGACCAGAACCTGCACGGTGCCGGGCAGTTCCGGAATATCGTCGACATAGGCCGCCGCGCCGCTGACATGCTTGACGGCGCTGTCATGCGCCAGCGCCTGGCGCACGCCGCCGGCAATCGCGCCGGGATCGGTGCTTGCGATGCGCGCCTCAGCCATCGGCCAACTCCAGAACGCGCGTCGGTTCGCCGGCCGGCGCGCCGCGTTCATACCAGAAGCGCCTGAGGCAGTTTTGCGCCGCTTTCATGCGGTAGGCGGCTGACGCGCGCATATCGTCGATCGGCGTAAAGTCGCTCTCCAAAACCGAACAGGCAGTCTCAATACTTGCTGCCGTCCACGGCTGGCCGATCAGCGCCGTCTCGGCCCGGCGCGCCCTGCTGGGCGTCGCCGCCATGCCGCCAAAAGCGATCCGCGCATCGGTGATCTGCCCGGCCTTCACCCGCAGCCAGATAGCGGCGAGGACGGCGGAAATGTCCTGGTCGAAGCGCTTGGAAATCTTGGTGCAGGCAAAAAGGTCATCCGCGCCGGGCCTTTCGACGGTGAGGCTTTCGACGAACTCGCCCGGCGCCCGGTCCTGCTGGCCATAGGCGATGAAGAAGTCCTCCAGCGGCAATGTCCGGCGCTCATCGCCATGGCGCAGCGTTACTGTGGCACCCAGCGCAATCAGCGGCGGCGGCAGGTCGCCGATCGGCGAACCATTGGCAATGTTGCCGCCGACGGTGGCAGTGTTGCGGATCGGAATGGAGGCAAACCGGCGCATCATCTCGCCGAGATCGGGATGCAAAGCGCTCAAGGCCGCCGTCGCCGCGCGCAGGCTCGCCGTGGCGCCGAATGTGACGGCTCCAGCCGTCTCCTTAATGGCAGTGAGTTGTACAACGCGCGAGACATCGATCAGCGTCGTCAGATGCCGGTGCTGTTTGGTCACCCACAGCCCGACATCGGTCGCCCCGGCAACCAGGATCGCGTCGGGATGCGCCGCATAGATCTTCGCCAGATCATCGGCGTTGTGCGGCGCAAACCAACGCTGGTCGCCGTGCGCAACGTCCAGCATCGACCCGTCATCAAGTGCCTGCAGCTTTGCCAGCACGGCTGCCGTATCACCGTCATCGCCGGCCGGTGTCTTCAGCGCCGCCTCACCGGCATCGAGGATCGGCCCATAGCCGGTGCAGCGGCACAGATTGCCCGACAGCCAGTCCTTCAGCTCCTGGCGGTTTGCAACGGCATCCGTCCGCCAGGCGGCATAGAGCGACATGACGAAGCCGGGCGTGCAGAAGCCGCATTGCGAGCCATGATGATCGACCATCGCCTGCTGCACGGGATGCAGCGATCCGTCGGCCTGCCGCAAGTGTTCAACGCTCAGAAGCTGCCGGCCGTGCAGCGCGCCGATGAACTGGATGCAGGCATTGACGGAGCGGTGTTCAAGACCGCCGGTCCCGTCGGGTTCGGCGATGACCACCGTGCAGGCGCCGCAATCGCCTTCCGCACAACCTTCCTTGGTTCCGGTCAGCCGTTCCACGCCGCGCAGATAATCAAGCACCGTCGTCGTCACCGGCAGGCCGGTGATTGTCCGCGGCTCATCGCCGAGCAGAAAGCGGATCGCATTCATCCTAGCTGCCCCGGTAGGTGGAATAGCCGTAGGGCGAGATCAGCAGCGGCACGTGGTAATGAGCGCTCGCATCACCGATGCCGAAGCGGATCGGCACGACATCCAGAAACGGCGGATCGGGCAGATCGACGTCGCAGCTTTTGAAATAGTCGGCGACATGAAAACACAGCTCATACATGCCGGCTGTCATCTGGTCCGCCTCAAGCAGCGGCGCCTCACAGCGGCCATCGGCATTGGTCAGCGTGGTGATGACCGCCT
>CALZIL010000059.1:5488-19443 GCA_945787495.1 uncultured Afifella sp. | reverse complement strand
TCCGCCATCAAGCAGGTGGCGTCCGGCCGCTTTGGCGTGACGATAGAATATCTCGTCAATTCCGACATGATGCAGATCAAGATCGCCCAGGGCGCAAAGCCCGGCGAAGGCGGCCAGTTGCCCGGCCACAAGGTCGATGCGGTCATCGCCAAGGTGCGCCACTCCACCCCCGGCGTCGGCCTGATCTCGCCGCCGCCGCATCACGATATCTATTCCATCGAGGATATCGCCCAGTTGATCTTCGACTTGAAGAACGCCAATCCGGCCGGTGACGTATCGGTCAAGCTGGTCTCCGAGGTCGGCGTCGGAACCGTCGCCGCCGGCGTCGCCAAGGCCCGCTCCGATCACATCACCATTTCCGGGTTTGACGGCGGCACCGGCGCTTCGCCGCTGACCTCGATCAAGCATGCCGGTTCGCCCTGGGAGATCGGCCTTGCCGAAACCCACCAGACGCTGGTCGAGAACGGCCTGCGCTCGCGCATCGCCTTGCAGGTCGATGGCGGCTTGAAGACCGGCCGCGACGTGATCATTGGCGCGCTTCTTGGCGCCGACGAATTCGGTTTTTCCACTGCCCCGCTGATCGCCGCCGGCTGTATCATGATGCGCAAATGCCATCTCAACACCTGCCCTGTCGGCATTGCCACACAGGACCCAGTGCTGCGCAAGCGGTTCGTCGGCACGCCGGAAAACGTCATCAATTTCTTCTTCTTCCTCGCCGAGGAGGTCCGCGAGTTCATGGCGGCGATGGGCGCGCGCAAATTCGACGAACTGATCGGCCGGTCCGACTGGCTCGATACCGGTCCGTTGGTCGATCACTGGAAGGCCAAGGGTCTGGATTTTTCGAAGCTGTTCTACAAGCCGGAGGCGCCGGCGCACGAGATCCGCAACACCGAGCGCCAGAACCATCCGATCGACGATATTCTCGACCGCAAGCTGATCGATCAGGCCGGACCGGCGCTGGAAAACGGCGAGCCGGTGACGATCGAATTGCCGATCCGCAATATCGACCGCTCCACCGGCGCCATGCTGTCCGGCGAGGTCGCCAGGCGCTACGGCCATGAAGGCCTGCCGGACAACACGATCTCCGTTTCCCTGACCGGCACGGCCGGCCAGTCTTTCGGCGCGTTTCTGGCCCGCGGCATCACTCTCGATCTGAAGGGCGACGCCAACGACTATGTCGGCAAGGGCCTTTGCGGCGGCCGCCTTGTCGTCCACCCGCCCGACGAGGCGGCGATCAAGCCCGATGAAAGCATCATCATCGGCAACACCGTGCTTTATGGCGCCATTGAAGGCGAATGCTATTTTTCCGGCATTGCCGGCGAGCGATTCGCCGTGCGTAATTCCGGCGCCGTTGCCGTCGTTGAAGGCGTTGGCGACCACGGCTGCGAGTATATGACCGGTGGCGTTGTCGTCGTCATCGGCCAGACCGGCCGTAATTTTGCCGCCGGCATGTCGGGCGGCATCGCCTATGTGCTGGACGAGGGCGGCGGCTTCGCCGATCGCTGCAATCAGGCCATGGTCGATCTGGAGCCGGTGCCCGAAGAAGACGATCTCATGGAAGCACTGCATCACCTTGGCGGCGATATCGAGCATCAGGGCCGTGTCGACGTCTCGTCCGACATGACCGCCCATGACGAGGAGCGCCTGGTCATGCTGGTCCAGAACCATGTCCATTATACCGGTTCGGCGCGTGGCCGGCGGATCCTGGAGAACTGGGCGGACTACCGGCCGAAATTCGTCAAGGTCATGCCGGTGGAATATCGCCGCGCCCTCTTGGAAATGGAGCAGGCACGCATGGCCACGGCGGCGGAATAATACCAAGGAGCGGCGAAACAAAGTATGGGCAATGTAACGGGCTTCCTGGAGATCGATCGCCGGGACCGCAGATATCGGCCGGCATCCGACCGCATCCGCAATTATCGGGAATTCTTCGTTCCGCTCAGCCAGGAGGGTTGCAAGGATCAGGCCGCCCGCTGCATGGATTGCGGCATCCCCTATTGTCACAGCGGCTGCCCGGTCAACAACCAGATCCCGGACTGGAACGATCTCGTCTATCGCGGCGATTGGGCCGAGGCCTGCCGCAATCTGCACTCGACCAACAATTTTCCCGAATTCACCGGCCGCATCTGCCCGGCGCCATGCGAGGCCTCGTGCACGCTGAACATCATCGACAGTCCGGTGACGATCAAGACCATTGAATGCGCCATTGTCGATCGCGGCTGGCGGGAAGGCTGGATCCAGCCTGAGATATCGGCCGCAAAGACTGGCAAGAGGATCGCGATTGTCGGCTCCGGCCCGGCCGGCATGGCCTGCGCCCAGCAACTGGCCCGCACCGGTCACGACGTTCACCTTTATGAAAAACACAGCAAGATCGGCGGCCTGCTGCGCTACGGCATCCCCGATTTCAAGATGGAAAAGCGCCACATCGACCGGCGTACCGCCCAGATGGAAGCGGAAGGGGTTACTTTCCACACCAATGTTCACGTCGGCCACGATGTCAGCGCCAAAGAGCTCGTCGACGGCCATGACGCAGTCGTGCTCTCCGGCGGTGCGGAATACTCACGCGACCTGCCTGTCGAAGGCCGCGAACTGGACGGCGTTCACTTCGCCATGGATTTCCTGCCGCAACAGAACCGCCGCGTCTCCAATGAACCGCCTGGCGATGTCGAGCCCATTTGGGCCGGCGGCAAGCATGTCGTGGTGATTGGCGGCGGCGACACCGGCTCTGACTGTATCGGCACCTCGGTGCGCCAGGGTGCGCTTTCCGTCACCCAGCTTGAGATCATGCCGCAGCCGCCGCTGCATGAGGACAAATTGCTGACCTGGCCGGATTGGCCGCTGAAATTGCGCACATCGTCAAGCCAGGAGGAAGGCGCCGAGCGCGATTTTTCTGTCATGACACAACACTTTTCCGGCAAGAACGGCGTGGTCAGGAAGCTGCATTGCGTGCGCGTCGATGAAGAGTTCCAGCCTGTCGCCGGCAGCGAGTTCGAACTGCGCGCCGATCTTGTTCTGCTGGCCATGGGCTTCGTTCATCCCGTACACGAAGGCATGCTGGAAGACCTCGGCGTGGAACTCGACCCGCGCAAGAATGTTCTGGCCAACACCGACGACTACGCGACGTCCATGGACAAGGTCTTTGCCGCCGGCGATATGCGCCGCGGCCAGTCGCTCGTCGTCTGGGCGATCCGCGAAGGCCGTCAGGCGGCGCGCGCCGTCGATGAATATCTGATGGGTTCGTCGATCCTGCCGCGCTAGCGCATTTCCGAAAAGTGGGCACCGGTTTTCGGAGAAAAATGCGCGCAGGATAAGAAGCGTTTTCCCGAAAAGTAGAAAGACTTTTCGGACAAGAAAACGCGCTTACCCGACCGGCGTTTCCGTAAACTTTATTGCGGCACCGGCCGGCGGAAATCGTCGGCTCGGCCCTGCGGCGGCCAATGCGATGGTAACGCGGCCGGTTCGTCGCCGGTCCGATCTGCCGGCACGCCTGATACAATCGTCTCGATCGCCGCGCCGGACTGACTCTCCGGCGCCGTGCCAAAGCTTGAAAGCTCCGAATTGCCGGCAAGCGACACGGCACCGACAGGCACCATCGGCCCGACCAGAATCCGCTGCGGTTCTACCGTGCCCGGCGCCCCGTCCGGTGTAAGGGCTGCCAGCACCGGGATGGCATCGCTTTTAAGCAGCCGCAGCACGTCGCGCTCGATAAAAAACGCCAGCTTGCGCCGTCCCGCCTTGGTGAAATTCAGGCCGTCCTTTGTCCGCAGGCCGCGCTGTTGTCCGTTGATATCCGGGCCGCTGGTGACATAGCGGCCTTCATCATCGGCAAAACCGTCCCAGCTCGCAATAAAGGTGATGCCGGCGGCGTCCGTCTTTTCCCGGAAGATACTGTTGAAAGCGCTGTAGTCGCGCGACAGGGCATTCGATTTGACCGGAACGAGCCCGGCCCACAGCGCCGGTTTGCCGGCAGCCGCGATCGTCTGGATGAGTGCCGAGACCTTGCCCGCATAGGCCGTCGACCATTCCGGCGAGCGCTTGGCGATCCTGCCAGACGCGGAGCGGATCTCCTGGCGGTCATTGGCGCCGATCATCACCACCACCAGTTCGGCGTTTTCCGCCGCGGCGATTTCCGGCAGGCGGGCGTTCCAGTCGTAGAAATCGTCGCGCACAAGCCCCGAGGAGCCATTGCTGGCGTCGATGACGATGATGCCGGCATTTTCCGCAAACGCCTCGCCAAGACCCTTCGCCAGCGCCTTGGCCATGAAATCGCCAACGACGATGACACGCTTGGCGTCGGCAGCCTTTTCCACCGCCACAACGGCTTTCGGCTTACTTGCAACAGCCTTGCGCCGGCGAACGGTCTTTGCCCTGGATTTTTTCCGTTTCCTGATGGTCTTCTTCGGCTTGCTCGGTTGCTCGATTTGCTGGTCGCGTTGCTGGCGATTACCGCCAAACAGAAACCGGAACAGGCCCGGCTGCCGCCGCTCGACCGGTTCAGCCTGGACCAAAACGATCGGCGCATCAGCGCCCTGCGCCAACGCCATGCCGGACCATCCGGCCGGCGGCGCGGCAATCAGCACGGCCAGGATAAAACAGGCAAGTTTCAGCACGGCACGCAAATGACGGCTCCTTTTTCGGAGCCGATAATAGCGTCTTTTTCGGCCAAATGGGATCAATTCTGACGCTGATTTGGCCCCGAATTCATGAAAAACGCTCTAGCTGCCGCGCAACCGGTTCAAAAGCAAGGCGCCGGCATAGCCGTCGGCAGCCAGCCCGGCGCGGACCTGATAGGCCCGGATAGCGGCGCGCGACATCGGCCCGATCTTGCCGTCGATGCTGCCCTTGTAATGGCCGGTTCGGGCAAGCTGCGACTGCAATTCGCGAAGTTCGGTCTTGCTCAGCGGCCGTTCCGAACGCGGCCAGGCCTGCGCGAATGCGCCGCCGCCGCGAAGCCGGTCGGCGAGATGGCCGATCGCCAGGGCGTAGCTGGTGGCGTTGTTGTAGCGCTTGATGACGAAATGGTTGCGCAAAAGCAGGAAGGCCGGCCCGTTGGCGCCGCCGGGAAGCAGCAATTCGGCGCGGTCACCCGGGCGCGGAAAGCTTCTGCCGCCGGCACGGCGGATGCCGAGTTTTTGCCACTGGCCCAGCGTCCGCGTCGCATCGCCATCGGCAAGCCGGTAGTCGAAGCGGCGCGGCAAGACGACCTCGTAGCCCCAGGTCTTGCCGCTGACCCAGCCGGATTTCTTCAGATAATGGGCGGCCGAGGCCAGCGCATCGGCCGGCGATGTCCAGATATTGCGCCGGCCGTCGCCGTCGAAATCGACCGCATAGGCATTGTAGGTCGTCGGAATGAATTGCGTATGCCCCATCGCGCCGGCCCAGGAACCGGTCAGTCCGGGCGGCGAAATGTCGCCGCGCTGCAGGATTTTCAGCGCTGCAATGAGCTGCTGACGGCCGAACCGCGCCCGTCGCCGGTCGGCATAGGCAAGCGTTGCCAGCGACTGGATGACGCTTTTGACGATTTTCGGATTGTCGAGGACCTGGCCATAGGAGGATTCCATTCCCCAGATTGCCACCAGGATATGACGGTCGACGCCGTAGGTCCGTTCCAGCGCGTCCAGCAGCCGGCTATATTCGCGCAGTTTGGCCTTGCCGTTTTCCAGACGTTTCTCGGAGACCGCGCTATCGACATAATCCCACAACGGCCTGACGAATTCGGGCTGATAGCGGGCTTTTTCCAGCACCGCCGGATCGAGCCTGACGCCGCGGAATCCCTGCTCATAGGTCGACCGGGAAATGCCGGCCGCCCGCGCGTTCGGCCAGAAATTGGCGACCCAGCGCTGAAAGCCGGCCTGGCTCTGCGCTTGCGCCGGAAAGGCAAGGCCTGCAATGAACAAGGCAGTCGCCACGAGGCCAAAACTTCGCCGCATCGCCGGATCCTCCTGTCGTGAATCAAGGCGCATGACATTACAATGGCGTTAACGGCAGGTTTATAAAGCATGACAAATTTGCCTGATTCGGCAGGGAGACCCCAAGGAGGCATCGTGCCAAGACCGATCCGCAAAGCCGTTTTCCCGGTTGCCGGTCTGGGAACGCGTTTCCTGCCGGCGACCAAGGCGATACCCAAGGAAATGCTGACCATCGTCGACCGTCCGGTGATCCAGTATGTCGTCGACGAGGCCCGCGCCGCCGGCATTGAGCATTTCGTCTTCGTCACCGGCCGCAACAAATCCGTCATCGAGGACCATTTCGACAACCAGATCGAACTGGAGATGGCGCTCGCCGAACGCGGCAAGGACGACGCGCTCAGCGCCTTGCGCAGCGAATTGCCGCCGGCCGGCGCGACCAGTTATACCCGCCAGCAGGCGCCGCTCGGCCTCGGCCATGCGGTCTGGTGCGCCCGCGAGATCGTCGGCGACGAGCCGTTCGCACTGCTTTTGCCCGACATGGTCGGGCAGGCCGAGACTGGCTGCCTGAGCCAGATGATGGCGGCTTATGAAAAGCACGGCGGCAATGTCATCGCCGTGGAGGAGACGACAGCCGAACAGGTCCATCGCTATGGCATCGTCGGCGTTGGCGAAAAGGACGAGACCGGTTTTGAGATCACTGAAATGGTCGAAAAGCCGGACCGCGACAACGCCCCCTCGAACTTTTACATTTCCGGCCGCTACATCCTGCAGCCGGAGATTTTCGGCATATTGGAGCACCAGGCGAGCGGCGCCGATGGCGAGATCCAGATCACCGACGCCATGATCGGGCTGGCGCAATCGCAGCGCTTTACCGGCGTCCGTTTCGATGGCCGCACCTTCGATTGCGGTTCCAAGGCGGGATTTCTCGCCGCCAATGTCGCCTTCGCCCTCGCCCGTCCGGACATTGCCCCCGATTTCCGGGCCGAACTCGACAAGATCATCGGCGCCGTTGCCGCAACCCGCAATAAAGCCGCCGAATAACAAGTCTGGCAGCCGGGTGTCCGCCGCCGCCCCTCGCAGCATCGCTTCGCGTATGCTAAGCGCAGGCGAAAGGTGAGCTGATGGTGCAACTGCACAAAAAGACCGAGGCGCGAAACGCCGCGATCGACAGCGCGCACAAGGCCGTGGCGACGGAGACAGCCGGGCTGGCGGCGCTTTCCGCCGCGCTTGACGGCGCGCTTGGCGCAGCGCTCGCGGAGGCCGTGCGGCTGATCGGCAGCGCCAAGGGCCGGGTCATCGTCACCGGCATGGGCAAGAGCGGCCATATCGGCGCCAAGATCTCCGCCACCCTGGCCTCGACCGGCACGCCGGCCTTTTTCGTCCATCCGGCCGAGGCCGGCCATGGCGATCTCGGCATGATCCGTCCCGAGGACGTAATCCTCGCTCTGTCGTGGTCGGGCGAGACGGCGGAACTGAAGAACGTTGTCTATTATTCGCGCCGCTTTCGCGTGCCGCTGATCGCCGTCACCGCAAGCACCGGCTCGACGCTGGCTGAGGCCGCCGATGTTACGATGGCCCTGCCGCGCGTCGAAGAGGCCTGCCCGCACGGCCTGGCGCCGACGACCTCGGCGCTGGTGCAACTGGCGCTCGGCGATGCGCTGGCGATCGCGCTCTTGGAAAGCCGTGGCTTTTCCGCCGCCGATTTCCATGCCTTTCACCCCGGCGGCAGTCTCGGCGCCAACCTGACCCATATCCGCGATATCATGCACACGGGCGACAAGGTGCCGCTGGCGCCGCTTGGCACGCCGATGAGCGAGGCGATCGTGCTGATGACGCGCAAAGGCTTCGGTTGCCTGGGCATCACAGACGCAAGGGATCATCTGGTCGGCATCGTCACCGACGGTGACCTGCGCCGCAATCTCGATAACGGCCTGTTGGAGCGCCGCGTCGATGAGGTGATGACGCCGGAGCCCCGCTCAATCGCGCCGGACGAACTGGCGGCGAGCGCCATCGACATGCTCAACGCCGCATCGATTACCGCGCTCATCGTTGTGGAAGACGGCCGCCCGGTCGGCATCGTTCACATGCACGACCTTTTGCGCATCGGCGCGGCGTGAGAAAGGCGACCCCGAGCCGCCTTTTGAATGTCACGCCGCCTCGACCATCAGCGTCGTGCCGTCCGCTCCGGTGACCATCACCTTGGCACCGGCCGGCAGATCCGGTCCGGCCACCCGCCACACCGAGTCATCGACCTTCATGCGGCCGGAGCCGGCCTCGATCGGTTCGGTGAGGACAAAGGTCCGCCCTTCCAGCCTTGCGGCGCGGATATTGAGGTTCGGATCGTCGCTCTCCACGTCGCGATAGCCCATCAGCTTGCGGCCAATGACTGCCGAAATCAGCGACAGGATGCCGAAGCCGACGATCTGCAGCTGCCACGGCCAGGCGATCAGCAGCGCGCTGATGCCGATCAGGATGGCGGCAATGCCGAACCACAAAAAGAAGAAGCCGGGCGCCATCACCTCGACGGCCAGCAGGACAAGGCCGAGAATCCACCAGGTCCAGCCGCCGAGCATGTCGAAAATGGCCATGATCATGACGCACCTCCATCATTGCCGGTGGCATTGCCAGTGACCGGCACGCGGCCGGAACTGCGGCGTGCGGCGGCACTTTCGCCGAATGCCTCGCGGGCGATTTCCGCAACCCCGCCCAGCGCGCCGATAATGCCGGACGCTTCCACCGGCATGATAAAGGTTTTCTGGTTCGGCGACGTGGCGAAGGCTTTCATCGCCTGCACATAGTCCTGCGCGACGAAATAGTTGATCGCCTGCACATCGCCCTTGGCGATCGCTTCGGAAACTGCGGCCGTCGCCTTGGCTTCCGCTTCGGCCTCGCGTTCGCGCGCTTCGGCGTCGCGGAAGGCGGCCTCGCGCCGGCCCTCGGCTTCCAGGATCTGCGCCTGCTTCTCGCCCTCGGCCTTCAGAATCGCCGATTGCCGCGATCCCTCCGCCTCCAGGATCTGCGCCCGCTTTTCGCGTTCCGCCTTCATCTGCCGGGCCATGGCATCGATCAGGTCGCGCGGCGGATCGATGTCCTTGATCTCGATGCGGGTGATCTTGATGCCCCAGGGCGCCGCCGCCGCATCGACAACGTGAAGCAGCCTTTCATTGATCTCGTCGCGGTTGGACAGGAGTTGGTCCAGATCCATCGACCCCATGACGGTCCGGATATTGGTCATCGTCAGGTTAAGGATGGCGTTTTGCAGGTCGTTGACCTCATAGGCCGCCCGCGCCGCGTCGAGCACCTGGTAGAAGGTGACGCCATTGGCCGTCACCGTCGCATTGTCGCGGGTGATGACCTCCTGATGCGGCACGTCGAGTACCGTTTCCATCATGTTCATCTTGGAGCCGATGCGGTCCATGAAAGGAATTATAAGATTAAGTCCAGGTTTGAGTGTTCTCGTATACCTCCCAAACCGTTCAATCGTGTAATTAAATCCCTGCGTTACCGTCTTGACGCCAGCAAATACAACAAGCACCAGCAGCACAAGCAGAACGATAACGACAATATCAAATCCAAGCATGATTTCGCCTCCAGAAATTCCCCTGTCTATTCGATATGGGGAGTCATGACGCTGCAAACAATTGAAATGCGACCGAAAAGCTTAATGATTCGGGAGAGAGTCTAGCCGGACGCTGCGTCAGGATGCACGGGCTTTCGTGTCGCAGCGACGCCCGGCAACAGGTTTTTGCTTACCGGCCTGTCGGCAATCGCCGGAACATCCGGTGGATGGGCTCACCCATCCGCCGGATTGGCTCGTCCAGGCCTGGATTTTGTGTCGATTAGGCGGTTTCGACAAAGCTGGCGAGTTCGTCCAGCCCGAGCGATTTGAAATCGTCCAAATCGCCGTTCAGCAATTTATCGACGTGTTCGGCCGGACGGGCATGGCTGTAGTAGTAACCCTGAATTTCCGAACAGCCCTCGATCTTGAGATAGGCCAATTGTTCGCGCGTTTCGACGCCCTCGGCTGTCGTCTCGATACCGAGACTTTTGCCCAGGCTGACCACCGCCCTGACGATCGCCGCTGCCTCCGGATTCCTGCCGATGTCGGAAACAAAGGACCGGTCGATTTTTATCTTGTCGAACGGAAAGCTCCTGAGATTGCCAAGCGAGGAAAAGCCGGTGCCGAAATCGTCCATTGCAACCCGGACGCCGAGCCCCTTCAGCCGGAACAGCATATCGAGCATTTCCTGCGTGTTATGCAGCAATAATGTCTCGGTAATTTCCAGTTCGAGCCTTGCCGGATCGAGCCCGGTCCTCTTCAGAACCTCGGCGACATAATCGATCAGACCGGGGCGTCTGAATTGGGCCGGCGACAAATTGACGGCGATCTTGGCCGGCTTCGACCATTCAGCGGCGCATTGGCAGGCATTGAGCAGCACCCAGTCACCGAGCTGCCTGATCAGCCCGGTTTCCTCGGCAAGGCTGATGAATTCGGTCGGCGATACCGTTCCGCGTTGCGGATGATGCCAGCGAACGAGAGCCTCGAAGCCACAGATGGATCTGGAATTGACGTTAATCTGGGGCTGGAAGTGAAGTTCAAGGTGGCTTTCGGTCAAGGCCGTGCGCAAATCATTTTCCAACAGGCGGCGCGCCTGTGCCAGCTCGTCCATCGCTTTTTCAAAGAACCGGTACGTGTTCTTGCCGTCATATTTGGAACGATAAAGCGCCAGGTCGGCATTCCTGATAAGATCGTCCGGGTCGGTGGATCGCGCATCGCAGATGGAAATCCCGATACTGGTGCCGATAACCACCTGGTTCCCTTGAATCTCGAACGGTTCTGAAATCGACTCAATAATCCGCTGCGCGATGATTTCGGCCGAACTGAGTTCGTCGACGTCATGCATCACGACGGCGAATTCGTCGCCGCCAAGGCGCGCCACCGTGTCGGATTCACGCATGATCTCTTTGACGCGTAAGGCGACGATGCCGAGGAGTTCATCGCCTGCCGGATGACCGAGCGTGTCATTGACGTTCTTGAAATTATCCAGATCAAGACAGAGGATCGCCGATGTCGTGCCATAGCGATTGGCCTCGTGGATCGCCTGCTGGGTGCGGTCGCGGAATAGCGTACGGTTTGGCAGGCCCGTCAGCGCATCATGCAATGCCATGTGCTGGATGCGGGCTTCACGCTTCTTGATCTCCGACACGTCCGTGTAAACGATCACCGTCCCGCTATCGTCCGTGCGGTGTTCATCGACCTGCAACCAGGTCTCTTCGCCGATCTGATGCTCGATCTTGTAGGGCTTGTTGAGCTCGTGAGCCTCCAGGCGCTCTGAAATCAGCGCCTCCCGGCGGCGCGCGGTCGCGTTTTCATTGTTGGTGCAGGCGAATTCAGCCGTGATCAGATCGGTGTATTCGGCGCCAATCTTCGCTGTCTCGGCAATCCCTGGAAAAAACGCCTCGAACTGCGAGTTGCGGATATTGAGCTTGTCATCCGCATCGAACATCAAAAAGCCCTGCGAAAGACTTTCCACGATCGCGCGGCGCGTCTGGCTCTCCGCGGCGGCGACTTGCTTTTCCGCTTCCTTGATCCGGGTGGCATCCAGTATGACGCCGGTCCACAACACGGAGCCGTCCTCAAGACGATCCGGCGTGGCGATCGCATGGGTATATTTTTGCGTCCCGTCGGACATCACGATCGATGCCTCGACATCCCATTTGGTCAGATCCTTGGAGGCCTGAAGCAGCCTTTCACGAAAATTCTCGCCGTATTCGGGCGCGTAAGAGGCGAACAACGCCTTGGGATTGTTGAGGATTTCTTCCGCTGAAATACCGAAAAGCTCTTTGGCCGATTCACTGATATAGGTGTAGCGAATGTCTCCGTCGGGATTGACCCGGCGCTGATAGACGACGCCTGGAAGCGAAGCGGTAAGCGAACTGAAACGCTGCGTCGCAAACGAAAGCTGTCGGCCGGTCTGAATCGCCCCGGTTATCAGACGGAAAATCGGAGCGATGGCTTGCAGCGCCGCGTCCTGGAGCTTTGAGGGCTCGCGGCGTTCTTTCAACAGGTGGCTGTCGTGGGCAAACTGATACCATGCCTGGACATAATGCGCCGGTGCGTCGGAATCGGCGTCCAGGTCCACCTGCCCGCTGAGCGAAAGATCGGCAACGTTCCGGGTTACAAAATTGAGCTGGCCGGCGTGGATATCATCGTCGGTTGTACTGAAGATATGCGTATCATCGTCCTTGCCGCCCTCGGCAATAAAAAGCGTGGCGTCGAATTCAAATGCATTGCGCAAAAGCGTCAGGACCGACTTTAGTTTGTCGCTGTCGCTGGCCGTTGCCTGCAATTCGTCGAGGATCGCGGTCTGCAAGGCAAACAGAGCGCCGCCACTGACCTGCCGCAGCGTCTCGTCCGGGCGGGAAGCATCCGGCGCAAATGCCCCGGTTGCCGCCGATTGGTTCGCCTCAATCCCCATTTTACCCTCTATCGATTTTTTTGAAACCTGAGCGGACACAAGGTGCCCGCTCACGTCACGAATTAACTCTTGGGAATAAGCTTGCCGCGATGACGGACCGGCTTGCCGTCATAGTCGAAGATGTAATTGGCGCCCTCCACGAAGCTGAAGGGGATCTTCAGACCGATTTCGCGAGCCTTTCTGAAGTTGATGGCAATATCGGGCGGTGAGACGACACCGACCTTGAGATCACCGACATTTACTTCGCCTTCCAGAACCTTGATGGAGTAGATGGCGGCGAGATGGGCGTTCGATTCAAAACTGATACCGATCGACAAGACGGCGCTGCTATCGCCTTCCTGGACAACTTCAGGGACGACGCTGAGGACCGGCACCCGGTCGGCATGTCTGTTGATGGTTTCGATCTCGCGGAAGACGGATGTGGAACCGGTGATCCAGAACAGGCTGTTTTCCAGATTCACGTCGTTCTTGCGCATGGCGCTGACAGCTTCTCTGACGAGCGCCGCGAGTTCGGTCCGAGCGTTTTCCGGATTCTGCACCTCCAGATTGAGGACGCGAATACCCTTCGCCGAGGCGGTTTCCGCGATCGGACGGGCCTGGGTTTCCATGGCGCTGACATTCTTGGAATCCACCAGAACCGCCAGGTTGCGCAGTTGCGGGCGTAACTCGAAAACATAGGCGAGCTGCGCGGCGACCGGCATATTGAGCGAGGTGAAGGCAAAGTTCGTATTCGTACCGTGATCATAGCTGCTCGCCTGGCCGAGAATGACCGGATCCTTGGATGTCACCGACACGACGGGGATTTGGCCGCCCTTGTAGTGGGTCCACAGCCACGCGGTCGATTCCGATCCCATGGTGAATATCAGATCGATATCGCTCGCTTCCGCCAGTTTGATCGCCTGGAAGCCGCGCGAATCAGTACGGTTGAAGTTGAAGATCTTGAATTCCGCTTCAATGCCGCGATCTGAAAAGACGTTCAGGATTTTGGTTATCGCGACGTCGTAGGCCGAAGAGGGACGCGGATACAGGACCATGACACGAAAGCGCGGCTCGATGCGAAGGCTGCTGACCGAGGATCCGTCGCCGGGCACGATCTCCAGCCGCAACGGATCTTCGGCATCGGCGATGATCCGCCAGTTTTCCTTCACGCTATCGTCGTAGCGAAACCACTTCGCAAAAGGCTCCACGACGGCGGCCGGTTCGACATTCGTCAAAATCTGACCCTGCGCCTGCGCGCCGAATGCGATGGTCGTCGCCACGATTGCGGCGATTATGCCCGGCATTGTTCTTGCGAGCGCTGCCATCGTTTTTGCGTGACTCAACATTGACAAATCCTTTCCCGAAATCCTTTTCCGGCCGGAAGACAGAAGCAGCTTCAGATCGCCGCCTTTGCTTTCAGTTTCGGTTCCTGCATGTCGTTCCGCGCCTGCTTTGTCGGACCGCTTGAAGAGGTCGCGGCAAACAGCACGCCGAGGAGGACGATCGCACCTGCGGCAAATCCGATAGCCGACCAGTCATCGCGGAACAGAATGAAAAGCTGCCCCATGATCACCGGGCCCATGATGTG
>CALZIL010000059.1:0-5467 GCA_945787495.1 uncultured Afifella sp. | reverse complement strand
GCGCCGATTTTGGCGGCCAGCTGCGAATCGGCGACATAGGTGACCACCGGCGCGTTGATGAAGCCGTGGGCAATGCCGACCAGTGCAATGCCGACAATCAGGATGATGGTCGGGTTGGCACTGGCGTTCGCGGCTAGGTTCAGCGTGTGCGAACCGCCATAGGCGATAAGACCGAGGCCAACGGCGCTGATCAGCGTTCCCTGGAAAAGGATGTTCCTGGCGGTTCCGAGTTTGTCGACACGGGGCGCGATGAACTGGCTCGCGAAGACCACGCTGATCGCATAGATCATGATGATTTGGCCGATATCCTCCTGCGCGAATTCCGACTGCGCCAGCAGCAGCGGCATGGCGAACGTGATGACGCCGGTCAGCACCGCTTTGGCGGGCACGCCAATGGTGAACATCGTGTTCAGGAACTGGGCACTGCGGATCGCCTGGCTGAGACCGCGCAGAAGATCCCTGTTCTGGGTGATCTGCTCCGCATCGCTGACATCGACCTTCGGCACCGCAACCAGGCAATAGAAGGCAGAAACAATTGCGATGATCGCGCTGAGCGTGAACACACCCTGTGTGCCCATCGACGAAACCAGCAGCGAACCCACCGCCATGCCGGAGATCATGCCGCCCTGGAAGCCATAGACGATGATCGCGGCCGCCTGCGTCTTGCGCTGCGGTGACGCGACTGACAGGAGATAGGACTGGATGCCGATAAACAGCATGCCCTGACCGACACCGGAGAACGAGCGGGCAACGGCAATCGCCCAGAAACTCTCGGTCATGGTGATGGCGGCAACGCCGGCACCGGCCAGCATCAGGCCGATATACATCAGGGGTCGTGCACCGATGCGCTGGGCGACATATCCCGCCGGTATCAATGTCAGCGCAAAGGCCGCGTAAAAGCCGAAAAATGGCGCCGTTGCATAAGTCTCCGCGACGCCACTGTTGACCGCCGCCTGTTTTATATATTGCGGCAGGAACGCATAGGTCATGTGTTCGGCAAGCACGCCAAGGAAGAAGACCGGCTTGACAAAGTCCAGCAATCGATCGCGCTTGCTTCCCGACGGGGAGTCGCCGCCGGAATAGTTTTTGCTGACGACGACTTCCGTCGAACCGCGAACCGTGCCGCCAACCTGGAAAAACAGGGTTGCCAGAAATGCCGAGGCAATGAACAGCGCGGCGAAGTTCTTGACCGACCGCAGCACCTGTTCCACCACGATCGCGCTTGGCAACTCAACGGCCACTTCGAGGCGGCGCGGTGAGTCGTCCGGCGTCAGGCTGACCACATAGGCGTAGTTTTCCGTGCTGCTGACCCAGTTTTCTCCGATCATTGTCGGATCGGTGTGGATCAGGATCTTGCCATCCTGCGTCAGCGCGGCGGCGCTGAGGTCGGGGTTGACCTCCAGATACTCGCCGAATGTGCGTTCAAGGCCGGCAATTTCGGAAAGATTGATGTTGAAGGCGACAACATCGCTCAACCGCTGGCCGAGGGTGCTTGCCAGCGCCCGCGCCTTCGCCTGGGCACCATCGGAATAAAGGCTCACCAGCGTTAAAATGATGCCGACCGATGCCGCCAGAAACATGCTGGCGAAAGTGATCTGCGCCCAGGGAAGCCGCCGACCCTGCATATGCGGCCCGAACAGCGCGATGAAGGCGGCGAAAAAGATCGCCGGAATCGGCGAATAGTGCAGCAAGGGATCAAAAAGCGAGGCGACTTCGTCGGAAACCACCGACTGCGGCATGGTGATTGCCAGTCTGCCGACTGTTTCGAACTTATCGCGAAGCGGGACAGAGATGAGATAATGGTCGGCGACCTTGCGCATCTCAAATCCACGGGTTGTTATGACAACGTCATTCGCATTGCCCTTATTGTCCGCGCCGGCGTCATCGGCTGCCGATTTCGCGACTGCCTGCCCGACGTCGGCATCACCGGCCAAGAAAACCTGTTTGCCGGCCGGATCGGACACACTCAGCGTGCTGATGGTTTCATCGGCGGACAGGATCGGTTCGGTAATCGTGTTGAAGCCGACGAATTGTTTCAGCGGCAGACCGGAACGCAGGAAGGTTTGCATCGTGTTCTGGACGACCTGAACCTGGCCTGCCAGCTTGTCGCCTTGAAACCGTTCATAGATGCGCGAGCCTTCTCCCAGCGCAACGTAGATGAGAAGCAGCAGCGACAGCCACATGACCACGAACATCGTGAATCCATCAGCGATCCGCTCGCCGAGATTGGCTTTTCCGGAATTATGCATGGCCATTTCCAGTCTGTCTGATTTGTGCCGGCCCGGGTTGTTCGCGGGCCGCGTCCAGGTGCTGAATGATATGGTTGGTCGTACCGCGCCAGCGGCTCATCAGAGCGTCGATGCGGTCGGCGAAAAGCGACAGGATAAGATCGTCGTAGCTCATGCCCGCGGCGGACAGGCCAGCGGCGATCAGGCTCGTGCCACCATCCTTTGACGGCGCTTTGAGATCTGGTTTCGGATTGGTCTCCAGGACGAACAGCTTGCCGGTCGCGTCGGCGCGCACATGATCAAGGCTGCGCACCCGCTCGCCCGTAATCGGCCGCATATCCATAGAGGTGAAAATGTGTTCGTCAGGTTCCAGCACGCGCTCGACAGCACTGAAAACAAACGGTTGATTGAGATTGGTGAGCTTGCCTTTTCTGGCGACCACCGCTCCGCAGGCCGCGATGCAGAATTCCCGCCCCGGCAGGTAACGCTCAATCATGACGAAGTTCTGGGTTGCATCAAAAACCTTCTGGACGACGGCACTGAGATCGTCTGCGGTCTCCACATATTCGACATTGAGCGATGCACGGCCCGAAACCGGCTTGACGATGAACGGCCCCGGATAGGTGCCAAAAATGTCCTGGAACCGTTCATTTTCGCCGGGGCTGAAGGGGCCCTTCCCGCAATGCCAGGTCATGAACCGGGCTGTTGCGATACCGGCGCCGATCATTTGGCGTTTGAAGGAATGTTTGGAATCCAGAATGGCGCCGGTCAGCGGATCGTGACCGAGATAGGGCACACCCAGCATTTCCAGCGTGGATGCCGCATGAGATACCGACATATAGCCCTGCACACCGCCGGTATTCAGCCAAACGAAATCGATCTCGTATTCAAGCAACTTGTCCGCCAGCCGCATGTCGTCCGGGAACAGGAAGACATTGCGGGCGCCAATGCGCTGAAGACCTTTGGCGATGTCGCGCGCAACGCTCTCGTAGCTTTTCCAGCAGCGCGGATTGAGGCTCTTGTAGATAACCGCGCCGTCTACGTTCTTGTCGCCACCATAGACGACGGCGATGCGCATGGTTTTCAGCAGGCCGTCGACCTGCGCCTGCAACTGTTCGACACGAGCGGCGCGGCGACCAACCCGATTGATATTCGAACAAGGTGCGCTCGGCACATGATCTGGCCGGTCGACAGACAAGTGGTTTGCTTCAACGCTCACGGTCGTCCGCCTCCTAAGGCATTCACTAAAAGAACGCGCGACCGACTATCAAAAGCTTAATCTTTGTCGCCAACCTGAAAATCGATTTTAGTGGCGAGCCGGTTAAGAAATCGCCGTAGCGGTAAGGTAAATCCAAAGTAAAAATTGGAAACAATTGTAAATTGAAATACACGAATTCATCACCCTTAACAGGCGGTGGAACTGCCGCAATGGCGCGGTTTCAATGCCGCCCGTCGAGGCCACCCTGTTGCCGGCCGCGCCCTCGTTGCCGCAGTCCGGCAGCCAGTCGCAAGAGCCGTATTCGCTGGCTTCTGCACGGTTCGATCAAAGCTTCAGTCTGGCAATACTCGCCGCGGTCCCACGTTCGACAAACGCCGTCAGTGCGGCGTGGCGGTCCGCAGGGCCGAGCACCGCTCCCCCGGTGCCCGTCGCGCCGACGAAGCCTTGCATGTGCCAGTGGTCGGGAGCCGCAAGTTCGGACGACAGGTGCGATAGCCCAAAGCTATCAAAACGATCAGCCATCGATATTGGAGCCGATGACGGCGGCTTTCTAGGGTTTGGACAGACGCAAGACCCCTTGTGTCAGCCAAACCAAGGAGAGAGTCATGAGGAAACAAATATTCGCAGCCGCGATCGCGACATTGATGGCCACGACGGCCGCCGGCGCGGCGGAGCTGAAAGGGTTTGTTTATACGAGCCTGAACGGCGAAGACACCAATCAGGTCGTCTCGTTCGAGCGCTATGACGACGGCACGCTCGGCGCCCAGAAAGCCTATTCCACCGATTCTTTGGGCGGCGCCAACCGGGCCGCGGGCGGCGATGCCGCAGGCGATTTCGATTCCCAGGGCGCCATGCAGATCATCGGCAATCACATGCTGGTCGTGAACGCCGGCGGCAACACGATCTCCGTGTTTGCGGTCGACAGGACCACCGGAGCCCTTACCAGAATGGCAAATGTCGATTCCGGTGGCACCCGGCCGGTCAGCATCGCGTATGTCAAAAAGGATTCGGCTGAGAACCAATACTGGGTTGTCGTTGGCAATCAGTGGAACAATCCGAATGTCCAGAAGGGCGGCAATGGCGAAGGTGCGATCGAGTTGTATCCGAATGCCGAATTCCATGCCGATGGCGGCGGTCATGAAACCGTGCTGGAAGACAGAAATATCCATCTGTTCTCCTTTGACGGCACGACCGGCACGCTGACTGCGGAAAAGGCGCTCGATGCCTATCCCGGTACCAATGGCGGCCCGACCACCGTGGCCTTCAACGCCGACGGCTCAAGGCTTGCCGTCTCGACATGGGGCATTGCCCACTTTGGCACCGAAACGCCGACAAACCAGAAGCCGAGCCGTGTTTATGTCTATGACTTCGACGGAAAAACCGGCGCTGTCAGCAATGCCCGGCATTTCCAGGAAGACGGCATTTCCGGCACCATCGGTTTTAACTGGGACCACAATTCATCGACGCTTTTCGTCTCCAATTTCAACCTGACCGGAGACAAGCGCGATCACAGCCTGACCGTTCTTTCCGATGATGGAAGCCGTGTCGCCAAAGTGGCGAATTTCGGCACCGGCGACGGCGATGACATCGATGAAGCCTGCTGGACGCTCCTCAATCCGGACGGAACCAAGCTGTATGTGTCCAGTTTCGGCGGCAATCTGATCAGCGAATTCGATGTCGATGCCAGCGGCATGGTCAGCAAGGTCGGATCGAACGACGAGACGGCCTATGCGCTGCGCAAGGCCGGCACTCCGGCCGGTGATACCAAGGACATGTATGTGACCGATGACGGCAAATACATGTACAATCTGGGCGCATACCAGACCTTCACGATATCGAAGTTCGATATTTCGGAGACCGGCGCGTTGACGTTCACCGATGAATACAAGGTGGACGCGGCGACAAAATCCGGACCCGGCGCCTACAATTTCCTGGGCCTGACCGGATTTGATATCCAGCAAGCCGATCCCGTTTGACTTTTCTGAAACGCTTTACTCAAACCGGACGCCGTGCGTGATCT
>CALZIL010000058.1 GCA_945787495.1 uncultured Afifella sp. | reverse complement strand
GCCCGCAACGAGCATAGGCCCAAAGCGGCAAACAAAAAATCCGCCCCTACCAGAAACGGACACCGGAAAATCGTCAACAACCGACTAAATCAACAAAATGTGCGGATGGAAACCGTGACCGTCTGGCGGACATTCTGGCGGACGATTGCAACGGCGGCCTTGCTGATCGGCCTGTTGTGGATCGCCAGGGCGGAAGCACAGACACAATGCGGGCCGCATTCGCGCATCGTTCAGGTGCTTGCCGGCAAATTCGGCGAAGCGCCGAAGGCGATCGGCACCGTCAGCCGCGACCACGTTATGGAAGTCTACATCTCGCAGGCCGGAAGCTGGACCATTCTCGTCACGTCGGCGGACGGCACTTCGTGCATTGTCGCGTCCGGCAGCGATTGGGAGGACGTGCCGTTCGAGCCCGGAGCACGGTCGTGAGCGGGCCGGGGAACTGACATGGGCACGTGGTTGTGCCGCTGGAAGCCGTGACCGGAGGGTTGATCCCGTTTACCACAAGGTGACAGGCTGCAATCCTGAACGCTTTGCCGGACCCGCGTTCAGGCGCTATTCAGGCCGCCATGCTAGAAGATCGCGCATGATCTGGAAGCCTTCACGTGTGCGGCGCCTGCTCATGGTGGCCGCCTTGGCGCTCGTCGCGTCAAGCGCACCGGTCCTGGCGCAGCAATGCGCTTCACCGGCCCAGGCGCGGCGTGCCGTGGCCGCCGGTAAAGCAGTGCCGTTGTCCGTCGCATTACAGCGGGCTGGCGTTTCCGGCCAGGTCGTGCGTGTGGCGCTGTGCCGGAAAGGCCGCCGTGCGGTCTATGAACTCGGCGTGCTGGACAAAAAAGGGCGTTTGCGGAAGGTAACCATTCCGGCGAACTAGAGGCCGACCGGGAGAGGGCGGGACGACAATGCGCATATTGGTCGTTGAAGACGACAAGGACCTCAATGGTCAGCTTGCCGCTGCGCTGAAGGAGGCCGGTTACGCGGTCGACTGCGCCTTTGACGGTGAAGAAGGCCATTTCCTTGGCGATACCGAACCCTATGACGCCATTATCCTGGATATCGGCTTGCCTCAGATGGACGGGCTGAGCGTTCTGGAACAATGGCGTCGCGACGGCCGCGCCGTGCCCGTCCTGCTTCTGACCGCCCGCGACCGCTGGTCCGACAAGGTGCAGGGCATCGATGCCGGCGCCGATGATTACGTCGCCAAGCCGTTCCATGTCGAGGAAGTGCTGGCCCGCATCCGCGCGCTCGTCCGCCGCGCCGCCGGCCACGCCTCAAACGAGCTTGTCTGCGGGCCGGTGCGCCTCGACCTGCGCGCCAGCCGAGTGACCGTCGATGGCAATCCGGTCAAACTCACCTCCCATGAATACAAGGTGCTGGAATATCTCATGCACCATGTCGACAAGGTGGTTTCGCGCACCGAACTGACGGAACACCTCTACGATCAGGATTTTGATCGTGACTCCAACACGATTGAGGTTTTCGTCGGCCGCCTGCGCAAGAAAATCGGCATTGATTTCATCGAAACGATCCGCGGTCTTGGCTATCGCATCGATTCCGCCTCGCATGCGGCGTAACTCACTTTCCGTCCGTCTTGCCGCGATCGCCGGCATCGGCAGCGCCATCGCGCTCCTCGTGGCCGGCCTGGTCTTCATCACTCTGTTCCGCCAGTCCGTTGAACGGAATTTCGATGCCCGGCTTAATGTCCTCCTGCAAACCCTGGTCGGCGCGACGATCACTGAAGAGGGGATCGATCCCGCCAGCGCCGCGCTGATCGGCGAGCCGCGTTTCGCCTTGCCGCAATCGGGCTGGTACTGGCAGATCCGCAATACGACCGGCGGTGAGGTTCTTGCCGACTCCGACGGCGCCGTCAGGATCGCCGTGCTCAAGGGGCCGGCCGGGCGCAGCCTGCGCGGCCTTGAGCGCCGGATATCGCCGCCATCGGGACCATCGCTGGCGGTGCTCGTCGCCGGCGACGCCGATGCCATGGCCGCCGAAATCGCCCAGTTCCGGTTCGTCGTCTTTTCAACACTGGCGATTTTCGCCACCATCCTGGCCGTCGGAATGGCGGGGCTGGTGCGCTTCGGCCTGCGGCCATTGCGCGAGGTCCGCGATGCCCTGAAGCTTGTGGAACTGGGGGAAAAAGGCAGTCTTGAGGGCGAATATCCCGAAGAGATCACCCCGCTTGTCAATGACCTGAACACACTGTTGCGCTCCAATCGCGAAATCGTCGAACGCTCGCGCACGCATGTCGGTAATCTGGCGCACGCTTTGAAAACGCCGATTGCCGTCCTCATAAACGAAGCGAAGGGTGAAGATCCGCTGGCCGTCAAGATGCGCGATCAGGCGGCGATCATGCGCGATCAGATTCACCACCATCTCGACCGCGCCCGCATGGCCGCGCAAACCAATGTCATCGGTGCCGTCACGCCAGTTGCCCCGGTAATTGAGGGGATCCTGCGCGTCATGCGCAGGGTCCATGACGGGCGCGGGATCACAATCGAGGACGATGTGCCGCCGGATCTGCGGTTTCGCGGCGAGAAGCAGGATCTGGAGGAAATTGTCGGCAATCTGGTCGACAATGCCTGCAAATGGGCCAAGAGCCGGGTCGTCATCAAGGCGCGCCCGGATACGGCTTCGGGCGAATCGCGACTTCATTTGATCATCGATGACGACGGGCCGGGCCTGCCCGGCGAAAGCCGCCAGCGGGCGTTGCGCCGGGGCGCCCGTCTCGACGAATCAAAGCCGGGATCGGGCCTCGGACTGTCGATCGTCTTTGAACTCGTTGAACTCTATGGCGGCACGATCAGACTGGAGGACGCTGCGGCGGGCGGATTATCGGCGCAAATTTTTCTGCCGGCCGTCGATAAAGGCGATACCTAACCCAATTTTCGCCATTGATAACTGGAAGGTCATCTATTCACGGTTCGAACGCCAGCAGTGACTCGGACTCAGAGGGGGTCTCCACAGGGATCCGGCGCAAGCCGGACCATAAAGGAGATATGACATGAAAATCACGATTCTGGCAGTGACAGCGGCTGCGCTTTTTCTGACCGGCTGCAATCACGCCTATTCTCCGGTTGGCCCGCGAGAGAACGTCGGTGCCATATCGGGAGCCGTCGCCGGTGGCGTCATCGGCAATCAGATCGGCAGTGGCTCGGGACGTGTCGTGGCCACTGCCATCGGTGCGCTGGCAGGCGGCCTGATCGGCGCCGAGATTGGCCGGTCGCTCGACGAGCGCGATCGCCAGGAAGCCTTGGCCGCCGAATACCGGGCGCTTGAATTTGGCCGCGCCGGGCGCCCGGTTGCCTGGCGTAATGACAGTAGCGGTAATTATGGCGAAGTCGTCACCGGTCCGGGATATGAAGTCAATTCCTTGGATTGCCGCGACTACACCCATACGATCTATATCGACGGGCGCGCCCGCGTTGCCCGCGGCACGGCCTGCCGCCAGCCTGACGGCACCTGGCGCATTGTCAGCTAGCGGCCGTAGACAGGCAAAGGAGCCGCGGGTAGAAAATTGCCGGCGGCAGTCACATTTTGTCACGGTCATGTCGACCGCATTGCCGCCATGCCCGTAACCGTATAAGCCGATGACCGAACAACTGGTATTGTAAACCAACGTGATTTTCTGGTTTCTGATCGCGGCCTTGACCGCCGCCGCCATGCTTGCCGTATTGCTGCCGCTGTCCAGCGGCCGCAATGCCGGCAATGCTGTGCCAGCCGCCGCCACTGACATGGACGTCTATCGCCAGCAGCTCGACGAGCTTGCCGACGATGAAACGCAAGGACGGATCGGCTCGGCGGAGGCCAAATCGGCGCGGGCGGAAATCGCCCGACGTCTGATCGCCGCAAAACGCTCAGCCAATGCAGCACATGCCGAGGGCAGTGATAGCCGGTTGCGCCGGCGCGTCGCCGCCATTTTCGGCCTTGTCGCCGTTCCCGCCTTCGCTCTCTCCCTCTATTTTGTCACCGGCGCGCCGGAAATGCCCGGACAGCCGCTGGCCGCCCGGATCGCGACGGCGTCTGAAGACCAGGGCATCGACAAGCTTGTCGGCAGGGTCGAGAAGCATCTGGCGCGCAATCCGGAAGACGGCCCCGGCTGGGAGGTGCTGGCGCCGGTCTATATGCGGATTAGCCGGCCGGCCGACGCCGCGACGGCGTGGCGCAACGCCATCCGCATTCTCGGCTCCACCGCCGCTCGCCAGGCCAATCTTGGGGAAGCCCTTGTCGCCGCGCAAAGCGGCATCGTCACCGCGGAGGCACGCGAGGCGTTTGAGGCTGCGATTGAAGACGATCCCGCCGCCGCCAAACCGCGGTTTTTCCTGGCCCTCGCCAAAAAGCAGGACGGCGATGCCGCCGGTGCGGCGGAAGACTGGCGGGCACTGCTTGCCGATGCGCCGCCTGACGCGCCGTATCGGCGGTCGATCGAACTGGCGCTTGCCGACAGCGGATCGCAATCCGCTGCTCCGCCCGCGCCTCAACCCGGCCCGACCTCCGAGGATATGGCGAATGCCCAGTCCTCACCGCCCGGCGAGCAACAGGCGATGATCGACGGCATGGTCTCGCGACTTGCCGAGCGGCTGGCATCTGAACCCGATGACGCGGAAGGATGGTTGCGTCTTGTGCGCTCTTATGCCGTTCTTGGCCGTCAGGAAGATGCCAAACAGGCTGCGACAACCGCCATGAAAAGTGTTTCCGCATCCGCCGACAGGGCGCGCATTGCCAGTTTGGTAGCCGAACTCGGCATTGCATTGGAGGAGTAAAACCGGCCATGACGCGCAAGCAAAGACGATTGACGCTTATCGGTGCTGCCGGCCTTGTCCTGGCCCTTGCGGCCGGTCTTGTCCTTTTCGCTCTCAACGATCAGATCGTTTTCTTTTACTCGCCGACGGACGTTGCCGGCAAAGACCTCACCGCCGGCACCCGCATCAGGCTCGGCGGGCTTGTCGAAGAGGGCTCTCTGGAAAAAGGCGATGGCGGTGCGGTCAGTTTTGCCATCATCGACGCCCAGAACCGGCTGGCCGTCAGATATGTCGGCATCCTGCCCGATCTGTTCCGCGAGGGGCAGGGCGTCATTGCCGAAGGCACGCTTGATGGCGAAGGCAATTTCAAGGCCGATAACGTGCTGGCCAAGCATGATGAAACCTATATGCCGCGCGAGGTCGCCGACGTCCTGAAAGAGCAGGGTGTCTGGCAGGGCGAAGAGGGGAGCACGACGCAATGAGCGGTGCCTTTTCCATCGCCGAACTCGGCCACTATGCGCTGGTTCTGGCTCTCGCTTTGGCGCTTGTCCAGTCGGTACTTCCCCTGTGGGGCGCAAAGACCAACGATGAGCGCCTGATGGGCGTTGCGCCGGCCGCCGCGCTCGCCAGCTTCGCCTATGTCGCCTTTGCCTTCACCGCGCTGACAATAGTCTATGTGACGTCGGATTTTTCCGTCAAAAATGTCTGGGAGAATTCCCATTCCGCCAAGCCGATGATTTTCAAGATCAGCGGCGTGTGGGGAAATCACGAAGGATCGATGCTGCTTTGGGTGCTGATCCTTTCGCTCTTTGCCGCGCTTGTTGCAGTGTTCGGCCGGGCGCTGCCCAAAAGCCTGTTTGCCACAGTGCTTGCGGTCCAGGGCTGGATCGCATCGGCTTTCCTTGCCTTCATCGTTGCGACATCGAATCCCTTTGCCCGTCTTGAACAGGCGCCGGTGGAGGGCCGCGACCTCAATCCGATCCTTCAGGATGTCGGCCTCGCCATCCATCCGCCGCTGCTTTATCTCGGCTATGTCGGCTTTTCCATCGCCTTTGCCTTCGCTGTCGCCGCGCTGATCGACGGCCGCGTCGATTCCGCCTGGGCGCGCTGGGTGCGGCCATGGACGCTGGCCGCCTGGATGTTCCTGACCGCCGGCATCGCCATGGGCTCCTACTGGGCCTATTACGAGCTGGGCTGGGGCGGCTGGTGGTTCTGGGATCCGGTTGAAAACGCCTCCTTCATGCCGTGGCTCGCCGGCACGGCGCTCTTACATTCCGCCATCGTCATGGAAAAGCGCAGCGCCTTGAAGATCTGGACGATCCTGCTGGCGATCATGACCTTTTCGTTGTCGCTGCTGGGCACGTTTCTGGTCCGCTCCGGCGTCTTGACCTCCGTCCACGCCTTCGCCACGGATCCGACGCGCGGTCTTTTCATCCTCATCATTCTCATCGGCTTTATCGGCGGATCGCTTGCGCTTTTCGCCTGGCGCGCACCTGTGCTCAGACAGGGCGGCCTGTTTGCCCCGGTCAGCCGCGAGGGCGCGCTTGTCTTCAACAATCTGTTCCTCGTCGCCGCCACCGCCACCGTGCTGGTCGGAACGCTCTACCCGCTCGGCCTGGAAGCCTTCACGGACAAAAAGATTTCCGTCGGCGCGCCATTTTACAATCTGACCTTCGGTCCGCTGATGATCCCGGTGCTTCTGGCCATGCCATTCGGACCGATGCTTGCCTGGAAGCGCGGCGATCTGGCCGGTGTCGCACAGCGCCTTTCTGCCGCCGCGATCGCCGCCGTGCTCGCTGTGTTGCTGACCCTTGTTCTGGCCGGCGCGGAGAACATTCTGGCGCCGCTCGGTGTCGGGCTCGGTATTTGGCTGATCGCCGGGGCGATCGTCGAAATCACCGACCGCATCAAACTGTTCCGCACCGATTTTGCGACAAGCTGGAGCCGGTTGAAGGGCCTGCCGCGCTCGGCGTTCGGCGGCCTGCTCGGTCATGCCGGCATCGGTATGAGTGTGATCGGCATCGTCATGGTAACCGGCTACCAGAGCGAGACGATCACCACGCTGAAGCCCGGCGAAACGGCGGAGATCGCCGGTTATGCGTTGCGCTATGACGGCGCTGCGCCGCGCACCGGTCCCAATTACCGCGAGGACGTGGCGCGTTTCACCGTCACCAAAAACGGCGGCGCGCCGATCACAATGGAATCGGCGAAGCGGTTTTACGAAGCCCGCAACTCCGGAACGACCGAGGCGGCGATCAAAACGGTGTGGTTTTCGCAGCTCTATGTCAGCATCGGCGAATGGGCCGCCGATGGCGGTCTGGTCGTGCGCGCCTATTACAAGCCGATGGTCACGCTGGTCTGGCTCGGAGCGCTGGTCATGTCGATCGGCGGGCTGGTATCCCTGACCGACCGGCGGCTGCGCATCGGCATCGCGCAGCGCGCCAGAAAACGGCCGGCCGGGACCGCCCCGGAGCCGGCGGCATGATCCGTCTCGCCGTCGTCTTTTTCGGTCTCATCTTTGCATCGGTCGCCCTTTCGCCGTTTGCCCGGGCCGTCGAACCCGAAGAGATTCTCGCCGATCCGGTGCTGGAAGCCCGAGCCCGGGACCTCTCCGCCGAGTTGCGGTGCCTGGTCTGCCAGAACCAGTCGATCGACGATTCCAATGCGGGCCTGGCCAAGGATTTGCGCGTTCTCGTCCGCGAAAGGCTCGTTGCCGGCGACAGCAACGCTGAGGTCCTAACGTTTCTGGTCGAACGTTATGGTGAATTCGTCCTTTTGAAGCCGACAATCAGCCTTGCCAATCTGATTTTGTGGCTGACCGCGCCGGTTGTCATCCTCATCGGCGCGGCGGCCGCCATCTGGCGTGCGCGCAAGAGTACTGGCCGCGCGGAAGCGGACCTTTCGGAAGACGAAGAGCGCGCCCTCGCGAAGATTTTAAAAGACAAGACCTAGCGCTCACCGAATTCGCCACGCACACTCTCACCTGCTGAGATCAGGAGGGTGTCATGAGCGCGACCGTGCAACGTGTGACGTTTGAGGGCAGCCAGGGCGACACGTTGGCGGCCCGTTTCGATGTGCCGGCCGGCACGGTGCGGGCGACCGCCATATTCGCCCACTGCTTCACCTGTTCCAAGGACATCATGGCCGCCAAGCGCATCGCCGGCGAACAGGCCATGCGCGGCATTGCCGTGCTGCGCTTCGATTTCACCGGCCTTGGCGCGTCCGATGGCGAATTCGCCAACACCAATTTTTCCTCCAACTGCACGGACCTGCTGCGCGCCGCCGACTGGCTGCGCGACAACGTTGAGGCGCCGTCGATCCTGATCGGTCATTCGCTCGGCGGGGCGGCGGTTCTCGGCGTTGCCGGCGACATTGCCGAGGTCAGGGCCTTGGCGACGATCGGCGCGCCCGCCGATGCGGAACATGTGGCGCACAATTTCCACGCCGATCTGGAGACGATCGAGCGCGACGGGTCGGCCGAGGTCACTCTGGCCGGACGCAAATTCAGCATTCAGAAACAGTTCCTCGACGACATTCGCGGCCAGAACCTGAGCGACCGCATCGGGGCCATGAAAAAGGCCCTGATGGTCCTGCATTCGCCGCTCGACGACACCGTCGACATCGAAAATGCGGCCACCATCTTTAAGGCCGCCAAGCACCCCAAGAGTTTCATTTCGCTCGATAAGGCCGATCATCTTCTGACCGGCGCCGAAGATGCCGCCTATGCCGCCGAGATCATCGCGGCCTGGGCGTCGCGCTTCATCGCCCGGGAAACGGTCGCAGCTTCGGACGAGCACGCCGCCATCCGCGTCGCCGAAACCGGCGGCGGCAAGTTCCAGAATTATGTCATCGCCGGCCGCCACCGCATGTTCGCCGACGAGCCGAAAGATGTTGGCGGCCTCGACAGCGGCCCCTCGCCCTATGACTTCCTGTCCGTCTCGCTCGCCGCCTGCACGTCGATGACCCTGCGCATCTATGCCGCCTTCAAGAAGCTCGAGGTCGGCACGATCGCCGTCGAGGTCGCCCATGACAAGGTGCACGCGAAGGACTGTCAGGACTGCGCCGAGGAATTGCGCGACAGGCCGGGCAAGATCGACCGCTTTGAGCGCCGCATCACGGTCGCCGGCGACATCGACGAAGCGCTTGAGGCCAAGCTGCTGGAGATCGCCGACAAATGCCCGGTGCACAGGACGCTGGAAGCCGGCGCGGCGGTGGTGACGCACGTTGCCGGGGAGTAGGGGTCCGCAAAAGCCGTCGTTTGGGCGCTGGGACAAAACCCGCTTCAAAACTGCTTGAGCGGAAGTCGGCAAATCCGGCGAATTCACGGAGAGGTTGTCTCGCGGACTTCCGATATCAAGCCCAAACTGGACTTCAGAGCCGGGCGGCCGTTAGGTCTGCTCATGACCCCTTTCGGACGTCATGATTGCAGCCTAGTCAGGGCCTCAAGGCAAATTCTCGGCCACAAAATCAGCGAAGACTCTGGCGGCGGGTGTGATTTGGCGGCGTGCCGGCAGCAATGTATAAATTCCAATGGTCTCGCTTAGATAGTCAGGGAACATGCTGACCAGGCGGCCTTCCACAATATCATCTTCGACAAAGAAGTCAGGCAGCAGCGATAGGCCGAGCCCTGCCAGTGTCATCTGCCGGATAATCTCACCGTCATTTGCGGTAACTGCGCCATCGACATTCACGCGTCGCCCTATGGGCCAACGCCTACCATGTCTTGGCGTCGTATCGATCAGGCAAGGAAAGGAGGGAACGTCTTCGAGAGACTTAGGTACGCCATGCTGTTCAACAAACTTGGGCGATGCAGTCAACCGTAACGCAACCTCTCCACATTTGCGGGCAATGAATGAACTATCATCCAATTCACCGATGCGGATCGCAACATCAATACCCTCTGAGACGAGATCGACCGGCTTGTCCTGCAAATGTAGATGTATCTGGACATCAGGGTAAGCGCTCAGGAAACCATGCAGAAGGGGGGCGATCCTCTTTCTCATTGGGTATGCAGCCCCGGCAATATGCAATCGTCCACGTGGTTGTGCGGTCCGGGTCTTGGCGTCCTTGCCGAGGTCATCCCAAGCCGTGACGATAACCGTGCAGCGTTCAAGATATCTCTCACCTGCATCTGTGAGTGTCAGGTTGCGGGTTGTACGGCGCAACAATGGCGTCTGGAGCCACTCCTCCAAATCGATGACAAGTCGGCTGACGGAAGACGTCGACAGTTTCAGGTGACGCGCGGCGGCAGCAAAGCTGCCGAGTTTGGCCACCTCGACAAAGGCTTTCATGGCTTTCACGTTGTACATCATGCATCCCGTAATTCAGGATAAAATATCCTATAGATTACACATTATCCTGAAATTCAGAAACTCCTATCTTTGGTGCAAGAGCACAACCGCGGAGCAGCCGCAAACTGGAGACAGACAAAATGAAAGTACTTCTGATCGGAGCGACAGGAACAATTGGCAGGGCAGTGGCGGATCGGCTTTCTGCCAAGCATGAAGTCATCCGCGTTGGCCACGCCGACGGCGACTACCAGGTCGATCTCGGTTCAAAAGCATCCATTACATCCCTGTTCGACCAAGTGGGTTCGGTTGACGCCGTTATCAGCACAGCCGGATTGGCGAATTTCGCGCCCCTCAATGATCTCGATGACGCGGCATTCGAACTTGCCCTCACCAACAAACTGATGGGTCAGATCAATCTGGTCCGGGTGGGTCGCGACCATGTGAATGACGGAAGTTCGTTTACGTTGACGGCGGGCATCCTTGCCCGTCAACCGATACCGGGTTCGGTGGCCATCAGCATGGCAAATGGAGCGCTTGAGTCATTCGCCCGCGCTGCGGCGTTGGAACTTGACCGCAACAAGCGGGTGAACGTGGTCAGCCCGGCATTTGTCAAGGAAACGATGGAAATGATGGGCATGGACCCAACGCCTGGTATCTCCGCGGCTGATACCGCAAAAGCCTATGAGGCTGCGGTCGAGGGCAATGACACCGGCGTGGTTCTAGATGCGCCCGACTATGTCTGAGCGAAAGGAACAAGCAAATGAGCAGCTTTGTACTTCCCCGCAGAACCGGTGAGCCTCCGGTCACCGGCAAGCAACCACCGCAGCTACAGTTTTCCGATCAATCTCCACGAGATGTCCATGAGAAGATGGCGGAATGGTTCTTTTCATCATTTGACCGCACGCGGGAAGAACCAACCCGCATATCCGTGGCGACTTCACGCGCTTTGTGGCTGGATGAGAGCGTAAACGCGACACCTCGTGCATTCATGCCGCCTCCCGGTAACCGAGAATTCGCGCACCTGCATGAAGACGGAAGCTTTCATCTGGTCATGGCGGAAGAGGATGAAGAAGAAGTGATCAGAAAGGGTTGGGGATTGCACCACCCATGGAAGGATCGCGGCGTCAATGAAATTCTTGTCTATGCGCCGCGCAATGAAGCCGAAATCGAAATCCTCAAATCGGTGATTGCAGCATCTTATCGCTTCGCTTCGCGCTCTGCGTGAGACGGAATGTCCGGTAGTGGCACAATGCGGACATCCCGCATTGCATCGGCGGCCGTCCACTGTCGGGCGCTTAACGGACATCGGCCGATCTGAAAGAGTTTGCGATTTGCACGTCAGAGTAGGTGATCAAAACCGATCGTTTTTGCAGTGTGATCGTGCGTCAATCACACGGTGCTTGGCTGGTGCTTCAAGCCACAATCAAGCCCTCGTGCCGCTCCCCGCATCACACCGACCGCGTGATCCCCCCATCGACCCGGATGTTCTGGCCGGTGATATAACCGGCACCGTCGGAGGCCAGAAAAGCAACCACGTCTGAGATTTCTTCGGTCTTGCCATAGCGCTGCATCGGGATGCGGGTCCGGAATTCCTCTTTTTCAGGCAGGCTGTCGATAAACCCCGGCAGCACGTTGTTCATGCGGATGTTTTCCGCCGCATATTTGTCGGAGAACAGCTTGGTATAGGCCGCCAATCCGGCGCGGAACACGCCCGATGTCGGGAACACCGGATCAGGCTCGAAAGCGGCGAAGGTCGAGATGTTTATGATCACGCCGGATTTCTGCTCCTGCATGATCGGCGTCACCAGCCGGGTCGGGCGGACGACGTTGAGAAAATAGACCTCCATGCCCTGGTGCCAGTCTTCATCGGATAGGTCCAGCAATGGGGCTCTCGGTCCATGTCCGGCGCTGTTCACCAGCACGTCGACGCGTCCCCATCGGTCAACGGCCTGATCGACCAGACGCTTCAGATCGTCGTTCGACTGGTTTGACCCTGTCACGCCGATGCCGCCAAGCTCTTGCGCCAGCGCTTCTCCCTTGCCCGACGACGACAGGATGGCGACATGAAATCCGTCTTCGGCCAGCTTGCGGGCAGCGCCTGCGCCCATTCCGCTGCCGCCGGCGGTGACGATCGCGACTTTTTCTGCAGCCAAATCCTTCACTCCCGTTTTTGATGCCAGTATTTGCGCGCGCCCGAGAGCACAACCTTACCAAGAATTAATGTCGCCGCCACGGCGCAGTAAGGCGCTCCGCCCTATCTCATGATGACAGGATGCGCGGAGTTTCCGCGATCAAAGTTTAATCGCCATGCCGCCCACGGCGCGGCAGTCATCAAGAATGGAGCGGAAACACCCCCATGAAAGAGCGAATCATTGAATCCCGGTCGAATGTGCAGCGTTTTAAGAACGGCCTTCTCGCCAGTGCCCTGACGCTCGGCGTTGTCGGTTTTGCCGCCTCTAGCGCAATCGTCGCCGACAATTCCATCGCTTTCGCCGATCCGGTGCGCGTCGATGCGCCGGCGCCGGCCGATTTCACTGAAGTTGTGGAAAAAGTCAGCCCGGCCGTGGTCAGCGTGCAGGTCAAGACCGAGGCGGCGCCGGCCGACTTTGACGGCCGCTCGTTCCGCCGCGGCATGCCGGACCTGCCGGACAATCATCCCTTCAACGAATTCTTCAAGCGCTTCGGCGAGCCGCGCGATTTTGACCGGCCACACCGGCGCGGCCGCCGCTTCAGGACGAGTCAGGGTTCTGGCTTCTTCATTTCTGACGACGGCTATGTTGTCACCAACAACCACGTGATCGACCGCGGCAAGGAACTGGTCGTCATCATGGAAGACGGCACGGAGCTGGATGCCAAATTGATCGGCACCGACAAGCGCACCGATCTGGCGCTTTTGAAGGTTGAAGGCGAAGATTTCACCTATGTCGCGCTGGCTGACGAAAAGCCGTCCGTTGGCCAGTGGGTCGTTGCCGTCGGCAATCCGTTCGGGCTTGGCGGCACGGTAACCGCCGGCATCGTCTCCTCGCTCGGCCGCGATATCGGCGCTGGTCCTTACGACGATTTCATCCAGATCGATGCGCCGGTCAACCGCGGCAATTCCGGCGGCCCGACCTTCAATACCAAAGGCGAAGTGATCGGCGTCAATTCAATGATATTCTCGCCCTCGGGCGGCAATGTCGGCATCGCCTTTGCCATTCCCGCCTCGACCGTCAAGGACGTCGTCGCCGAATTGAAGGACGACGGTTCCGTCACCCGCGGCTGGCTCGGCGTCCAGATCCAGCCCGTCACGCGTGACATTGCCGACAGCCTCGGCATTGACAGGATCGATGGCGCGCTTGTCACCGAGCCGCAGGATGATGGTCCGGCCGAAAAAGCCGGAATCGAAGCTGGCGATATCATCACGGCGGTGGACGGCAGGGCGATCAAGGGACCGCGTGAGCTGGCCAGAATCATTGCCGGATATAATCCGGGCGCGCGCGTCGACGTAACCTTGTTGCGCGAGGGAGAAGAGACGGTGCTCTCGCTTGAACTCGGCAAACTCGGCTCTCGTGAGGCCAATGCCGCCGATCCGGGTGAGGACAAGCCTGAACCGGCCTCCCTGGCGGCGCTCGGCCTGGAGATCGGTCCCAATGATGGCGGCGACGGCGTGCTGGTGACCGGCGTCGATACCGACAGTGAAGCCGGCGAAAAGGGCATCCGCGCCGGCGATGTCATCGTTTCCGTCGGCGGCGAGTCCGTTGACAGTGTCAGAAGTGTTGAAAGCCGGATTGCCACCGCCCGCAAGGACGGTCGCAAGGCGGTTCTCATGCAGGTGCAGAGCGAGCGCGGTACGCGCTTTGTCGCAGTGCCTTTTCCGAAAGGTTGATCGCCTCCGCTTTTAACCAGTTATCGGGACCGGAATGGCAAATGTCGCCCCCACCCTTTCGGCTCCGGTACGCGGCGGGCCGCCTTGCGCGGCCCGCCGTCACCATGTCTGGTGATTGAGGACGATACGGAAGCGGCCAGCTATCTGGTCAAGGCGCTGGGCGAAGCCGGTCATGTTGCCGACCACGCCGCCGATGGCGAAAGCGGCTATGGCATGGCGGCCGAGGGCGGCTATGACGTGCTTGTCGTCGACCGGATGCTGCCCAAGCGCGACGGTCTGTCGGTCATCGCCAGCCTTCGGGCGGAGGGCAATACGACGCCGGTCCTGATCCTTTCCGCGCTTGGCCAGGTCGATGACCGGGTGACCGGATTGCGCGCCGGCGGCGATGATTATCTTCCCAAGCCCTATGCATTTTCGGAATTGCTCGCCCGTGTCGAGGTTCTGGCCCGGCGCACCACGCCGGCCGAGGCGCAAACCGTCTATCAGGTCGGCGATCTTGAACTGGACCGGCTTGCCCGCATGGTCAAACGCAACGAGCAGCCGATAATTCTGCAGCCGCGCGAGTTCCGGCTTCTGGAATATCTCATGAAATACGCCGGCACCGTGGTCACCCGGACCATGCTTTTGGAGAATGTCTGGGATTATCATTTCGATCCGCAGACCAACGTCATCGACGTTCACATTTCGCGGCTTCGCGCCAAGATCGACAAGGAATTCGATACGCCGCTTTTGCACACCGTGCGCGGCGCCGGTTACGTCCTGCGGGCGGATGGCTAGGGCCTCTAGTCCGGCGCGATTGCGGCTGTTCCGCACAACGGCCTTCAAGCTCGCCGCGATCTATCTGGCGGTCTTCACGATCTTTGCCGGTTTCCTGATCTTCTATATCGCCAAGAATACCACCCAGATCATGACCCAACAGATCCGCGAGACCGTCAATACGGAGGTCAAGGGTTTGGCCCGCCTGTACCGGAACGGCGGTATCGTGCGTTTGACTCACGCCATCGAACGGTTGAGCCGGCGCCCCGGCGCCAGCCTCTATCTGGTGACCGATCGCTCCGGCGAGATCATCGCCGGCAACATCAGCTTCGTGCCGTCTGGGATATTGCAGGACCCCAATCCGGAATTGCGCACGATTCCCTATCGCCGCCTCGACGAGGACCGCGAATTTGACGAGCATGTCGCCGTAGCGCGGGTATTCAACCTGGCCGGCGGATACCGGGTTCTTGTCGGTCGCGATCTGGGCGAGCGCGAACGGTTCGCCCTGGTCATCCGGCGGGCGCTCGTCCTGACGGTCGGCTTGATGGTCGTGCTTGGCCTTGCATCCTGGCTGTTCGTTTCAAGACGGGTCCTGAAGCGCATCGATTCCGTCGCGGTAACCAGCCGGCGGATCATGGCGGGTGACCTGACCGGGCGGCTGGAGGTCACCGGGACCGGTGATGAGTTCGACCGGCTGGCGGAAAGCCTCAACACCATGCTGGGGCGGATCGAGCGCCTCCTGACGGGGCTTAAGGAGGTCTCCGACAATATCGCGCATGATCTGAAAACGCCGCTGACGCGCATGCGCAACCGTGTCGAGACGGCGCTTACCAAGGCCGGATCAGAGCCTGAATACCGCGACGCGCTGGAGGCCACGATCGAGGATGCCGACCAGTTAATCCGCACTTTCAACGCGCTGTTGATGATCGCCCGGGTGGAAGCAGGGTCTTCTGACGCGCAATTCGCCGACGTCGATGCCGCCGGCATCGCCGCCGACGTGTTCGAGCTTTATGAGCCGCTCGCCGAAGAGGCCGGTGTCGCCCTCAACATCGATGCACCGGAAAAGGTGCCGCTGGCGGCCAACCGGGAACTGCTCAGCCAGGCATTGGCGAATCTCGTCGACAACGCCATCAAATACGCCACGGAAGCTGAAGACGGGCCGTCGGTCGCCATCGCCGCCGCTCGGCGTGACGGCAGCGTTGTCCTGTCCGTAAGCGACAATGGCCCGGGCATTCCCGCCGAAGACCAGGGCCGGGTGGCCGAACGTTTCGTCCGCCTGGAGGAAAGCCGGTCCAAGCCGGGCGCCGGCCTTGGCCTGTCATTGGTGTCCGCGGTTGCACATTTGCATTCCGGTTCGCTGGAATTAAGCGATAATGATCCCGGATTGCGGGCGGAACTGATCCTGCCCGCCGACAGGGGCGATACAGAGCGCTTTTCCTGAATTCCGGGTCAATTCTGTTTCTGAATTGGCGTGGCGAACCAGCGTTGAAACGGTCGAAGCGCGATGCATCGGCATCGGTCGAGACCGGTTCGGCGCTGGGCGCCCGCCAATTCGAAACCCGAAGGGATGGACGGTTTTGCACCAATACCGGCGCCATGGCTCTCGACCATACCCCGGGTATGGCCATTCGAGCCCTGGCTTGATCTTGTCGCAAAACCGCTCCATCAGAATGGCCCGGAATTCAGAAAAAACGCTCTAGATGGCGCATACAAGGTTTCTGCAACGTCTTGAACCCCTGCCGTCTTCGCCAGGCGGCGAGGCGGCTTTGCAGCATCTGCGCGACGCGGCGGTGCGCGAAGACCGGCTTGAGACGCTGGAAAACTATCTGGCCGACGCCGATGTCAGCGCGTTCCTGGCCAGCGCTTTCGCCGACTGCCCCTACCTTCTGGATCTCGCTGGCAAGGATATCGGCCGGCTGACGGACCTCCTTGACACATCACCCGATTGCGTTGCCGAGAACGCCATCGCGATGCTTGAGCCTGACAACTGGACGTCGCGGCCGGAGGCGATGACCGGCCTTCGCCGGGCAAAACAATATCTCGCGCTGGGTCTGGGGCTGGCCGATCTTGCCGGGGCCATCGACCTCACACAGGTGACCGCCGGTCTGACCAGCTTTGCCGACGCCGCCATGCAAGCCGCCCTTCGCTTTGCGCTTGCCGAAGAGCAGCAGAAGGGCAAATGGCTCGGCAAAGCGTCGGAGTCATGCGGCCTGGTGCTTCTGGCGATGGGCAAGCAGGGTGCGCACGAACTCAACTATTCCAGCGATATCGACATCATCGCGCTTTACGAGCCGCAGCCCGATAAGTTTGCCGAGGGCGTCGAGCCGGCGGTCTTCTGGGTCAAGATCGTGCGCGGTTTGGTGACGCTGCTGCAGGAGCGCACGGCCGACGGCTATGTCTTTCGCACCGATCTGCGGCTGCGCCCGGATCCCGGCGCAACCCCGGTCGCGATCTCCGTTCTGGCGGCGTTGCAATATTACGAAAGCATGGGCCAGAACTGGGAGCGCGCGGCGTTGATAAAAGCCCGCGCGGCGGCTGGCGACCGCGCCTTGGGTGAGCGATTTCTGACCGAGATCGCGCCGTTTGTCTGGCGCCGCTATCTGGATTTCGCCGCCATCGCCGACATCCATTCCATCAAGCGCCAGGTACACGCCCATCGCGGGCACGGCGCCGTCAAGGTCGCCGGCCATGACATCAAGAGCGGCCGGGGCGGCATTCGCGAGATCGAGCTTTTCGTCCAGACCCAGCAGCTGATCGCCGGCGGCCGCGATGCCGGGCTGCGCGGCCGCGAAACCCGCGCCATGCTGGCGGCGCTTTGTGAGCGGAACTGGATCGATGATGAGGTGCGCGCGCAGTTTGACGAAGCCTATGTGTTTTTCCGCAAACTGGAGCACCGCCTGCAGATGGTGCGCGACGAGCAGACCCATCTGATCCCGGAGAACCGCGAGGACCTTACCGTTATCGCCCGTCTGATGGGCTTTTCCGTCGTCGCCCAATTCGAAGACGAGGTTCATCGCCGGCTTTCCCTTGTCGCCGATCGTTATTCGCAGCTTTTTGAGGACGCGCCGGCTTTGTCTTCCGATGTCGGCAATCTCGTCTTCACCGGTGGCGATGATG
The DNA here is from genome assembly GCA_945787495.1 of uncultured Afifella sp. Lineage (GTDB taxonomy): Bacteria > Pseudomonadota > Alphaproteobacteria > Rhizobiales > Afifellaceae > CALZIL01. The sequence goes on along the minus strand of CALZIL010000058.1, from coordinate 6,971 downwards.
ATCCCGAAACCCTGGAAACGCTGACCCGGATGGGTTTTGCCGATCCTCAGCATGTTACCCGGACGGTGCGCGCCTGGCATTTCGGCCGCTATGCGGCAACGCGATCGACAAAGGCCCGTGAGCGACTCACTGAAATGACACCGGCCTTGCTCCAGGCGCTTGCCGGATCAGGCAACGCCGATACCGCCTTCCGGGCATTTGACGGGTTGTTGAAGGGCTTGCCCGCCGGCGTTCAGCTGTTCTCCATGCTGGCCGCCAACCGTCAGCTTCTCGAATTGATCACAAGGCTGCTGAGCGTCGCGCCAGCGGTCGCCGAGACCCTGGTTCGCCGCCCGGGCATCGTCGACGCCCTGATCGATCCCGCCTCTTATGCTGAAGGCGCCAGTGATGGCGATGACCGCCAGCGATTGGCCGAAAGCCTTGATCAGGCGCGTGACTTTGAAGACATTCTCAACCGCGTTCGCCTGTTCGTCGCCGAGCATCGATTTCTGATTTCGGTGCGCTTGCTGATCCTGAGCATCGACGCGGCGCATGCCGGGCGGCTTTTCTCAGTGCTCGCCGAGGCTGCGGTCGAGGCCTTGTTCAGTGCCGTTGAGGCGGATTTTGCGCAATCCCACGGCCAGTTGCCGGGCGGCCGCGCGGCACTGCTGGCATTTGGCCGTCTCGGCAGCTGCGAAATGACGGCCGCATCCGATCTTGATCTGATCGTGGTCTATGATCATGACACCGGCGCGACCACGTCGGACGGGCCGAGGCCGCTTGCGCCCTCGCAATATTATGCCCGGTTGACTCAGCGCCTGGTCGCCGCCCTGTCGGCACCGACAGGCGAGGGCGTTGCCTATGAGGTCGATATGCGGTTGCGGCCTTCAGGCCGCGCTGGTCCGCTGGCCACCCATATCGACGCCTTCACGCATTATCAGACCCATGACGCGTGGACCTGGGAGCACATGGCGCTGGTTCGGGCCCGGCCGATTTGTGGCGACGCAGAGCTTTGCCGGCGGATCGAGAAGGTCATTGCGAATGTCCTGTCCCGTCAGCGCGACAAAGACACGTTGAAACGGGAAATCTGGGAGATGCGGGAAAAGGTCGATGCCGCACGGGGCTCGGCCGATCCCTGGTCCCTGAAGATGGTGCGGGGTGGTCTCGTCGACCTGGAATTTACGGCACAATATGCCGTCCTTGCCGGCCTTGACCGGATTTGCGGCGAGCCGACGCGGCAAACCCTCGCGCGCGCCGCCAAGGCTGGCATTCTGCAGTCGGCCGATGCTGAACAACTGGACGAGGCGGCCATACTCCAAAACGCGCTTTTCCAGGGGCTGCGCGTTGCTGCGCCCGGTGGTTTCGATCCGGACTCCGCGCCGGCCGGGCTGAAAGATTTTCTCGTCGGGATCGCCGCATTGCCGCCATCGGCAGATAACGACCAGTCGGTGCGTTCTGAACCTGTCGAAACCGTAATATTCAAGCCACCGGCCGGTAAGCCGCCTGCCGTTAAAATCTTTGACGAGCTGAACATAAGGCTCAGAGACATTCAGGATGCCGTTTTCAAGATAACGGCGCGGATCCTGGATCCGGAAGGTGGCGAAGGACCGCTTTCCGGGGGCAAGGTTGCGACAACGGAGACGGAATGATGAAAACTATGACAAAGACTTTGCTGGCTGCATCGGCGGTTGCGGTTGCCGCATCAGCAACAGTCCTCGCCGCCGAGCGTGGTTTTGGGCCTGGGTTCGGCGAGCGTGGTTTTGGGCCCTGGTCCGGCGAGCATTTTTCCATGCATATGCTTGACCGCTTTGATGCTGACGGCAACGGCGCCGTGACGCTGGAAGAATTCCTGACCAGCACCGATCACCGCTTCGAGGCGGCCGATGCCGATGATGATGGCATCGTCACCGAAGATGAGATTACCGAACTCGTCGAAGAGCGCGGCGAACGTCGCGGCATGCGCTTTCTCGAGCGGCTCGACACGGACNNNGCCGTCGTGCCGGCCGTCATGCGCCTCGTTTTGCCGGCCGGATGATGGAGCGTTTCGACGCCGACAATGACGGCCAGGTCACCAAGGCGGAGGCTGACGAACATAGGCAAATGCAGTTTGCCCGTTTCGATGTCGACGACGATGGTGAGGTGACCGCAGAGGAACTGCAATCCGGCATGAACAAGTTTGGGCGCATGCACCGCGGATGGGGCAGGGGATTTAACCGCTGATCAGCCCACATCTCCCAAGACAAATCAAAGCCCGGCCTGACCGCCGGGCTTTTTTTTTGCGTCCCGGGCTTTTTAAGCGGCGTTGATGCCGTCGGCTTGTGCTGATTGCGGAGAATCCGGAAGCACGACCGTAACCGCCGTACCGATGCCTTGCGTCGATGAAATCCTCATCGAACCGTGGTGGAGCACGGCAAGCGAGTGTGCGATTGCCAGCCCGAGCCCGGAGCCCTTGTGATTTCTGGTCAGTTGGCCTTGGACCTGTTCGAACGGCCGGCCAAGCTTGTCGAGAGCATCTTCGGGAATGCCGATGCCGGTGTCTTCGATGATCAGCATGATCCCGTCATCGCAATGGCGGCCAATGATCCGCACATCACCGCCTCCGGTCGTGAACTTGATGGCGTTGGAGACCAGATTGAACAGGATTTGCCGGATCGCCTTTCGGTCGGCGATCAGGTTCAGATCGCCCGAGATATCAGTTTCCAGCCGCACCTGCGATTGCTCCGCATCGGCGGCAAATGCGCGGACCGTCTCCGCGATCAGCGTGGCAAGGTCGATCGGCTCAAGGTCCAGCGAAATCCGCCCCGATTCCAGCCGCGTCATGTCCAGGATGTCCGAGATAATCTCTAATAGGAAGTGACCGCTCTGCCGGATGTCGGCGCAATATTCGTCATATTTCTCGTTGCCCAGATCCCCGAAAGCGCCCGAAAGCATCACATCGGAAAAGCCGATAATGGCGTTGAGCGGCGTCCTGAGTTCGTGGCTGACATTGGCCATGAATTCCGATTTGGCCCGGTTGGCCTCCTCTGCGCGGTCTTTTTCCTGCCCGTATTTTTCCGCCAGCTCGACAAGCTGTTGGGCTTGGCGTTCAAGCTGCTGCCGAGATTTGCGTAGATCCGTCACGGTCGCAGTCAGTTCGCGCTCGTTTTCCAGAAGCTGGTTCTGGTGCTGTTTCAGCGCGGTGATGTCAGTGCCGACCGAAACAAAGCCGCCATCCTTGGTCCGCCGTTCGTTGATCTGCAGCCAGCGGCCGTCGTTGATACGCGCCTCGATCGAGCGGGCGCCGACTTCGCCATCGGCTTCTACCGGCAGCGTGTTGGCGATGATTGGATCCGAACCGCTCGCCAGAAGATCGCGATAGGTGACGCCCGGCTTCACCAGCTTGTCGGGCAGCCGGTAAAGCTCCTGATATTTCTTGTTGCAAAGGACGAGACGGTTTTCCGCGTCCCAGAGAACGAACGCTTCCGATATGGCTTCAACGGCGTCGCGTAGCCGCATGTCGGCCATGCGGGAGGCCTCGGCAAGGCGCCTTTGCTCGGTTACATCCACCGCGATGCCGATGAGATGCGGTGTATCGTCGGTATCGCGAGCCACTTCGGCGCGAGCCCGGACCCAGACCCAGTGACCATCGGCGTGCCGCATGCGAAACTCGCGATCGACCTGACCATTGTCGGTGCGCAGCAGCGTGTCAGCCAGTTCAATGAGATCGCCATCGTCGGGATGCACCCTTTCGGCAACCTCGCCAACGGAAAGAAGCCGGCTGTAAGGCGGCAGGCCAAGCAGGTCGAACATGGACGGTGACCAGAAGATCGCGCCGCGCGCCAGATCCCAGTCCCACAGTCCTGATCGCCCGCGGCGCAACGCCATATAGACCCGCGTCTGCGTTTCCGAATAGATGAAGTCGGCCTCTTCGGCGCGGGCCGTCTGCGCGTGATAGGCAAAGCCGAGGATAACGAGAACGAGGCTGGTTCCGACAAAAACCGTAACCTCGCTGGAAACCTGCCGCCGCCATTCTCCGAACAGTGCCGACGCGGTCTGCAAGACGGCGACCGAGCCGATCGATTTCGGACCGTGGATGACGGTTGCATAAAGCACTTCGCCGTCTGGCCCGGTCAGCCGCATCACGCCGGCCCGCTCGCCGAGTGTCGTCAGCGGTTGCGCCGGCCCCAGCCGCTTGTCGAGATAGACGCCGATCAATTTTGGCACCTCAGGCGCCGTGGCAACGATCCGGCCCTCGGCATCGGTGATCGAAACCAGCCGGCCACTGGCCGTGGCGTTCGGCGGCAGGGCGTTGACCAGGATGCCGGTCATCGTTTCAGACGGCATTGTCTGCGGGATTTGCGTGGCGTTTTCCGCCAACCCGGCTGAAACGGTTTTGGCAATCAGCAGCAAGGTTGTCTGGCTGTTGGTCTCCACGGTCTGGCGCTTGTCGTAGAGCGCGACGCCGCACAAGCCGGGCATAGGCCGGATGGACGAACATTCGGGCGTGGCCAAGAAGCGCGGCGCGGTTCAGACGTTTGAAACTCGGAATACGTCTGACCGCAGACGCCAAGGCCGCTGGAGCCCGCGCCATGCCATCCCTCCTCGTCAAGCGCCCCGCCAAGTGTTCCCGGCTGGCACCCTTGCATGGATCCCCGTCCGGGAGAGCCCCCCTCTCCCGAATCACTTGCATTTGAATCGAGGCGAATCGGCTTGTCCACCCTGATTCACAATTTGTGATCTCAGGCCTTTGAAGAGCCGCCGTCGAGCGTCCGATCGACAATATCGGCGACATCGCGGGACAGGGTTCCGGTTACCGAAAGCGCCTTCAATGCAGCTTCCGCGGCCGTACGCCGGCTCTCCTCCAGCATTGCGAATGAGCGGAATCCGGTCGCCAGTCGTGCCGCAACGGAAGGATTGTCTTTATCGAGGGTCGCGATGACGCCGGTCAGGAAACGATATCCGGCACCGTCCGCCCGGTTGAATCCGGTCGGATTGGCCGCCGCAAAGGAGCGGATGAGGGCATAGACGCGATTTGGTGTCGCCATGGAAAACGCCGGATGCGCCGTCAGTGCTTCAACGCGCTCCAGTGTTTGTCCGCCCGGCGCGGTTGCCTGGATGGCGAACCATTTATCCAGCACCAGCGGATTGTCCCTGTAACGGTCATAGAAATCCGCCAACAAGTTCTCGGCCTCGCTGCTGCGGTGATGAACCAGCAGTCGCAGGGCGGCGACGCGATCGGTCAGATATTCGGCCTGCATATAGACCTCGGCGACCCGTCCCGCTGCTGCAGGCTCGCTGGCCAGCGACAGGTTCCAGGCGGCATGGCGCAATGCCCGGCGTCCGGCATCCTCAGCATTCGGCCTGAAGATCGCCGGCGGCGCGTTGCGGCCCACCGCCTCGCTGACGAGCGCGCCGATCGCCGATCCGGTCTCCTTCAAAAGCGCCCGACGCGCCGCGTGGATGGCATCGGGGTCGACATCGTGGCCTATCGCCTGGGCGACATCGATCTCGCCGGGCAGTGTCAGGGACAGCGCCCGGAACGCCGGATCGAGATCGTCATTATCGGCAAGCCGGCCGAGAGCCTCAGCGAAGCGTGGGTTAAACGCCGGCGTCTCGTCCCGGCGGAGCTTTGCCGTGGCGTCCTGCAGCATCGTCAGGGCGATCTGCTGGGCCGCCTCCCAGCGGCTGAACGGGTCGGGATCGTGGCCGATGAGAAAAAACCGGTCATCGGCGGAAAGATCGTCCACAAGCCGCACCGGCGCGGAAAAACCGCGGAGCAGGGACGGCACCGGCCGCGCGGTGACGCCGGAAAAGGTCAAGGTGGCGGCTGCGTCGGTAAGATGGATGACGTCCTCATCGACGCGTCCGCCCGACACATCCGCGTAGCTCAGATCCTGGCCATCCGGTCCGACCAGGCCGAACCGCAGTGGTATATGCATCGGTTCCTTCGTCTTGCCGTCCGGGGTTTCGGGGACCGATTGCCGGAGCGCCATCGTCAGTGTCTGACGATCGGCGTCGAAGTCATGCAAAACGGAAATGGTCGGCGTGCCGGCCTGTTCGTACCAAAGGGCGAATTGCGTCAGGTCGACGCCGCTCGCATCGGCAAAACAAGCGAGAAAATCCTCGATCGTCGCCGCATCGCCGTCGTGACGTTGGAAATAAAGATCGAGGCCGTCGCGAAAGCCGTCGTCGCCCAGCACGGTCTGCAGCATGCGGCAGACCTCGGCCCCCTTCTCATAGACCGTCGCGGTGTAGAAGTTGTTGATTTCCCGATAGGTTTCCGGCCGTACCGGATGGGAAAGCGGTCCGGCGTCTTCGGGAAACTGGTGCTGGCGCAGCGCCACCACATCGGCAATGCGCTTGACCGGCCGGGAGCGCATTTGGGCGGAAAACTCCTGGTCGCGAAAAACCGTCAGGCCTTCCTTCAGGCAAAGCTGGAACCAGTCGCGGCAGGTGATGCGGTTGCCCGTCCAGTTGTGAAAATACTCATGCGCGATAACCGCCTCGACATTGGCATAATCCTGATCCGTCCCGGTTTGCGGATCGACCAGCACGTATTTGTCGTTGAAGACGTTCAGCCCCTTGTTTTCCATCGCGCCCATGTTGAAATCGGAGACGGCGACGATGTTGAAGACATCCAGATCATATTCGCGGCCGAACCGCTCTTCGTCCCAGCGCATGGAGCGTTTCAGCGCGTCCATGGCATAGGCGCAGCGATCCGCCTTGCCGTGCTCGCAATAGATGGCGAGTTTGACGGCCCGCCCGGAAGCCGTGGTGAAAATGTCGTGGACGACATCCAGATCGCCGCCAACGATGGCGAACAGATAGGACGGCTTGGGATACGGATCGTGCCAGTCCGCAAAATGACGGTCAGTGCCCGCTATTTCGCCGGCCGTCACCGGATTGCCGTTTCCGAGCAGGATCGGCGCTTCCGATTTTCGCGCCTCGATCCGCGTCGTATAGACCGAAAGGACGTCCGGCCGGTCGAGGAAATAGGTGATGCGGCGGAAACC
>CALZIL010000057.1 GCA_945787495.1 uncultured Afifella sp. | reverse complement strand
CTTCTCCGGGTCTTTGTCTGTATATAGCGCCTCCATGGGCACCGCGAGCATGTGGTTCCAGTAGGTGTCAAACTGAGTTGATACCTGCCTGACTACCGGACCAACACTGATCATGTCGAAATCCAGGAACTCGCCAGTGGTTTCCAGCTGGAAGTACTCCACCGCAATATTGCGCCCGCCGACGACCGCGACCTGATTGTCGACAACAAGTGCTTTGTTATGCATACGCCGATTGGAGAGACTAAAATTGCCGAGGAAGTTAAAGACGGCAAGCCCCTTACGCGCAACGGGATTAAACAGACGCACGTCAATGTTCGGATGGTTGTTCAATACCGCAAAGTCCAAATCGTCGACAGTCGTGAATACATCATCCAGCAGCAAGCGCACCCGAACACCGCGATCTGCAGCCTCCATAAGTTTTGACGCAAATACGAGCCCGGCGTGATCCGGCTTCATCAGGAAGTATTGCGCATCGATGCTGGCCTCGGCGCCATCAATCAACCGCAAGCGAGCCCCAAAAGCATCAAATCCAGCGACCAGCGGGTAGAAGCCGTTGATGTCGGTTTTGCCTCCCATCCATTTATACACTTCGGCTGCTTCCCTTGTATGCGATGTCTCCCCAATCGCGACCGACGCCTGCTTCGGATAATCCAGTGGAGCGCTGGCACAACCAGCAACGAGCGCCATCAAGAGCAGGCAACAGATGCTCGATAGTGTTCTGCGGTTAGCGACCGACAACGAATTAATTGTCATTTGATGCCTCGAAAGGTTACGGGTGAATGCAATCAGACTATGAACAACGCCGTAACTGTTCTGGCCATATGGTGCCACGGCATCGTCATCAGGAAGGACTTGCGCAGTAGCAACTCAAAAATTCAGTTTGAGAAACAGCAACGCCCCATCATACGACCAATCGAGAGTGCCGATAAAGCGATCGCGCTTGGCATCGACATCAATTGACACCTTGTTATAGCCCAGGCCGATGGCCGTATGCTGACTCATCTGGTAGTCAACGCCAGCATAAAAATCAGTCAGCACACCGTCCACATTGTCATAATCGATAGCGAAAAACTCGACATTCCCACGAAACGTGAATCTGTCCGACAGTTGGTAGCTGCCACGCAGTCCGATGACGGGTAATGGTGCCGATATGCTGCCTGTCTCGGCGCGACCGAGATTTCGCTCCGACAACCGAAAAGTCGAGTCCGCCATAAAGAGGCCGAAAGTCGCGCCCAGATAACCGCTTTCTCGACGCAGGAACGAGTAGGTATAGGCAAGCTTGTAAATGGACAGATCGGTGTTGGCGCTGAGGTCTGCGTTTATGGCGAAAATGATGTCGCCAAATTGAATGTCGCGATCTATCGTATGGTTGGCATCTCGCGACATGTCGAAAACGCTAAAGTTAATACGGTGCCGATCATTAAAACGGTAATGTCCATCGATTCTGAAAATGGAGGTTGAAGACTGCAGCCCGAGATCGTTTTCGAAATCGATGTTCGTGCCAGGGCCGAGTGTGTCTGAGTCGAGTCGAACGTCAGTGCCCCAGTCAGTGAAGAAAGCACCAAGACTAATGCTAAAGCGGTCGTCGATATCGGATTGCGCGTATCCGGACAAAGGCGCAAGCGCGAGGACCAGGATCGCGATGACGTGAATTGAAATATTCATACTCGTTCCCGTGAGATGTCCAACTGAAGGACAAACATACGGCCTCGCTGTCGGTTGAGCGAGGGGAGTCAATCCTCGTCGTGACTAACAATAGGCTTTTCGGCGACCGGCGAGCGGCCATCTCGCGCCAAAGCCATCCTGTCGGGTGCGCCGGCTATTCGGCCAATGGCGTCGGTCCGACGAGGCGCTCAAATTCCGTGTACGGCAGACGTACCAGTTCGCTGTGCGAGCCGGCGTTAAAGGCGATCTGCTCGTCTTCCCTGAGCGCCTGCGAGACGAATACCTTCATGTCATAGAGGTTACCGAACGGCGGCATGGCACCTGTCTCGCAATCCGGGAACGAGTTTTTGAATTCATTCTCACTGGCGAGCTCGACCTTGTCGGCGCCGAGCGCCTCCTTGAGCTTATTCAGCTTGACATGCTCGGAGGCCGGCGTGACTACCATTGACATTTTACCGTTAATTTTGACGACGACAGTTTTCGCGACTTCCTTTCCGGGGATATGCGTCGTCGCGGCAATTTCCTGCGCCGTGAATGCCGGTGAGTGAGCGATGGTTACGTACTTGACGTTCTCTCTGTCGAGAAATTCCTTGAGTCGTGACCCAGGCATGACCTTCTCCTTCTATCTTGCGCAGACACGTCGTTCAACCGAATCGTGCGTGCCTGACAGGCTTCAGCTTACGCCCTTCCTCCGCAAAATTGAGCCTCGGAATCTCCCTATGCCCGGCGAGGTGCTACGAAAAGATCGAGCCTGCCGTCATTGCGATGAACCGTCTCATGAGTACGTACGAGCGATCCTGAACGCCGGCTCAGATTCGGCCATAGCCGATACCTGCTTTTTGAGCTATTTTGCCAAACTAAATCCGGACTGGAATTCGATTGGAGATTCCTGGTGGGTAACGATACAGTCAAGCGGCGGCGCACATCGAGGACAAAGTCGAGTGAATAATCGAAGGATCAGCTATATCGCGGTAGTCCTGATAGTGAGCGGCTGCGCCACTTTCAGTGCGTCGAAATTCGAGCAACGCTTTGGTCAATCCGAACCACGTGATCGGGTGGTCGAGGCGACAGCACCCGGTGCGGTGGACTACTGGGCCGACGTCAAACCGATAGTCGAGCAACGGTGTGTGGTTTGCCATGGCTGTTACGACGCCCCATGCCAATTGAAAATGAGTTCAATTGAGGGCATCGAGCGCGGCGCCTCTCCCGCAATTGTTTACAAACAGTCACGGTTGAAACAGATTCAACCAACACGTTTGTTCGAGGATGCGCAGTCAGTTGCCGAGTGGCGCGAGTTGGGATTTCATCCGGTCTTGAATGAGCACGAGCAGACCGCTGAGGCCAATGTTGAAACTGGTGTCATGCACCGGATTTTGAAACTAAAAGACGAGCATCCACTGCCGGCTGAGAAGATTCTGCCCGACAGTTTCGATCTTGCACTCAATCGCAAGGAGTTCTGCGCAAAACCCGAGACATTCGACGAATACGCCCGGAAGAACCCGTTGTGGGGTATGCCCTATGCCCTGCCAGGTATTGAGACAGATCGGCAGACGACGCTATTGCAATGGCTGGAACAGGGCGCGACTTACACGGCGCGTGCTCCACTTCCCGAAGAATTTCAACGCAAAGTTCTTGCCTGGGAAACGTTTCTGAATGATGACTCGTTGAAAGCGCGATTGGCAGCACGCTACATCTACGAGCACCTGTTCCTCACCCACTTGTACTTCCCTGATCTCGACAACCGCCGGTTTTTTAAGATCGTCCGCTCGGCGACGCCGCCCGGCGAACCAGTCGACCTGATCGCAACCCGCCGCCCGTATAACGACCCCGGTTTCGATCGCGTTTACTACAGGATCACCGAGGAACTCGGCACAATCGTATCCAAGACGCATATGCCTTACGCGCTGACCACGACCCGGATGGACAACTGGCAGAAGTGGTTTATCGAGGCGGATTACACGATCACGGAGCTACCATCGTACGAAGAGGAATACGCGTCGAATCCTTTCCTGACGTTCGGCGAAATACCGGTAAAGTCCCGTTATCGTTTCATGCTTGATGAAGCGAAAAATACAATCAATTCATTCATAAAGGGACCGGTGTGCCGAGGCCAGGTCGCCCTCAATGTCATCAACGACCGCTTCTGGGTGTTCTTCATCGATCCCGATGACGCCAAACTCGAGATTCTCGAGGAATTCCTCGCCGGCCAGATGGAGAAAATGCAGTTGCCGGCAAGCACCGAGAGTATTTACCGACCCCTTTCACATTGGCGTCGATATGCAAATCAACAGAAAGACTACATCGCCGCAGCAGACCAGTATCTGGGCGAACACTACACTGAGCGACAGGAAATATCGCTGGACGTTGTCTGGGATGGCGACGGCGTGAACGACAATGCAGCGCTCACGGTATTCCGTCACTATGACAGCGCCACTGTCGAGAAGGGACTCGTCGGTAAAGCACCGAAAACGGCGTGGTTGATCGGATATGGCTTACTGGAGAGAATCCACTACCTGCTTGTGACCGGCTACGATGTATTCGGCAACTTCGGTCATCAATTGATTACCCGTACCTACATGGATTTCCTGCGCATGGAAGGCGAGACCAATTTTCTGCTGTTGTTGCCGCAGCAAGCGCGGGATCGTGAGAGGGCATATTGGTATCGTGAGGCGGATGACGAGATTGCGGAGTACATGGTATTGCCGCGTTTCGAGAGTGGCATGATCCCGGCGATTGATTATCAGACCAGTGACGAGAAAAACGAGCTATTCGGATTCTTGCAGCAACGACTAAAAAAGGTGTTGCCGACACAGCGCTCCCTTGAGGCAATGGGTAACCCGGCCATCAGCACCGCTCTTGCGCCGCTCGAAGACTTGATGGGGCAAGCAGTAACGCTGATGCCGCAGACTGTGTTTGTCGAAATCTCAGGGGAGCCCGGTAACAGTTATGCAACGATTGTTCGCAACAACGCGCACTTGAATATCACCTCGTTGTTTGGCGAGAAAAAATTCCGCGCTCCGGAAGAAGATACATTATCGGTAATCCCCGGGTTCCTTGGCGCATACCCGAACGCTTTCCTCGTCGTCGACGAAGCAGATCTCGACCACTTCGTAGACTTGATCACGACGATGCGGGTTGAGAGTGACTACACGCTATTGCTCGATAAGTACGGAGTGCGCAGGACCAGTCCGGATTTCTGGCGTCAGGGCGATGCTTTCCACGCGGCATTCGAGATTGATTCGCCGATCGAATACGGACTGTTTGACTACAACCGCCTCGAGAATCGGTAAGCCCTCGCCGTAACCGTTTCCGTTGCTATCCATATTGCATCAAGGGCCTTGCAGAGGCGCCCGCGGACACGCTATTCAAACGAATCACAACTGGGCTTAGCTGAGTCCGGCAAGATCCGGGCGATGAGTAATGATCTGGCGGCTCGAAATGCTCTAGTGCAAAATGTGTCGCTTGCGATATTCGCGCGGGCAGGTACCGGCGATGCGTCGGAATGCGCGCGCGAAGTGCGATGCATCCTCGTAACCGAGATCAAGCGCGATGTCGATGATCTTCTCAGTCGGATTGGAGAGTAATCTGACTGCTTCCTCGAAACGAATCTGTTGAATCAATTCCGAGTAACTCGTGCCGAGTCGTGATAATTCGCGTTGCAATGAGCGTACGCTCGTGGCGGAAATTACGGCAGCAGTCTGTATGGTCGGGTAGCCATCGCCGAGGTAGCTTGGTAGCGCGAGCTTGAGTCGTGCGGCGGAGCTCGAGTTGCAGACGTTGCGAACGCGTGCGGCGCATGCATCGGACGATGCCGTCGCAACCGCGTTCGAAATTGGTGCGCAAGTGCGGCTGAGCAGTGTGGCGGGCACCAGGATAGAGGTGTGCTCGTGCGCCGTTATAATTTCTGTATTCGGAAACGCTTGGTGCGCTCCATCGGACGGCGTGTAGCGAGCACGCATCGTCATCTCACGGGGCTGGTAGTCTGCCCCGGTCGCATCCCGAATGATCTTGAGCAACGCATCGATTTGCAGCCAGTTGCTGTATTGCAAGCCGTCGAATAGGGGCGCATCGAGATCGAGGATCACTCGAGCATCACGACCCTCAGGCCTTATCTGCACATGCAGATCCGGATTCTCGATCTTGCACAGTTGGGCAAAATGTGTGAGGCGGGCGTGCAGTGTTGGCCAGCGGCGAAGCTGGGCGAGCACGTCGGCATCAAGATTCTCGAGAGACCAGCGCTTGAACGCCAGGAAACCCAGGTCGTCGATACCCTCACGCCGCGCTATCGAGCGCAGGCACGACAAGACTGGCGCGCCCGGGACATAGCGATTCGGTTGTTCCGCCATCATCGTTGGGAGCGACCATCGTTCGAGCTCGCGATAAACCGGGCTGCCCACTTGCTGCAGCACCTCCATGAAAGGCACAATATGTGCGATCCGAGTGACGGCGATGTCCTGCACAATTACTTCCCCTTAACAGTGAATGGGACTATTTTGCGACGTGGCCCGGCCGGTCGAATCCCCCGACTGGTGGGATAAAGGAGGGGGTCGTGAGGAAAATAAGGGGGGGTCATCCGGGGCGATCGGCAGCAAGTACCGATGCGCAGCGATCGGCCCGAGTGCCAGGCTTCATAGCGCCAAAAAAGCACTATAAAAACACAATGTTATCGGCCCGAATTACAGCCCGGATTTCGCTGATGTGCGCGCTGCAATTTACAGCGGTCGCCGGTGCTTACGGCATGCCGGAAGCCGGGTTTATCGAGGAGATCATCGTTGTCGCGCAGCGGCGTGAGCAGAACCTACAGGCAGTCGGAATCTCGGTCACGGCGTTCACGGCCGGCGACATCGAAACTCTGGGCTTGTCCAACAGCATCGACATCGCAGCGCATACCCCCAATGTCAGCTTTGGCGATGGTGGGGAAGGGATAGTCAACATCTGGAATATTCGCGGTGTATCGCAGAATGATTTCAGCCTGCACCAGGAGTCTCCGGTAGCCGTTTACATCGATGAGGCCTATTTGAGTATTAACTCGGCGCAACAATTCCGAATGTTCGATATCGAGCGTGTTGAAGTCCTGCGCGGTCCGCAAGGGACCCTGTTCGGGCGTAACGCGACCGGCGGACTGATCCACTACATTACGAAGAAGCCCGATCAGGAATTCGACGCATCGCTATCCACGGAATTTGGGGAGCAAGGATTGTGGCGTCTCGAAGGAGCCTTGGGTGGATCATTAAGCGAACGCGTGTCCGCACGCGTTGCCGCAACAGGCTACGGTCACGACGACTTCGTCGAGGGGCAAGGCGCAGGGGGTGATTTTCGTGGGCGAGAGGAGTTCGGTATTCGCGGCGCCCTGCGATTCGAGCCATCCGAGCATTTGGACATCCTGTTGTCAGCCAGCCATAACGAAAGCGACCTCAATACTGGCTACATACATCGTTCCGTAGGGTTCGCTGACGATGGCGATCAGTTTCTGATTCCGGCGAACGAAGATTTCTGGGGCACAGGCCCTGGCAATGACGTCGTCGGTTTTCAGGCGCCGACAGGTCCCTACGCGGCGAACACGGGTACCGCTGGTTTTTTCAAGCCGGAGGCGTCGAGCTTTACGGGTCGACTGCTCTACGAGCACGATCGCTTCACGCTGACATCCATTACCAATGTTCTGGACGTCGCTGCGGTTCACCGCGAGGATTCGGATATTTCGCCGCGCGACGGCTTGCTGCTCGATTCCAACCAGGACAGTTCGCAGTGGTCGCAGGAACTTCATTTGCAGGGCGTAAAAGGCGGCATCGTCTGGTTGGTCGGCGCTGTGTACATGGATCGCGACGCGAAAGCGGACACGTCATTCGCGACCTACACTCCGTACCTCGACGACTTCGCTGCCAACTTTGGCCTGACCGCGCCCGGCGATATTCTCGCCGGCTACGGCGATGGGGTTATCACGATTGCCAGCGACTGGCGACTTCAGACCCGCAGCACAGCGCTTTTTGCACAGACGGAGTTCGATCTGGGCGAGTCCGTCTCGGCGACAGTTGGCCTCCGATATTCACAGGACGATCTCGACTACCGCTTCGTATCGGTAGAAGACCTCGATGGGTCCGTGCTCGACCCGCAGAGCCAATTCTGGGGTGCAACGCAGCTTGCAGGTGATGACGATGAAGGCGCCTGGTCAGGTAAATTACAGTTGGACTGGTCACCACGTGAGCACATGCTGGCGTATGCCAGTATTTCACGAGGCACCAAGGGCGCTGGATTCAACGCTCCGTTCACCGGCGGCACGGTCAGTCCATTTGCCGGCGAAGTCCTGACCAATTACGAAGTGGGTCTCAAATCAACGCTGATGAATGGCCGGGCAACCCTGAACGGCAGCCTGTTCCACTACGACTACGACGGCTACCAGGCGTTTTCGTTTGAAGACATTGCAGCCACTGTCGTGAATCTCGACGCCGCGGCGACGGGTCTCGAACTCGAGCTGCATGTGAGTCTACCCAGCCTTCTCGAGTTTTCGCTTGGTGCCAGCTACCTGGATACCGAGATCAAACAAGGCGGCGAATTGCCTTTGGCACCCCAATGGTCATTCAATGGCCGGGTCGGCAAGACCTGGACAGTTGGTGCCGGCAACAAGATCCTGGCGCAGGCAGACTACAGTTGGGCCGACGCGTTTTACAGCGATGCGGCGAACAACTCGGCCGGGCATGTCAATGCTCAACAGTTGTTGAATGCACGACTAAGCTACAGCGGCCGCGACGAGCATTGGTCGGTGTCATTGATCGCCCGAAACATGACGGACGAGGAATATCTTTACACAGTGGCGCCCGTCAGCACCAGCTGGGCGCAGGCGTATTACGGGCGGCCACGCTGGTTATCGGTCGAGTTTACTTTCAACCATTAGGCCGGCTGTCTTTCAGCAGCCCTACACGCATCGCTTTGGAAACCGCCTCACGCCGGTTGTTGACCTCGAATTTCTGGTAAACGTGCTTGAGATGATCCTTGACCGTGTAAATGGAGATATTCAGGCGAGCAGCAATTTGCTTGTTCTGCAAGCGTCGTGCAACCAGCTCAAGGATGTCCAGCTCCCGGTTGGTCAGGTCGGTGAGCCCGACATGATCGGGTACATGTGGCGTCGCAAGACCTGTGTCCTTACCACGGCTGGCAGCTGCGACGTACTGGTCATAAGCAGTCAGCACGGAACGGATGAATTCGCGATGATGTCCGGCTTTGGAGATGCTTGTGAGCATGCCAATCAGCGGTTCACCGGCTTCCACAAAAGGTTGGATCCACTCAGTCTCGCCCCCGAGTTCCATGCATTCGATCAGCACCGTGCGCGCTTCGTTCATACGGCCAAGTTTCGCGAGACCCAGAGCCTGTAGCACTGCAACCTGGATAGCATGGTTTGTCATATGGAGCGCTTCGAGTTGCGCCCGAATTTCGACAACTTTTCCAAGGCTCTTTTCGCGTTCTGTTTTCGTTCCGGCTGTAATCAGCACGCGTTGCTGGCTGATTTCCGGAATCTCAAGCCAGAACAACATTCCGAGCGGATAGGGTTCCGCACTTTCTGTGCGCGCCCAACGCAGAGCTGCCTTGGCGTTGCCCTGCAGAAGTTGCAGCCGAGCCCGTGCTGATGTGACTACAGCAATGGCCTCCGGATCTCTCACGTCTTCCGCGTAGGCAATGCCCTCTGCTATCGATTTTTCTGCGGATGCAGCATCACCGTTGAACTGGTGGCACACAGCGATTCCGGCGTAAGCATCACTCGCGGCTCTGAACTCGAAGGCGTAGGCCCGATCCGTACAGCGGCTGAGGCTGTCGATTGTCTGGCGGAATCGGCCGGTGCAAAATGATGCAGCACCACAAGCAAATTCGCCCCACAATCCGGCATACGGTAAATCGTTGCGATCGGCAACCGTTATAGTCTGCTGTCCACGTTCATGCGCGAGTTCGAGATCGCCATTGAGCAAGAGTACAAAAGACGATGAGGCGAGAAGGCGGGTCTGATACAGCCCGGAGCCCATTGGGGCGCTCTTGGTATCCGCCTGCAATTGGCTTAGCGCCTGCTGCGTATGGCCGGTTACCTGCAGCGCCAGCGCTCGATAGAGACGCGATTCTCCGGCAGCCATCTCCACCGCATCTGGGCTGGCGGCGATCGCTGCTTCGCTAAAGCACAGACTTTCTTCAACACGACCTTCCCAATAGGCGACTACGGAGCTGAAGAAGTTCTTCTCTGCTACGAGGAGCGGATCCGCCAGCTCAACTTCCAGGGCATCGAGGGCCCGCAAGATCACAGCGATTACGTCGATTTCGAGACGGAAGTAAGCAAGCCACCCGTGGCTAAGTAGAATTGGGGGCCGGGACATCTTGATGCTGGCTCCCAGCAAGTCAAGCCACTCGCGCAACTCCCACCAACGATCGTAACGGAGCGGCTCGTTGCGGTGACGCTCGATAATCTCCGCCGCAGCGATCTGGTTGTCGGCGGCGATCGCGTGTCTTATCGCTTCTTCAATGTGGCCCTGTTGTTCAAACCACTTGCTTGCGGCGACATGCAGACCCCGAATTTCCTGTGGCGAACATACACGTTTGAGACTGTCGAGCAGCATATCGCGGAACGAGTGGTGGAAGCGATACCATTTGGAATTCAGATCCAGTGGTACTACGAACAGGTTGGTATGAGCGAGCAATCTGATAAACCGTTCGCCGTTGAGCTCGTCCTCGGTTGCGTTCGAGTCCGGGTGCATGGCGTCAAGCAGTGCCGGGCAGAATCGATCCAATACCGCTGTCTTGATCAGGTAGCCGGACACAGCCGCGGGAAGGGTAGTTAACACCTCATCCACCAGGTAAGCTGTCGTATCGGGGAGGTTGCCACTTAGTTGAGCGACGAACTTGTCGATATTCGGGGCTCGACGACACGCCAGTGCAACGAGTTTGAGTCCCACGGCCCACCCTTCGACGTTCGACCGAATTGCCTCGACCTGCGCCGCGGTGAGTCTCAGAGTTGCGCCGCTTGTTAGTAGCTCAGCGGCCTCATTAGTGACAAACAGCAGGTCCTGCTGACGTATTTCAGTTATCTTGCCGCTGCCACGAAGGCTGGCGAGCGCCAGCGGTGGGTCCCGGCGCGTGAGCAGAACAAGATGTAAATTCTGCGGTGCAAATTCCAACAAGAATCGAATCAGATCATGTACGGGCGACGTGTCACCAATCAGGTGATAGTCGTCAAGAACAACTACGAGAGGCGCTGAGTCCTGATCGAGTTCATTGACCAGGTAGGTTGCGATTACATCAACGGGTGGCAGCTCGGGTCCGGACAGTATCTCCGTTGTTGCCGGAAACTGGTCGGGTCGGGCACTCTTCAGTGCGGCCATGAAGTAGTTTATGAAGTGCCGCAGATTTTGGTCCGTGGTGTCGAGTGACAGCCATGAATGGAATAAGTCCCGAGCCTCGAGCCATGCCGAGACCAACACTGTCTTACCGGTTCCGGCTCCGGCTGATACCAGCGTCAGGGGCGTGACCACAGCCTGGTCCATGCGGTCCAGCAGACGATCGCGGCGGACATAGTCCGGCATTTGCGGCGGTCGATTGAGTTTGGTGCGAATCAGCGGACTGCTCGATCTATGATTTGGCACGGGCTGCGCCGCGTCAGGCACCATTCCGATGCTCGCTGAAGGGTCCTGCGCTGAAGAAGTGCTCGATTCGCTCAAGTCGTTTCGCCCAAATTCCTGATGATTGTCGGATCGATTCTTGTTGGTCTTTTTGGTCCGTCCGAGCCAACCTATGTTACACGGAGAATATGTCAGTTTTGTAACAATATTGACGTAGCTGGTACGTCTTTACCGCCATACCTCAGGCCATGGAAGATCAAGCACCCGGCCTCACCTGGCCAATCCGACATCGTTGCCTGACGTGAAATGGCCGGAATCGCGCCCGCTTAAGCACCAGTATTTGTCCAGCTGGACACGTCTGGGCCGGCGGTTAGTTCCGCCCGGCACTTCCTGAATAGCCATGAAATAAGCGGTGTCGATGAATGAACGACAGCTCATAAGGAGCCTTGAAGACGAGGTGCGGACCCTGCTGTCGGCCGGGTATCCAGCGGTCGAACAGGGAGCCCGGTATGTGGGCGTTTCCGTGCGCACGCTGCAGCGGCGCCTGCATCGTCAAGGACTGACTTACAGCGCGCTCGTTGAGCGTGTGCGACATGAAGAAGCGTGCCGTCTTCTGCAGGAGCACGGCAGGAGCATCGCGGAGATCGCGGTGCGATTGGGTTACTCGGACCCGAGCCATTTCAGCCGCGCATTTCGCCGCTGGGAAGGCGTTTGTCCGCGGGCCTATCGATTTCAGGGATCAGTTTAAGAGCCGACAACACAGAGGCTGGGAAGATGATACGAGCTCTACGAAGTGACCGTCAGTTACTGAAGGTAGCGGTATTTTGCCTTGCGTATCTGCCGATGGCCTGTCTTGCGGATGCGGTGACATTCAAGGACAGACTGGATGAAGTACTAAGCAGCAATGACGTTCCGC
>CALZIL010000056.1:5859-21078 GCA_945787495.1 uncultured Afifella sp. | reverse complement strand
ACGCGTAAGTCAAAGAACATGGCAAACGATAACCCGGCAACGACCCATTATGATGAGAAAGGAAACTATATCGCTCGCGATTATGTGACGAAGGACCTTATACAGTTTAGCAGAAAAGGCGACCCAAACTGGATTCCTGACTCCGAAATTCTTGACCCTTGGAAACCGTGAACGATGGATTACCCTCCTGAACCTTTAAGATCAGAGTTTCGCCACGTCGCCGCCATACGCGGTAATGATTTCTATATCCCACAAGAAGCCAGCCTGGATTTCATCGATCGGTGTCGCGAACTTGATTATCTCATCACTTATCTGGAAGCCTTTTATATCACCGAACGGACAACCCAGCCGGATATGCAATACAATTTTGAAAATTATGACAGCGAAGATGTTTTATTTGGGCCCGGCTGGGAGGAAGCAAAGGCGCATATCAAAAAACATTTTGATCAGGATTTATACTACGAAATAGGCATCGAGAAAATCGGTACCGTCCCAGTTCGCGGCGAAGGCTCCTAATTTGACTTGTTGCCGGCAGCTTTCATCTCGCCGGTAATTGCCACCATCGCCGACGGCCTGGACGGCGCCGGCCAGCCCGGCTCGCCGGTCAATGCGGCGCTCAGCACCTTCGCCCTTGGTTGCGCAGAGAGGGTAATGGCCTGCCGGTGCCGCTTTGAGCGGAGATGCTAGGCGGCGTGTGTCTCGGGTCTGTTTTTCCCTTTCTCACGCCGCTTTGTGTGCCGGGTTTGGCCGGACCTGCGGCCCAGGTGAAAAAAATTTCGCAAACTTATCCTGGCTAGCGTGTGCCCGCGGAGCAGGATGCAGGGTTCGGTTGACGATCGGTTCACGCCCGGGATGCTTCCGATGCCCAAGCCGCGTACCATGCCTTGAAGCCTCGGAGCGACAGGTCGATGGCCCAAGGCCTGGTGGTGCGCGGAGCAAGCAGACCCCCACAAGTCGTGTTTACCCGACTTGCTTCCTTTTAGACCGAAGGACCCGCCAGAGGCGGATCCGGGGCGGGGCGGCCCGGAAAGGGCGCCGAAGAAACTTTGTTGTTTGATGCGCAGGCACTCCCAAGGACCGCCCCGCATCCCCTCGCCACCAAGGTGGCGTGCTCTTTGATATTAACCGGAGCCAGATGTGGCGGCCGGGGGATTGGTGTGGGCGAAATCCTTCTCCCTCAGGGAGAGGGATGATTATGCGCTGGCCAAACCTGCCGCCAGGCGCCGGGCGAGGCGGGCTGCCGCAAGCCGCCGGTAATGGCCGGCGACCATCGTTGTGCGGACTGGCGAAACCTGCTTTTGCACGGCCTTGTCGATCAGAACGAGTTCGGCCTCGCCGAGCTGGCCGGCATCGAGATCGTCAAGGCCCTCGATGAGGAACGGACGCGAATTCGTGCCGGTGACCGCGACCTTCAGACGGGGCGTCGGGTCGTCATCCGTAACCGCTACCGCGACCCCGGCGAGCGGAAAATCGATGGCGCCGCGCAGGCGGACTTTTTCGTAAGCCGAATGCCGCGAACCGGCCGGTAGATGAACGGCGACAAGAAGCTCTTCAGGCGTGAGCGCCAGATAGGCCGCGCCGTCGTCGCGATAAAGCTCGGTGAGCGGCAGGCGCCGGCGCCCGTCGGGACCGGCGATTTCGATCTCGGCGTCGTGGACCAGAAGCGCCGGCGCCAGATCGCCGGAAAAGGCGGCGCGGCATTTGTCGCCGGTCGGCGCGACATGACAGACATCGCCCTTGTATTTCAGGCAATAGTCGTTGGAACGCCGCCACCATTCGCTCTGGTTGTAATAAAGGCAGCGCGTGTCGAGGCAGAGATTGCCGCCAAGCGTCGCCGCGGCGCGGTGGCCGGGACCGGCAACGGCGTTCGCGGCCTGGACGATCGCCGGATAGGTCTTGAGCGCAGGATCGGCGGCAAGCGCGGCCAACGTCACGCCGGCGCCGATGGTCAGGCCGCTCTCGTTGGCCGACAGGGTCGCAAGCTCGTCGATGCCGGAAAGATCGATCAGCAGATCGGCATCGACAAGGCCGCGGCGCATATTGACGACCAGGTCGGTGCCGCCGGCAAGATAACGCGCAGCCGGCGCGGCAAGCCGCTGTGCAACGGCCTCGTCGGCGCTTTGCGGACGGGCCAGGGAAAAATCGGGCAGCGGCGCATTCATGATACCGCCACCTTGGCCGCCTTCGCTGCTTGCCGCTTGTCGGCACGGCGCTTCTGCGTGAGTGCCTCCACCAGCCGGTCCGGCGTCACCGGCAGCACATTGACATCAAGCCCGATGGCGTCGGCAACGGCGTTGACCATGGCCGGCGGAAAACCGGACAGCGCGCCCTCGCCCGCCTCCTTGGCGCCGAAGGGCCCGAGCGGGTCGATGCTTTCGACGATATCGACATGAATGTCGGGCGATTCGGCGATCGTCGGTACGCCGTAATCGAGCATGCTGGCATGCACCGGCAGGCCGTCGGCGAAGCGCGTTTCTTCGCTCAGCGCCTGGCCCATGCCCATCCACACCGAGCCCTGGACCTGGCCTTCGACCGCCAGCGGGTTGATGGCGAAGCCGCAATCATGCGCCGCCCAGACCTTTTCGACGCGGATCGTGCCGAGATCTTCATCGACGCTGACCTCGACGACCTGCGCGGCATAAGAAAAGCCCATGGTCGAGCCGACGGCGCCGCCGCGATGCTTGCCGCCCTGCGCCTCGGGCGGGCAGGTGAAGGTACCCTTGGTGGTAATGGTGCCGGTATCGACCAGTGCGGCGGCAGTGACTTCAGCGAAAGACAGTTCGGACTGCGCGCCGCCATCGACGCGGAACGTCTCGCCGATGCAGTCGATCTCGGCGGCCGGCGCGTCGAGCTTGCCGGCGGCGGCTTCGATCAGGATCTCTCGGAGATTTTTTGCCGCCTCGATCGCCGCATTGCCGACCATGAAGGTGACGCGCGAGGAATAGGCGCCGTTGTCCTTGGGTGTGACGGCGCTGTCATTGGCGACGACGCGGACGCGGCCGACGTCGATACCGAGGACCTCGGCGACGGCCAGCGCGACGGTAATGGCCGTCACGCCGGCATCGAAATCGAGCTTGAGTGTGACTACGGCGTGCGGTTCGCCGGTGCGGTGCACGGCCTTGGCAGCGCCGCTGACATAGTGCGAGCAGGCGAGACCCAGGCCGCGCCCGGGCGGCAGCTTGCCCTTGCGCTTAACCCAGCCGCTTGCCTGCTCGACGCGCTCCAGGCATTCATCGAGACCGTAGCTGTTGACCATCAGATCGTTGAGCGTGCGCATCGGCGCGGTGAGCAGATTGCGCCGCCGCACGGCGAAAGGATCGAGGTTCAATTCGCGCGCCATGCGATCGAGCAGGCACTCAAAAGCGTGGCGCATATCGACCGTGCCATGGCCGCGCATGGCGCCGCAGGGTGGCAGATTGGCGTAGACCCGTCGGCCCTCATAATGCGTGGCGGGAATGTCGTAGAGCCCGTGCAAAAGCGCGCCAGCATAAAGGATGGTGACGATGCCATAGCCGGCATAGGCGCCGCCGCGCTGCGTCACCTCGCAATCGGCCGCGGTCAGGCGTCCGTCGCGCGTCATGCCGAGCTTGAGACGAACGTCGGTCTGTGGCCGGCCGCGATGGGTGAGGAAGGTTTCCTCGCGGCTCAAGGTCATCATCACCTTGCCGTTGGCCCGGCGCGCCAGAAGCGCGACGATCAGCTCGAAATTCAGTGTCTCGGTGCGCGCCCCGAAGCCGCCGCCGACGAAGGGCTTGATGACACGGATGCGGGATGCCTCCATCTCCAGGCAGCGCGCCAGCATGAGATGGACGTAATAGGGAACCTGCGAAACGGTGTGCAGCGTCAGCCGGTCGTGTTCGCGGTCATAGTCGGCCAATGCGGCATGCGGCTCCATCATGGCATGGGTGACTTCGGCACACAGAAATGTCTCCTCGCTAACGAGGTCCGCCTCGGCAAATCCGGCGGCGACATCGCCGAAGCTGTCGTGCACGTGGCGCTCCAGATTGCCGGGCTTGTCGTCGTGGATCAGCGCCGCATCGTCGGCAAGGGCCGCATCGGCGGTGAAATAGGCCGGGAACTCGCGGATCTCCAACTCAATCAGCGCCAGCGCCCGTTCAGCCGTCGCCGCGTCGATCGCCGCGACGGCCGCGACCGGTTCGCCGCGATAGCGCACCTTGTCGCGCGCCAGCGGATATTCGTTCATGGCGATCGGCAGGATGCCGTAGGTATGGGCGCAATCGGCGCCGGTGACGACCGCCCGCACGCCCTCCAGCGCCAGGGCTTTCGACGCACCGAGACGAACGATCTCGCCATGGGCGACCGGACTGCGCAGGATGCGGCCGACAAGCGCGTCGCGGGCCGGCAGATCGGCGGTGAATTGCGCCGCGCCGGTGACCTTTTCCACGCCATCGATCAGCGGCAGGCGCGTTCCCGCCTTGCTCATGACTTTACTCATGATTGGGCCTCCGCCGCTGCCTGGACAGCCTCGATGATCTTCACATATCCGGTGCACCGGCACAGATTTCCGGCAAGCGCCTGGCGGATCGCCGCTTCGTCCGGGCGTGCATTGTCGCGCAGCAGGCCTTCCGCCGCCATGATCATGCCGGGCGTACAAAAGCCGCACTGCACCCCGAGCCGCTCATGAAAGGCACGCTGCAGCGCCGACAGGCGGCCATCGCGGGCCAGCCCCTCGACCGTTTCCACGGCGCGGCCGTCACAGGTGGCAGCAAGCGTGATGCAGGCGGGCCGCGCCTGGCCGTCAATCAGCACGGTGCAGGCACCGCATTCGCCGCCATCGCAGCCCTGCTTGACACTGGTCGCCGCCGCTGTCTCACGCAGATAATCGATCAACAGGGCGTTGTCGGAGACCGCGTCCTCACGATCCCTTCCGTTGAGTTTCAGGCGAATAATCCGCTTCATCGGCGTGCTCTGCCGTCATTGTCGCATAGACTTATCTTATTTCGGTACCATAATACCAATTTGTTGTCATCCTTTCAAATCATCGATGACGTTGGATGCGGCACTGGGACTGTGCCAGCCGGCCAAAAGCGCCCGAAAAAGCGGCCTGATGTCGGATTGGAGACAACTGAAATCGCCGTACCAGATCGCTGGTTCTGACGGGATTTGCTAATACGGTATTTTCTTGCAGCCCTATCAATGCCATTGATCAGGATCCGCCCCGCACGGGCATCTGAAAGACAGCAGCATGAGCGAAACGACAGTCAAATCCCGGCGTAACCTGATGGCGATCCTGCGCGGCGTCAAACCGGACGAGGCGGTTGAAATCGGCGAAGCCCTGGTCGCCGGCGGCATCAGCCTGATCGCGGTGCCGCTCAATTTCACGGACGCATTTGAAAGCATCGCCCGCCTGTCCAGGGCGCTGGCCGGGCAGGCGGAGATCGGCGCCGGAACGGTCACCGGGATCGACCAGATTGCCGATCTTATCGATGCCGGGGGAACCTTTGCCGTCGCGCCGAACGCCGACAATTATGTGATCGAGATCGCCCGGACGCGAAACCTGCAAACCTATCCCGGCGTATTCACCACGACGGAAGCGTTTGCGGCGATCGAAGCCGGCGCCACCGCCCTGAATCTTTATCCGGCTTCTCTGCTCGGCGCGGCCGGCATCAAGGCCTTGAAGGCAGTGCTGCCGGCGCAGATCTCGCTATGGGCTATCGGCGGCGTTACAGTGGCGGATTTAGACGGTTATGCAGCGGCGGGATGCGGCGGCTTCGGTCTCGGCTCGGGCCTTTACGAGTCGGGCATGCCGGCAATGGATGTCCAAGCCAATGCCGAAGCGTTTTCAAAAGCTTATGACGCGGCCTTGGGGATCTGAATCGAGACGTGGTGCGGCGCGGTTCCAGTGATAGCTATGCCGCCGCCGACCCTGCCGCCATGGCGTCGTTCAGGCTGCGCGAGACATGCCGGCAATCATGGGCGTAGCTCTCCGATGTCCGATAGGCTTCGTGGCGCGGATAGGGTTCGCCGATCGTCAATTCCTCAAAAACCCGGCCGGGTCCGGTCGTCATGACAATGATGCGCTGCGACAAGAACACCGACTCAAACACGCTATGGGTGACAAAAATTACCGTTCCGCCGAAGGCCTCCCAGAGTGCCAGAAGGTCGTTGTTGAGCTTGAAACGGGTGATCTCGTCGAGCGCGGCAAACGGTTCGTCCATCAACAGCACGCGCGGACGGGTGACCAGGGCGCGAGCAATCGAGACCCGCATCTTCATGCCGCCGGACAGCTCGCGCGGATAGCTGTTTTCATGACCGCTCAGATGGACGCGATCAAGCGCATCCATAATCCGGTCGGAAGCTTTGCTGCGCGGGACGCCTTTCAGACGCAGCGGTAGCCAGATGTTCTCAAAGACCGTCGCCCAGGGCATCAGCGTCGGCTCCTGAAAGACAAAGCCGATTTCGCCGGCCGATGGCGGGCCGTCGGCCCATTCGACCCAGCCGCCGGTGGCGCCGGTCAGGCCGGCTATGATCCTGAGCGCAGTCGTCTTGCCGCAACCGGAGGGACCGAGCAGGCTGACGAAGTCGCCCTCACCGATCGTCACCGACAGGCCCTCAAGCGCCACCGTGCCATTGGGAAACGTCTTGTCGATGCCGTGAAGCGACAGCAGCGGCTTTTTATCCAACTCGCTTATGGTTCACCCTCCTCGCATCACCTTGGGGCTGCGCAACAATTCGCGGCATCGGGACTCTCTAGCATCCAATCGGGCAATCTTGCGATCCTCCAAGGTCCGCAAGCTGTTGACGCCGGCCGGGAACATGACTGAAGTGCGGCTCGTTCGGAGGGCCCATGCTGATCGCACAAATCACCGACCCGCATCTTCGCGCAGAAGGAACGCGGCTGTTCGGCGTCGTCGATACGTATGGCGCGCTGAAGCGCGCGATCGATCATCTCAATGCCAGCGACATGATTCCGGATGCGGTGATCGTCTCAGGTGATCTGGTCCATGACGGCGAGGCGGAGGATTACGCCGCGCTGACCGGCCTGCTGCAGCAACTCTCCGCACCGGTCTTTGCCGTGCCCGGCAATCACGATCGCCGCGAGTTCACCCGCAAGGCACTTGCCTTTACCGGCGTGGTGCCCGATGCGGGACCGATCCGCTTTGCCGCCGATGCCGGTCCGGTGCGGCTGATCGGCCTCGACAGTCTTATCGAGAACCAACCTCACGGCCATCTCGGCGGCGAGCAGCTGGCCTGGCTTGATGACCAGCTTGCGGCCAATCCGGACAGCCCCACTTTGGTGTTCGTTCATCATCCGCCATTTGCAACCGGGATCGGATTCATGGACGCAATTCGCCTCGACGATTCTGATGCGCTGGCCGCCATAATTGGCAAGCACGGCCATGTCGGACTGATCGCTTGCGGGCATGTGCACCGGATGATCGTTAGCCGGTTAGGTGCCGTCCCGGTCGTTATTGGGCCGGGCGTGGCGCATCATGTCGTTTTCGACCTGGCCGCGGATGCACCGTCGCGCTGGATCCTGGAGCCGCCCGCCTATCTGCTGCATCGCTGGTCAGCCGAAACCGGGTTTGTCACGCACCAGGTCTTTTTCGGCGACTATGGCGCGGCAGCGCCGTTCTCAAAGCATCATCCACGCATCGGCACGCAGCGGCAATCGACGAACTCGTCTTAATTCAAACCCTCGGGGAATTCGCAGATCGCATCGATCAGCGGGCTGGCCGTCTCGTTCTCCTCCAGGGTCGCCGCCATTTCGGCAATTGAAACGGCCTTCAGCTGGCCGGTCAGCGGCATCATCAGGTCAATGAACTTGTTGACCAGATCGGTGTCCGATAACGGCGTTTCAGGTTCGCCCGGCGCCTCGACCACCGGCGTTTCGAAAACTTCCCCGCTGTGCAGGACAGCGACCATGCGCGCTGCCCGCTTGCCCGGAAAGGCCGCTGAAAGTGACGGGCTGATCTCAAGCTCGACGCGCTCGGCCAGGTCCGTGACCGCCTTGTCGAGCAGACCGGTGGTGACGGTCTCGGCATCGACCTTGCCGTGAACAAGCATGGCCGCCACGGGAAATGGCAGTGAATATTGCGCCAGTTCGGAGGTTTCGGGATGGGTCGTCGTCAGGCGCGCTGCCTCGTAGAAGGTTTCCACGACCAGGCGATCGATCTTGCCGCCAGCGATCTCACTTCGGATCTGCGCCGCCGCCGCGACGGCCGGCTGAGCCCAGCGGCAGATCGGCCAGAGTTTGAGATATTGCTCGGCCATCCGCCAGGTGACACCCAGATCGCCCCAGAGATTGGTCTCGGATTCGTCATCGACCAAAGATGCCGGCGCACCGGTGAATCCGGAACCGGCAAGCAAGGCTGCGGTGACGCCGGCATGGGCGCCATAGGTCGCGCCGTCCTTGACCATTGTCGGAAAATCGATGCAGCGCATCATCGGGCTGCGCGGGCTGTAATATTCCGCCGTACCCAAGGCGTGGGCCGTTTCGTCGCGATCAAGACCAAGCGCCCGGGCACCGATCGCCGCCGCGCCGAGTGCGTTCCAGGCGCCGGAAGTATGGTAATCATCGACGCCGGTATGCAACGCGATGCCGGCACGTGTTGCGATTTCATAGCCGATTACGAAACGGGTCATGAATTCAGAACCGCTGCACGGCGAAAGCTCATCGGAAAAGGCCAGAAGCGACGGCAGGACAACGACGCCGGCATGGCCTTTCGCCAATCTGTGGCCGTCATGGGCATCCAATGCGTCGATCGCCGCCGCATTGGCCATCGCCGCGCCGGGAGCAGAACCCCGGCGGCCGTCGAAGAGCAGCCTTGCGCCTTTGTCGCCCGGTGCGGAATGGGCAGAGACAAAATCATAGAGGATGCGTGCATTGACGGTCTTGCGGCCGCCGGCGGCAACGCCAATCAGGTCGAGCAACGATCGCTGGGCGTTGTGGCGCACATTCGCCGGAATATCATCCCAGCGTAGGTCGTGAATGAATTCCAGCGCGTCCGGGCCGACCACCTCGTCGGCCACGTCCGCATTGTCAAGCAGAGCCATTTTTGCCCCCAAACGTCAATCTGTCGGCGACACTAAGCCTGAAGGCGCTTTCAGAATGGTTATCAAACGCGCAATAATTTATTTCCGCTTATCGCTTTCCCGGATCGCGATCCGGCAAGGGAGTGACGTGCGATGGGAGATTATTCCCTCTGGTCGGTCGTCAAGAACGGCCTGACCGGTAACAAAAGCTGGAAACCGGCATGGCGCAAGGCGGCGCCGAAGCCGTCCTATGACGTCATCATCGTCGGCGGTGGCGGCCATGGCCTGGCGACGGCCTACTACCTTGCCAGGGAACACGGCATCACGAATGTGGCGGTGGTGGAGCGTGGCCTGATCGGTCAGGGCAGCGTCGGCCGCAACACGACGATCGTGCGCTCCAATTACCTGCTGCCGGAAAATTCGCGCTTTTACGAATGGAGCCTGAAGCTGTGGGAGGGGTTGAGTCAGGAACTCAATTACAACGTCATGTTTTCCCAGCGCGGCGTCCTGAATCTGGCGCATACGCCCTCGCAGCTCGACCAATACGCCCAGCGCGGCAACGCCATGCGGCTGGGCGGTATCGATGCGGAACTTTTGGCCCGGGAGGATATCGCCAGGCTCTGCCCTGGCATCGATTTGTCGCCAAATGCCCGATTTCCAATCGAGGGCGGCCTGTTTCAGCCGCGCGCAGGTACCGCGCGGCATGATGCCGTGGCGTGGGGCTTGGCTTACGCCGCCGACCGGATGGGTGTCGATATTATTGAGACTTGCGAAGTAACCGGCTTCATCCGGGACGGTTCCGCTATCACCGGGGTCGAAACCAGCCGTGGCGAGATCCGCGCGCCGAAGGTCGGCGTCGCCGTCGCCGGCATGACGTCTGAGGTGATGCGCAAGGCCGGTGTGGAGCGGCTGCCGATCGAAAGCCACATCCTGCAGGCTTTCGTGTCGGAACCGGTCAAGCCGCTGATCGACACGGTGGTGACGTTCGGCGCCGGCCACATGTATGTCTCGCAGTCCGACAAGGGCGGCCTCGTCTTCGGCGGCAACTTGGACTACTACAATTCCTACGCCCAGCGCGGCAATCTGCCGATCGTGCAGGAGGTCGCCTCGGAGCTTCTGGCGGTCTTTCCCAATCTCGGCCGGCTCAAGCTTCTGCGTTCCTGGGGCGGCGTCATGGACATGTCGATGGACGGCAGCCCGATCATCACGACCGGGCCGCTGCCGGGCCTCTTTCTCAATTGCGGCTGGTGCTATGGCGGCTTCAAGGCGACGCCGGGCTCGGGCTGGTGCTTTGCCTGGACGATCGCCCATGACGAGCCGCATGCGCGCAACGCCGCCTTCACGCTTGACCGGTTCCATGCCGGCACGGTGATCGACGAAAAGGGCGCCGGCGCAGCGCCGCGGCTGCATTAGGGGGCGACACGATGCTGATCCCCTGCCCCGTCTGCGGCCTGCGCGATAGCGGCGAATTCACCACCGGCGGTGACGCCAGCATTGTGCGGCCGGCCTTCGATGACGGCGACGAAGCGGCCTGGGCGGCGGCGGTCTATGACCGCAGCAATCCGCTTGGGGCCCATGAGGAATACTGGCACCATGTGCATGGTTGCCGGCACTGGCTGATCGTTGCCCGCGATACCCAGACCCATGCCGTTTTCGGCGCACGCCTTGCCGGCGCCTGGGCGGGCTATCAAAGCGGCGCGCCAAGCGACAAGCCGGGGCCCGACTGACATGGCCGGCTATCGCCTTGCCGGTGGCGGCGGCCGGGTCGACCGGTCAAAGGTGCTTCGCTTCCGCTTCGACGGCGAAACGATCACCGGCTTTGCCGGCGATACGATCGCCTCGGCGCTGCTTGCCTCCGGCCGGTTGATGGTCGCGCGCTCGTTCAAATATCATCGGCCGCGCGGCGTCTTTTCCGCCGGTTCGGAAGAGCCCAATGCGCTGGTGACCATTGGCGAAGCGGCGCGCACGACACCCAACGTCCAGACGACCATGGCGGAGGCCAGCGAAGGCCTGGTGGTCCGCTCGCAAAATGCCTGGCCGTCGCTGAACAACGATTTCGGCGCCCTGACCGGGCTGTTGTCGCCGTTCCTTGCCGCCGGCTTTTATTACAAGACCTTCATCGGCCCGTTTCGCGGCGCCTGGATGCTGTATGAGCCGATCATTCGCCGCGCCGCCGGCATGGGTGCCGCAACTCGCGAGCCCGACCCTGACCGCTATGAGCACGCGCATGGCTTTTGCGACGTGCTCGTGGTTGGCGGCGGCCCGGCCGGGCTGGCGGCGGCGCTTGCCGCCGGGCGCAGCGGCGCGCGGGTGATCCTGGTCGATGAAAACGCCGAATTCGGCGGCGCATCGGTGTTGGACACGGCAACGATCGACGGTTCGGATACTGCCGGCTGGGTCCGCTCGGCGGTCGCCGAATTGGCCGTCCTGCAAAATGTCCGGCTTTTACGGCGGACCGCCGTCTACGGCTATTACGACGGCAATGTCCTTGCCGGAACCGAGCGGCTGCCGGCGGGCGACGCTGCGGCGCCGCGGGAGCGCCATTGGCGATTCCAGGCGCGTCAGGTCATCCTTGCCACCGGCGCGATGGAGCGGCCGATCGTATTTGCCGGCAATGACACGCCCGGCGTCATGCTGCTCGGCGCGGCGCTTGCCTATGTCCGCCACTATGGCGTCGCCGCCGGACGCGCCGTCACCGTCTTCGCCAACAACGATGCGGCCTGGCATCAAGCCGCCGCGCTGGCGGAAACCGGGATCACGATCAAGGCGATCATCGATCCTCGCGATGCCGGTCCGGAAGACTCTGCAAAGACTCTGCGGGCGGCGGGTACGGTGTTTTACACCGGCCATGTCGTAACGGCGGCCGAGGGCGGCAAGGCCGTCTCCGGCGTCGTCATCGCGCAATTCGATTCAACTGCCGGGAACGTCTCGGGCGGGGCAACGACGATTGACTCTGACTCGCTGCTTGTCTCCGGCGGCTGGACTCCGAACGTCAATCTCGCCAGCCAGGCCGGCGAGCCGCCGGTCTTCGATTCCGGCACCGGAGCGTTCATCCCCGGCACACCACGGGAAGCCTGGGCCGCAGCCGGCGCAATGACCGGAAAACTGGCACTTCAGAGCGCCATTGAAAGCGGTTTTGAGGTCGGCGTTGAGACCGTAAAATCTCTTGGATTCAATGCCTTGCCGACAACTTTTACGGTTGAGAATCCGAATCAGGAAGTCGGCTTCCTTCCGCTCTACGAAATACCGTCAAACGGGCCTGGCAAAGCCTTTGTCGACATGCAGCATGACGTCAAGGCAAGCGATGTCCGGCTGGCGCGGCGCGAGGGCTTTTCAGCGCCGGAGCATCTGAAGCGTTACACGACTCTCGGCATGGCCGCCGATCAGGGCCGGACGTCAAACGTCAATGCCCTGGCCATCATGGCGGCTGAGGAAGGCCGGCCGATCGCCGAGGTCGGCACCACCCGATTCCGCCCGCCCTATTCGCCGGTGACGTTCGGCGCCATCGTCGGACGGGCGACGGGCAAGCACTTCCAGCCGGTGCGGCGCACGCCGATGCATGACTGGCACGAAAAGGCCGGCGCCGACATGATCAATGTCGGTCAGTGGCAAAGGCCGCGGGTCTATCGCAGGCCGGGCGAAAGCGTCGAAGACGCCTACATCCGCGAAGCACGGGCGGTGCGCAATTCCGTCGGCATCACCGACGTCTCGACGCTCGGCAAGATCGACGTTCAGGGACCGGACGCGGCGACCTTCCTTGACCGGGTCTACACCAACACCTTCTCCACCCTGCCCGTCGGCAAGGCGCGTTATGGCCTGATGCTGCGCGATGACGGTTTCCTCTATGACGACGGGACGACATGGCGCCTAACGGAAACCCGCTACCTGATGACAACGACGACGGGCAATGCCGCCGGGGTGATGGCGCTTCTGGAATTTGGGCTGGCGGTCGACTGGCCGGACCTGAAGGTGGCGCTGACCTCGCTGACCGAGCAATGGGCCGGTGTCGCGATCGCCGGACCGCAAGCGCGGGCGCTACTGACAAAGGTGATCACGGACATCGATTTTTCCGATAAAGCCCTGCCGTTCATGGGCGTGCGCACCGGCAGGCTCGGCGATGTCGACGTTCTGGTCTCGCGATTGTCGTTTTCCGGCGAGCTTGCCTATGAAGTCTATTGTGGCGCCGATTTCGGTCTCGTGCTCTGGACGACGCTGCTTGAGGCCGGCGAAGAATTCGACTGTACGCCCTACGGGCTGGAAGCGCTCGGCACGCTCAGAATCGAGAAAGGCCACGTCATCCATGACGAGATGGATGGCCGCACGGGCGTCCACGATCTCGGTCTTGAGAAAATGTTCTCAAAGAAGAAGGATTTTGTCGGCAAGCCGATGGCGCTGCGCGCGGCGCTGACCGATCCCGGCCGCAAGCGACTGGTCGGCCTCAAATCGCTCGACGGCAAGCCAATCCGCGCCGGCGCGCAACTGGTCACCGGTTCCGACCCGAACCTGCCGGGGGGCAGTCAGGGTCAGGTGACGTCGATGGGCTACAGCCCGGCGGTCGAAGCCTATATCGCGCTCGCCCTTTTGGAACGCGGGCCGGAGCGGCATGGCGAGACGCTTTATGCCGCCGACCCGGTGCGCGGCTTGCATGGTCCGGTCAAGGTCTGCGCGCCCTGCTTTTATGATCCTGACGGGAGCCGGATGCATGGCTGATCGCCTTTCCGCACTGGCCAATCTGGCCGCTCCGCCAACTGCCGAGGGCGCGGGCGCGACTCTTGCCGAGTTGCGCCCTGCCGCAATTGCCCTGGTAACGGCCTGGCGCGATACGGCCGAGGACACAGGCAAGACGATCGGCGAACTGTTCGGCAAGGCGCCCGGTCCGGTCGGCTCGGCCGTCGAGCACGGCCCGGTGACGATGATCACTCTTGCGCCCGGACGCACTCTCCTTGTCTCGGAGAGTGACGAGATTACCAGCACGCTGAGCGCCGCCCTGCCCGCCAGCCAAGCCGCTGTCACCGATCTGTCGCATGCCCGCACAATGTTTCGGCTTTCCGGCGAAGACGCCGCCGAGATACTCGGCAAGGGCCTTGCTATCGACCTTCATCCCTCGGTCTTTGCTCCGGGACGGGCGGCGCAATCGGTCATCCATCACATGGATGTGCTGGTCATCCGGCGCGACGATGAGGTTTTCGACCTCATGGTTTTTCGCGGCTTCGGCCTGTCGCTGGCCGAATGGCTGCTCGATGCCGGGCTTGAATACGAGATCGGGTTTCAATCCGCCTGACAGCCTGGTCTCGGCTATGACGAATTGCGGTTCGCCGCCGCGTCTGATCTGCCCTAGATTGCATGGATGCTCGGCCGAATTCTCATCGCTCTTGTTCTCCTCCACATGCCGGTGCGCGGGGCCGCACAGGAGGCGGTTGTCGATCTGGAGCTCGTCCTGGCGGTCGATGCGTCAAGCTCGGTCGACGCCGGCGAGTTCCGGCTGCAGCTCAACGGCATCGCCCAGGCCTTCCGCGACAAGCGAGTCGTGTCGGCCATTTTATCCGGACGAACGGGGCAAATCGCCGTGGCGATGGTGCTGTGGGCTGATGCGTCCATCCCCAAGGACGAAAGCGACTGGTTTATCATCGCGTCGGCGGCAGATGCCGAGCGGTTTTCCAATTTCGTCTACGGCACCCGGCGCGGCGTCCTCGGCGGAACCGGTATCGGCGCGGGGATCGCCTGGGCGATCCGCAAATTCGACCGCAACGGCATCGCCGCCGACCGCCAGGTCGTCGATGTTTCGGGCGATGGCAAGGAGACGCCGCCGCGCGAGATCGTCGTGACCATGCCGACGGCGCGGTCGATGGCCTTGTCGCGCGGCGTCACCATCAACGGGCTGGCGATCCTCAATGAGGACGAGACGCTGGCGTCGTGGTACGCCAACCATGTGATCGCCGGGCCGAACAGTTTCGTGATGAGCGTTGCGGGATTTGAAAGCTTTGCGGAAGCGATGAGCCGCAAGCTGATCCGCGAGATCGAAGACCGGCCGAGGGTCGGCGCGCTGCCAAGGTCGATTGCCCAAAACTGATTGCCGGGAAATCGTCTCAGAGCCGCTCGCCGCCGCGCACGGCGTTTGGCAGATGATTCTCCGGCGGCGCCAACGGACAGACCCAGTCCGGCGCATGGGCGCAGGAGGGGTGATAGGCGAAATTGAAATCAAGGATCAGCCGGTCGTCTTCG
>CALZIL010000056.1:0-5835 GCA_945787495.1 uncultured Afifella sp. | reverse complement strand
CCGCCATAGGTTTCGCCGCCACAGGTAGCATCGCGAAACGGCAAGAACAGCCCACCGCCATACCCTTCGATCCAGTACAAAGTCAGTTCGCCGCCCAGGCGTTGCGTCAGGCTATCTGTCCGGCCAACGGGGTGCATGGTGATCGCGCCGTTATGACCGGCCTCGACGGTGAAGGATACCGGATCGACGGCGGCAACGATTGCGCAAGAAAAGCGCAGGGCCGGGTCATAAGCAAATACCGGGATGCCGGCATAGCCGGCGCGCCGCGCCGCCGGGATCGGCGAGGCCGGGTGCTCGCGGAACAGGCGGTCGCGTGTCTCGCACCAGTCGCGCCAGCCGATTTGCGGATCACCGGCGCCTCGAATACGGGCATGGAGCGTGGCGATTTCGCGGCGCCAGCCGGCCAGCGCCAGCGCGTCGGTCAATGCCTATACAGTCTCGACATCCGGCTCCGGCGCGGCCGCCGCGCCAAGCTGGATGACCGGTTCCATCGCGTCCAGCGTTTCCACCGATAGGTGGCAGGCGATCTGGTGGCCGGCCGATATGTCGCGGACCGGCGGCGGAGTGACGTCGCAGGTGCCTTCGATCATATAGGCGCATCGGGTGGAGAACGGGCAGCCCTTGGGTGGATTGGAGGCCGAGGGTATCTCGCCGGTCAGCACGATATGGCGCTTCTTGACGTGGGTGTCGGCGATCGGCACGGCTGACAGCAGTGCTTCGGTATAGGGGTGGTAGGGCGGCGCGAAAATCTCGTCCGTCGTGCCCTGCTCCATGATCTGGCCGAGATACATGACGATGATGCGGTCGGCGAGATAGCGCACGACGGAAAGGTCGTGGCTGATGAACAAAAGCGTCGTGCGGTTCTCGCGCTGGATGTCCATCAACAGTTCGGTCACCGCCGCCTGCACCGAAACGTCGAGGGCCGATACCGGCTCATCGGCGATCACCACGGCCGGATTGCCGGCAAAGGCGCGGGCGATGCCGACGCGCTGCTTCTGGCCGCCGGAGAGCTGGCGCGGCCGGCGCTTGGCAAAATCGCGCGGCAGCTTGACGATGTCGAGGAGCTCCATGACCCGGTCCTCGACTTTTTCGTCGTCGCTTTCCACGCCGAATTTGCGGATCACCCGGCCGATCTGGCCACCGATGGAATGGCTGGGATTGAGGGTGTCGAAGGGGTTCTGGAAGATCATTTGCAGCTTGGAGATTGTCTCCGGATTTCGCTTGTCGACCGGCAGATCGCCGAGCTCCAGATTGCCGAGCAGCACCTCGCCACTGGTGGCGTCCTCAAGCCCCATCAGCACCTTGGCGAAGGTCGACTTGCCGCAGCCGGATTCGCCGACAATGGCCACGGTTTCGGCTTCGTGCGCCACAAACGAGATTTTCTCGTTGGCCTTGACGGTTTTTTTCTCACCGGCAAAAAACAGCGCGCCTTCCTCGATCTCGTAATGCTTGGTCATGTCGTCGACCCTGAGCACCACATCGCCCGGCGGCGTCACGTCCTGGCTGATGCCCTTGCCGAGGGATTCCTGCCAATCGAGTTCGTCGAACCGCACGCAGCGGGTAAAATGCTGATCATCGCCGGGCACTTCGCGCATCGGCAGCAGGCCGGTGTCGCAAGTTCCTGCAACGAAGAAGTCGCAACGCGGCGCGAAATAGCAGCCGGTCGGCCGCTCATGCGGCAGCGGCAACTGGCCGGGAATGGCGATCAGCGGATGGCTGTTTTTGTCGGCGCCGGGCAGCGGAATGGAGGCGAACAGGCCACGCGTATAAGGATGGCGCATGGCGTCGAAGACATCATTGACCGTCCCGACTTCGACGGCCTCGCCGGAATACATCACCGTGATCCGGTGGCAGGTTTCCAGGATCAGACCGAGATTGTGCGAAATGTAGATCATGGAGGTGCCGAATTCGGCGGCAATCTCGTTGATCAGATCGACAATGCCGGCCTCGACCGTCACATCCAGCGCCGTGGTCGGTTCGTCCAGAAGCAGCAGCTTGGGATTGGACAACAGCGCCATGGCGATGACCACGCGTTGCTGCTGGCCGCCGGAAATCTGGTGCGGATAGGAATTGAGGATCCGGTTCGGTTCGGGCAGGCGGACGCTGGCGATCATCTTGCGCGCCCGCTCCATCGCCTCTTCGGGGCTGGCGCCTTCATGGAAAATCGGAACCTCGGAGAGCTGGTCGCCGATACGCATGGCCGGATTGAGAGAGGCCATTGGCTCCTGATAGACCATGGCGATCTGGGAGCCGCGCAGATCGCGCAGCTCTTCTTCGCTCATGGTCCGCATGTCGCGGCCTTCGAAGAAAATCTCGCCGGAGACGATTTTTCCGTTGCTGCCCAGATATTGCATGATGGCGAGCGCCACCGTCGATTTGCCGCAACCGGATTCACCGACAATGCCCTGCGCCTCGCCGGGCATGAGCGTCATGTTGAAATCGACAACGGCGGGGATCTCGCCGGCGCGGGTGAAATAGGAAATGCAGAGTTTTCGGCACTCCAGGACCGGGGTCTGCCCGCCCCCGTTCGCTGCGCCATTGGTCTTGCCGGCCATGGTTTTTCCCCCGTTTTCCATCAGTCGCGCAGCGACATTTCGCGAAGGCCGTCAGCCATCAGGTTGAAACCCAGAATGAGGCTTGAGACAGCGAGCGCTGGAATCAGCAGCATGTAGGAGAACTTCCACAGCATCGCGACCTTGGCCGCCTCGCGGATCATCAAGCCCCAATCGGGATCGGGCGGCTGCAGGCCAAGACCGAGAAAGGTCAGCGTGGTGATGGCGACCGTCGTATAGCCAAGGCGCAGACACGCATCGACGATGATCGGGCCCCGAACATTGGGCAGCAATTCGATTACCATGATCCACAGGGCGCTCTCGCCGCGAGTCTGGGCGGCAAACACGTAATCACGTGTCTTGATGTCCAGCGCCAGGCCGCGAACGATACGCATGATCGCCGGCGCGGAAGCAAAGGTCACGGCGATGACGATGTTGAAACCGGAGGGTCCGAGATAATTGAGGATGACGATGAACAGCACCATCACCGGGAACGACAGCAAGACGTTTCCGAAGAACGAGATGAACTCGTCCCACCAGCCGGAAAGATAACCGGCCATCAGCCCGAATATTGTGCCGATGATATAAGCGACAAAGGTCGCCGTCACACCCCAGACCAGGACGCGCTGGCAGCCCCAGATGACACGCGAGAGCATGTCCCGGCCTTTGAAATCGGTGCCGAGCCAGAAGAAAATATCCTTTTTTTCCGAAAACGGCGTGGCAAATGGCGCAACCGGCGCATTCGGATCGGCAAGCGGCAGAAACGGCGCCGCCACGGCCATAAAAAACCAGAACGAGACCAGCGATACGCCCAGGACGGCGATCCAGCTTTCCTTCCATGCGGTGACGGCGATCACATAGAGCATTGCGACCGCCGGAATTGCCGGCAGCAGGATGGCGTTGCGCACGCCTTCGTCGATTCGGCCGGTGCCCATGACGTAGATCATCAGCGGCATCCAGGCGAGCGCCACAAGAATTCCAATATTGCGCGGTGTCTTCAAGCGCTCCAGAAGAGACGGCGCAGGCGGGGTGATGGTCGTGACGGCCATGACGCGTCTCCCTTAAGCGAAGCGGATGCGGGGATTGAGGAAGGTGTAGCCGATGTCGGAGATGATCTGCGACAGCACGGCAACGATGACGGCAACCAGGGTACAGGCCTGAACGACATAAATGTCGCCGAACAGGGCCGCTTCAAGAAGGAGCTTTCCGAAGCCCTTGTACTCAAAGAACACCTCGACGACGACGACGCCCGAGAGAAGCCAGTTGAGCTGAAGCACGATAATGGTGAAAGGCGCGATCAGCGCGTTGCGCAAAGCGTGTTTCATGATCACGCGCTTGTAGGGCAGGCCCTTGAGAACCGCCGTGCGGATATATTGCGACGTCATGACCTCAGCCATGGAGGCACGGGTCATGCGGGCCACATAGCCGAAATCGTAAACGACAAGTGTCAGCACCGGCAGGACCAATTGGCTGAAATCAAAGCCGTTGATCATCGCCGATTTGGCCGGCAACCAGCCGAGGCCAAGCGACAGGACAACAGTCAGAATAATCGCCGTGGCGATTTCCGGTATCGATGTCGTGAAGACCGAGAAGAAGGTCAGACTTCGATCCAGCCCGGACCCTTCCCGCATGCCGCCCAGAACGCCGAGCGTCAGTGATATCGGGATCATCAAGGCAAAGACGAACAGCGCCAGAAGTCCTGTGTTCTTGAGACGATCCAGAACCAGCGGACCGACCGCGGTGTCCTTCTCAAAGGAATGGCCGAGATCGCCGGTCAGGACGTCGCCGCCCCATTTGAGAAAACGCTGATAGAAGGGAATGTCGAGACCTTTCTCGGCAAGCCAGTCCTGGTAGGATTCCTCAGTCATGGTGGACACACCGAAATTGCCAAGTTCGGCGAGCGCGATGCGTTTCTTGAAATCGTCTGTGTCGAAGATGACGAAAAGGATCAGTGCGGCGACCAGAATGATCAGAAGCATCTGGATCAGGCGGCGCCCGATTAATTTGAACATGCGATATCGACACCTGCCCCTGGCAAGGTCCCCTCCTTGAAAGCCGGTCCCGTCTTGTTGAGCGCGGGTTTATGGCGGAAATCGAAAAACGCCCCGGAAGCCAGGCCTCCGGGGCGTTGCTCGCGTCTTTAGCCCATCCAGACCTTGTTGAACTGATGGTACTGAGTCGGGTGAGCCGGATAACCGTGCACCGATTTCGACACGATCGTGTAGACCGGCCGATATAATGGCTGGATCATAACGGCATCGTCCTGAAGGATCTTTTCAACCGCTTCCATGGCGGCCCGCCGTTCTTCCACATCAAGCAGCGACTCGGCCTTGTCGAGCGCGGCATCCCACTCCGGATTGGCGTAGGCCGTCTCGTTCCACGGCACGCCGGAGCGATACCCGAGCGACAGGACCATCGTGCCAAGCGGCCGGTGCGTCCAGGCGGTAGCGCCGAAGGCCGTCTTGTCCCAGATTTCCCAGTATTTCGATGCCGGCATGACATTGATGTTCAGCTTGATGCCGGCATCCTTCATCTGGTCACGCATGACTTCACAGACCGTCTGGTGCCACGGGCCATCGGTGTTGCCGACATCGATGGTCACTTCCAGGCCTTCCTTGCCGGCCTCGGCCAGAAGCGCCTTGGCGCCTTCAACGTCCCGCTCCAGAGGCGGAAGTGCGAAATATTCCGGATGGATCGGCGCCACATGGTGGTTTTCCGCCACGTCGCCGCCCTCCGGATAGACCAGGGCCTTGATCGCCGCATTGTCGACGGATTTCACCAGCGCCTGGCGAACGCGCTTGTCGGTGAACGGCTCCTTGGTAACCTGGAAGCGGCAACACAAGGTCTGTGCCGTACGCGCTGCCACGATATCGCCATCGAGCGCTTTGGCCAGTTCCATCTGCTCGATGGAAAACTCGTAAATGGCGTCGACATCGCCGCCGGCAAAGGCGGTCAGCATGTTGTCCTCGTCGAAATTGTAATAGTGAATCTCGTCGAGATAGGTCTTGCCGCCCCAATAGGTGAAGTCCTTGCCGTCGGTCGTTTTGGTGATCCGCTTGAGGATGGCGCGGTCGCCGACGATCAGCTCGGCAAGCGTGTACGGGCCGGTGCCGATCGGGTTGTCTGAAAGCGGCGGCTTGAAGGATGGATGCACGATGGCGGTGGGATAATTGTACATCTCCTCCGGGAACGACAGCACCGCCTTGGACAGATTGAAGCGGATCGTGTGGCTGTCGGGCACCTCGATAGCGCCGGCCCGCAGCTTCTTGACCATCTTGGCCGA
>CALZIL010000055.1 GCA_945787495.1 uncultured Afifella sp. | reverse complement strand
GATGCGGCCGCGCGGGCTATCGAGTTCGTTGCCAAGCTCGACATAGGTCGGGCAGGTCGCCGTGCAGAAACCGCAATGGACGCAATTGCGCAAGATGTCGTTGGCCTGGCGCAGGCGCGGATCGGCAAGCTGTTCCTGGGAGAATTCAGTGCGCATGGCTCAGCCCCCCGCAACCATGCGGCCGGGATTGAGAATGCCATTGGGATCGAAATTGTCTTTCAGGCGCTTCGACAGAGCGGCAAGCGCCGGCTCTTGCGGCTGGAACGGCGGGATGGCGGTGCGCAAAGCCGGCGAACCGCGCACCAAAGTGGCGTGGCCGCCGCCGCTGGCTGCAACTGCCGTGCGGATCAGTTCGGCGCCAGCGTCGTCAGCGCCATCATCGACAGCAAGCCAGATCAGACCGCCCGACCAGTCGTAGAAATGCCGGACGGACAGTGATGCAAGCGCGGCGAGAACATCGAGACCCGCCGTCGGTGCGACGCTGACCCGCCATAGCGGCGCGGCGCCTTCAGCAAGCGGCGCGGCGTCGCGGATGGCGCGCCACAGGCTTTCCGAGGCTCCGACATCAAGTTCGTCAAAGCTGCCGGCGCCGGCGATGACGGCCTTCAACGCTTCCTTGCGATAGGCGACGGACGGGCCAAAGCCCTCCAGCCGCAAAGCGGTTACTGCTCCGTCGGCGCTCGCGAGTTCAGGCAGCCTGCCCGCGGCCTCCGCCGGCAGATGCGCTGCGGCGGAGATCTCGCAGGACGAGCCCATGGCGGCGCAGGTTTCGGCACGCGGCAGGACCTTGAAGGTGACGTCGGTGATCGCCGCCAGCGTGCCCCATGACCCGGCAAGGCCCTTGGAGAGATCGTAGCCGGTGACGTTCTTGACGACGCGGCCGCCGGATTTGAACATCTCGCCACGGCCGGAAACGGCGGCAACACCGAGAATGTGGTCGCGCGCGGCGCCGGCCTTGAGCCGCCGCGGGCCGGACAGATTGGCGGCCAAAACGCCCCCTATTGTGCCGCCGCCGGTT
This sequence comes from uncultured Afifella sp., assembly GCA_945787495.1. Lineage (GTDB taxonomy): Bacteria > Pseudomonadota > Alphaproteobacteria > Rhizobiales > Afifellaceae > CALZIL01. The sequence continues at coordinate 13,166 of CALZIL010000055.1, read as the reverse complement.
TCGGTGCCGTGAATCAGGCCGTAGTCCATCGGCTCGAAGTCCAGCTGCTGGTTGTTTTCCAACAGCAACGCCTCGATCTCGGCAAGCGGCGTTCCGGCGCGGGCCGATAAAACCAGTTCGTCCGGCTCATAGAGTGTGACGCCGGTCAGCGCCGACAGATCGAGCGTATATTCGGCCTGCACCGGCCGGCCGATGCCGGCCTTCGTGCCACGGCCGCGGACCTCCAGCGGCTTTTCCTCGCCCGCCGCCCAAGCGATTGTCTCAAGCACACCACCGGCGGTTTCGGGCTTCAAGATTGTCGACACGAAAAGCCCTCTAGAACCGGGGAATATCAGGAAACGGCAGTTGGCCCTTGTGGACATGCATTCGGCCGAGTTCGGCGCAGCGATGCAACACCGGAAACATCTTGCCCGGATTGAGCAGGTGCTTCTCGTCAAAGGCGCATTTGACCCGTTGCTGCTGTTTCAGATCATCCTCGTTGAACATTTCCGGCATCAGGTCGCGTTTTTCGACACCGACGCCGTGCTCGCCGGTCAGGACGCCACCGACCTCGACGCACAGCTTGAGGATATCGGCGCCGAAGGCCTCGGCCCGTTCCAGCTCGCCGGGGATGTTGGCGTCATAAAGAATGAGCGGGTGCAGATTGCCGTCGCCGGCATGGAAGACATTGGCGACGCGCAGGTCGTATTTCTCTGACAGTTCACGCGTGCGGGCCAGAACCCTAGGCAATTGCTTGCGCGGGATGGTGCCGTCCATGCAGTAATAATCGGGCGAAATGCGGCCGACGGCGGGAAACGCCGCCTTGCGCCCGGCCCAGAAGAGCTGCCGCTCGGTCTCATCCTGCGAGACCCGGATGGTGGAGGCGTTGTTGTCGCCGGCGATCTTCTCCACCCGCGCCAGCAGATCGTCGACCTCGCCCTGCGGGCCGTCCAGTTCGACGATCAGCAAGGCTTCCACGTCGCGTGGATAGCCGGCGTGAACATAATCCTCGGCGGCGTGGATGGCCGGTCTGTCCATCATCTCCATGCCGCCGGGAATGATGCCGGCGCCGATAATGTCGGCAACACACTGGCCGGCATCTTCACTTGTCGGAAATCCGACCAGCACGGCGCGGGCGGTTTCCGGCGACTGCAGGATTCGCACGGTGACTTCGGTGACGACGCCCAGAAGCCCTTCCGACCCGGTCATCAGGCCGAGCAGGTCATAGCCTTCTGAGTCCAGATGCTTGCCGCCGAGGCGGATGATTTCGCCGGTGATCAGAACCATTTCCACGCCCAGCACATTGTTGGCGGTCAGGCCGTATTTCAGGCAGTGAACGCCGCCGGCATTTTCCGCCACATTGCCGCCGATGGAGCAGGCGATCTGCGAGGAGGGATCGGGGGCGTAATAGAAGCCGTTTCCCTGCACGGTGTTGGTGACATTGAGATTGGTGACGCCGGGCTGCACGACGGCGACGCGGTTTTGGTAATCGACCTCCAGGACGCGATTGAATTTCGATAAACCAAGCAGAACACCGTCGGCAAGCGGCAAAGCGCCGCCGGACAGCGACGTGCCGGAGCCGCGCGGCACGACGCGGATGTCGTTGTCATGGCAATAGCGCAGGACGCGGCTGACCTGATCAGTGTTCTCCGGCAGGACAACAACCAGCGGCATCTGCCGATAGGCAGTCAGGCCGTCGGATTCAAACGGCCGCATGCCATCGGGATGGTCGATGACGCCCTCGCCGGGAACGATATTCCGCAAGGCGGCGGCGATCTCGGCGCGCCGGCCCAGAACGGCGGCATTCGGTGCGGGCATGGCAAGACCCGACATCGCGCCCTCCAATTGGTAATTTTTTTTGACCAATTCTTTCTAACGGCTTTTCACGAAGTTGTCGATTCCTTTTGAACCGCTGTGTCCGCCGCACCGGCTATTGTCGCGGCGGGCACTGACCCTGCCCCGCAAACCAGAATCATTTCACCGGTTCAGGAGACCCGACCATGACCATGCGCCTTGCCGCCTCCGCTTTACTCCTTGTCGCCGGCACCGGCCTTGCCGGTGCGCAGGACGCCCTCGTTGCCGAAGGCGAGACAATCTACAAGAAGTGCAAAGCGTGTCACGCGGTCGGCGCCGACGCCAAGAACAAGGTCGGGCCGCAGCAGAACGATCTCTTCGGCCGGATCGCCGGAACGGCTGAGGGGTACAAATATTCCAAGGCGATGATCGCCGCCGGCGAGGCCGGACTGGTGTGGACGGAGGAAAACCTGGCGATCTGGCTGAAGGCGCCGAAGAAATATGTCAAAGGCACCAAGATGTCTTTTTCCGGCCTGAAGAAGGACGAGGATATTGCCGCCGTCATCGCCTATCTGAAGACCTTCGACAGCGACGGCATGCCGGAAGCCGGCACCAACACCTACGAGCCGGCAAGCTGACCGAACTCACGTAATCTTGTTGGCATCGCGCGCTGCGTGCACCCGGCGGATGCGCCGGACAATCCACCAGATTGCGAGAACGACGGGCGGCACGGCGAGCGCTGTTGCGACCGTCGGATCGACCGGCAAACCTGCTTCGGCCAGCCCTTTGGCGAGATAATTAATCAGGCCGACCACGTAATAGCTGACGGCGGCGATCGACAGGCCTTCGACGGTCTGCTGCAGGCGCAGTTGCAGCCGCGCACGGCGATTCATCGATTGCAGCAGATCCCGGTTCTGACGCTCCAGTTCGACATCGATGCGGGTGCGCAGGAGATTGGCGGTGCGGGCGAGCTTGCCGGAAAGACCGGTTTGCCGATCCTCGACGGCGCGGCAGGTGCGCATCGCCGGCCCCAGCCGCCGCTTGAGAAAACCGGACCAGGTTTCATGGCCCGGTATCGGCTGCTCACTGATGATGTTGATGCGTTGGGTGACGATCTCGTCATAGGCGCGGCTGGCGCCAAAGCGGTAAAGGCTGGCCGCCGCGCCGGCTTCAAGATCGGCGGCAAGAGCAATCAGCTCGGCCAGAAGATGTTCGCTGTCGCTGCTCTTTTCGTCACGCATTTCGGCAGTGATTGCGGCCATCTCGTCCTCGATCCGCCTGATGCCGGGGCCGAGCCGCTGCGCCTCGGGAAGGCCGAGCAGGGCAAGGGTGCGATAGGTTTCAATTTCAATGAGCCGCTGCGACAACGCTCCGGCGCGGGCCGGGCCGAGGCCGCGGTCGAGGACCAGGATGCGGGTCAGGCCATCGCCGTCCTGGCGGAAATCCGTCGCCGCGCCGGCCAGCCCGCCATCCATCTGCGAATAACACAGGCTGGCCGGATCGAAGGCCGACAGAACCTCATCGGTGCTGTCGTTATCGGGCCGCAGATCAAGGCGGATGGCGGAAATCAGCAGGCCCGGCGCGGTAAAACCGGCGCCGAAGGGATGGCCCGTAACCGTGTCGGCGAAGGCCGGCGGCGCGGGGGCGTCCCAGGTCCAGGTCGAAAACTCCGTATGACGCTCCCATCTGAGCCTGCCGCCGCCCCAATCAAGGCTATGGTGGCGCGCATCGGCGTCGGGACCGGACAGGCCGCGGCTTTGGCTGAGAGCGGCAAGGGACTCCAGATCCGCGCCGGCGCCGGGTTTTTCTGTCAGGAAAGCAAGCTGCAGGATGACGCGCGGCGGCGTCGTCAACTGGAAGGGCCGCGAATGCACCTCGCCCAGGACAGCCGCGCGCAAAGGGTGGCTCGGCATGCCCAGAGGGCCGCGGTGCGGCGCGGGCTGATCGGCCTCATCTTTCATGACGGTTCCCAAATTCCTGCGCTGTTTCCGGCGCCCTTGCCGAGCAATAGCCGGAAACGGCAAAGGCGCGAAGCCCTGCCCCGCCGCTTGCGTCAATCCGTCCCCTGAAATCGCGGGCGTCAGGCACGAAACAAATCCTCCCTGCTTCCCGGCGCGCGATCCCAGTCTCTGCCAAAGTGGATAAGAAAGTTGACCAATTTGTCCAACTGGCTTTATCGTGGGCGCCATGCCCGGCAAAACCGCCAGCCGGCCGGAGATTGTCCGATCGATGTTTCAGAAGATTGCCCATGACCGCTCAGCCGACGCCGTCGTCCGGCAAATCGAACGGCTGATCCTGGACGGCGTGTTGCGGCCCGGCGACCGGCTGCCGCCGGAGCGCGAACTGGCGCAGGCTGTCGACGTCTCGCGGCCGATTCTCAGGGCAGCGCTGAAGGAGCTGGAGGCGCGCGGCCTGACCAGGGCCCGTCATGGCGAGGGCACCTATGTCGCCGACGTCATCGGCACGGTGTTTGAGCCGCCGATGGTGGAGCTGGTCCGGCGTCACCAGCGGGCGATCTTCGACTACCTTGAATTCCGCCGCGATATCGAGGGAACCGCCGCGGCCTATGCGGCGGCACGGGCAACACAAGCCGACCTGACGATCCTTGAGCGGATTTTCGGCCTGATGGTCGAGGCGCACGCCAAAGCCGATCCGGAAGAGGAAGCGCGTCTCGACGTGGAATTTCACACCACAATCATCGAGGCCGCGCACAATGTCGTCCTCCTCCACATGATGCGATCCTGCTACCGGCTTTTGGCGGAAGGGGTTTTCTACAACCGGCAGAAAATCTACGCCAACGCCGCCTGGCGCGATAATCTCCTGGACCAGCACCGGGCGATTCACGATGCCATCAAGGCAGGCGATCGCAACGCGGCGCAAAATGCGGCCCATTCCCACATGGACTTTGTTGAAACTGCGCTGCGCAGCGTTGACCGGACCGATGCGCGTGCCGAAATTTCGGAACTGCGCCTGCAAAAATTCACCCGCTCGGCGGCGCGCCAACGTGCATAATAGTCCTGATAGTCCCGGTTTTAGAAAAGAGCCCACTCGGCGATGACCGATAAACCCTCCCAAAAGGCACCGCATGTCGGCCTATTCGCGACCTGCCTCGTCGATCTTTTCAGACCGGGCGTCGGCTTTGCCGCGATCAAGCTCCTGGAAGACGCCGGCTGCACGGTCAGCGTGCCGCAAAGCCAGACCTGTTGCGGGCAGCCGGCCTATAATTCCGGCGACCGGCGCGATGCGGCGGCGATCGCGAAAACAGTGATTGCCGCCTTCGAGGCCTATGACTTCGTCGTCGTTCCCTCCGGTTCCTGCGGCGGGACGATCAAGAAGCATTATCCCGGCCTGTTGGGCGACGACCGGGAATGGGGCGCGCGGGCCGAGGCCTTGTCGGCGAAAACCCATGAACTGATCAGTTTCCTGACCGACATTCTGGGCGTTGCCGCCGTTTCTGCCCGCTTTGACGGCAGCGTCACCTATCACGATTCCTGTTCGGGCCTGCGCGAAATGGGCATTGAGGCGCAGCCGCGGGCGCTGCTTGAGACGGTCGATGGCCTGACCATCCGCGAAATGGCCGACGCCGATGTCTGTTGCGGCTTCGGCGGCACGTTTTGCGTGAAATATCCGGAACTCTCCAACGCCATTGTTGAAAAGAAAACCGAAGCGATCGCCGCTTCCGGCGCCGATACTGTGCTCGCCGGTGACCTCGGCTGCCTGATGAATATGGCCGGCAAGCTGCAGCGGCAGGGCCGGCCAATCAAGGCGCGTCATGTCGCCGAGGTGCTGGCCGGAATGACCGACATGCCGGCTATCGGCGAAAGCGAGTAACGGCATGCGGATCACCGCCCCGGCCTTCAAAGAAAACGCCCAGAATGCGCTGACCGACCTACATTTGCAGCGCGCCCTGGAGCATGTCGAAGCGGGCTTCATCCACAAGCGCGCCAAGGTGGTGGCCGCCCTGCCGGAGTTCGATGCGTTGCGCGATGCGGCTCGCGACATCAAGAACCACACGCTTGAGCATCTCGACCTTTATCTGGAGGCCTACGAAAAGGCCGCGACAAAGGCCGGCGGCCAGGTCCATTGGGCCGAGACCGGCGGCGATGCCCGCGCGATCATCCTTGATATCTGCCGCAAGGCGGGCGCCAAAACGATCACCAAGGGCAAGTCGATGGTTTCAGAGGAAATCAACATCAATGATTTCCTTGCCGAAAACGGCATCGAGCCGGTCGAAACGGACCTTGGCGAATATATCATCCAGCTGCGCGGCGAGCCGCCGAGCCACATCATCGCGCCGGCTGTGCATCTTACCAAGGACCAGGTGGAGGCCGATTTCCGCCGTGTCCACACGCATCTGGACGCGGCCCGGGACCTTTCTGAATCGACATCGCTTCTGGCCGAGGCGCGCGGCGTGCTGCGCGACAAGTTCCTGGCCGCAGATGTCGGCATGACCGGCGCTAATTTCCTGGTCGCCGAAACCGGCACGTCGGTCATCGTCACCAATGAAGGCAATGGCGATCTGACGCAGGTCCTGCCGCGGGTGCATATCGTCATTGCCTCGATTGAAAAGGTCGTGCCGACGCTGGAAGACGTTTCGACCCTCCTCAGGGTGCTGGCGCGGTCGGCGACCGGCCAGGATATGACGGTCTATAACACCTTCTCCACCGGCCCGCGCCGGCCCGGCGACCCGGACGGGCCGGAGGAATACCACGTCGTCATTCTCGATAATGGCCGCACGGCGATGCTCGGCAACGAATTCCACGACATGCTGCGCTGCATCCGCTGTGGCGCCTGCATGAATCACTGCCCGGTCTATCACGCCATTGGCGGCCATGCTTACGGCACGCCTTATGTCGGGCCGATGGGGGCGGTGCTGGCGCCAGCGCTTTTCGGGCTCGACGAAGCGGCCAATCTGCCCAATGCCTCGACCTTCTGCGGCCGCTGCGAAAGCGTCTGCCCGATGCGCATTCCGCTGCCGAAACTGCTGCGGCACTGGCGCGAAAAGGAATTCGAGCGCGGCCTGGCGCCGGCGACGCAACGCTGGGGACTGGGCGTGTGGGCGTATTTCGCGCAGCACCCGCGTCTCTACCGGCTATCGACACGACTTGCGATCGGCGCGCTTGGGTGGCTCGGCAAAAAGAAAGGCCGCTTCCGCGCGCTGCCGCTGGCTGGCGGCTGGACGCGGCACCGCGACCTCCCGGCGCCGTCGAGCCGAACGTTCATCGACCAGATAAGGGACCGCGAGCAATGAGTGGGCGCGAGACGGTTCTCGGCAAGGTGCGGCGGGCGCTTGCCGTCAGTGGTGCCGAAGCCGAACGCAAGGCGGCGGTCGATGAGCGGCTCGCCAATCCGGTGGCCGGTCTCATCCCTGAGCGTGGCCAGCTTGAAGGCGCGGCGCGGGTCGACCTCTTCTGCAAGATGGCCGAGGCGGTGCAGGCCGGCGTGACGCGGGTCGCCTCATCTGACGATGTGCCGGAAGCGATTGCCAAATTCTTGCGGCAGAACAATCTACCGGCCGAGATCCGCCTCGGCGCGGACGACCGTCTTGCCGGTCTGCCCTGGGAGAAGACGCCAAATCTGACCCGCAAATCCGGCCCATCCGACGGCCGCGACCTGACCGGCGTCAGCCATGCCTTGGGCGGCGTTGCGGAAACCGGAACGCTGGTCCTTCACTCCGGGTCGGACAATCCGACGACACTGAATTTCCTGCCCGATACCCATATTGTGGTGGTCGCTGCGGACGATATTGCCGGCGACTATGAAACCGTGTGGCAGCGTATTCGCACCATTTTCGGCAAGGGCGTCATGCCGCGCACGGTCAACTGGGTGACCGGGCCGTCGCGGTCGGCCGATATTGAACAGACCCTGCTTCTGGGCGCTCACGGACCGCGTGCCCTGCAGATCATCGTGATCGGCGGCACAGCGTAGATGCCGCTGCAAAACCGGGTGGCGCCCGACGGCGCGCTGCATGCGGTGGCGGCGCGCGGTTTGTTCATGGGCAATCGAGGCGGGCGGATCCACGATCCCGACACCCGGACTTTGACGCGCCGGCGCTGGGCCTCGAAAGCCTGGATCTGCTGTGTGACGTCGTTCAGGGACCGGCATCACAATGTGTGGGGCCGAAACTATACGGCGCTGTTCTTTCTCGACGAGGTGACGGCGCTTACGGCTGGCCACCGGCCGTGTTTTGAATGCCGGCGGGGCGATGCGATCCGTTTTGCCGAAGCCTGGGCGGCCGGCCATGGCAAGTCAGGACGCGCCCGCGCCCCGGCGATGGACTCAGGTCTGCATGGCGAGCGCACGTCGCCGAAACATAAGACGCTGACGGTCCCGCAAACTGCCGCCCTGCCCGACGGCGCCGTCGTTGCGCTTGACGGCCGGCCGTTCGCCGTCAGGCATGGGCAATTGCTGCCGTGGTCGTTTGAGGGCTATGGCGCGCCGGTCGAACTGGTGGAAAACAAACGTCTGACCCTGCTGACGCCGCCATCGATCGTGAATGTGCTGCATACCGGTTACCGGCCGATCTGGCACGAAAGCGCCGGATAGGCCGGTCAGAACAGGTCGCCCTGATCGCCAGGCTTCTTGGCCGCTCTGGCCGGCTTTTTAGCAGGTTTGGCGGTTTTTTTCGGACCGGCAGCTTTTCGCCGATGGGGTTGAGCGGTCCCACCGGTATCTGATCCATCGGCAATCGCGCCGACATCGCCATCGGCAAAGCGGATCGAGAGATTGTCGCCCGTCGCGATGGCTGCGGCGGAGCGGATCATCATGCCGTCGGCGTCACGCACCAGCGCGAAACCGCGCTCGAGCACAGACTGGTAGGAATAAGAGCCTAAAAGACGGCCGGCGTGGGCGAGGCGATCGCGATTGCGCAGAATTGCGCGGCTTAAAAGGTCCGGACGCAAGCGCTCCGACAAACGGTCGGCATCGCGGCGAGCGTGACGCTGTCTCACCGAAACGGCCTGGACGAGCCGGGCATGCTGGGCGCGCAGCCGGTCGTGCTTTTGCGACGCCGCGCGTCGCAAGGTCGCCGGCGACAGGCGCATGGCGCTTGCCGCGAAGCGCTGACGCTTGAGGTCGACAAAACCGGCCAGCTTCAGACGCAACAGCTCGGCGGCATTGTCCAGCCTCTGACGCGGAACCGCCACCAGATCGGTCAGCGCCGGCATGGCCCGCGCCAGCGCCGTGAGATCGCGGCGGCGGCGCTCCATCCCGCGCCCGACCGCGCCCTGCCGGCGGCTTTCCAGATCGGCCAGCGCGGCCAGCAATTCGGTGCGCACCGGCACGGCCATTTCGGCGGCGCCCGTCGGCGTCGGCGCGCGCAAATCGGCGACGTGATCGATCAGCGTCCAGTCGGTTTCATGGCCGACGGCGGAGATTACCGGAATGGCGCTGCCGGCGACGGCGCGGACGGTAATTTCCTCGTTGAAGGCCCATAGATCCTCGATCGAGCCGCCGCCGCGGGCGACGATCATGACATCGGGCCGCGGGATCGGGCCATCAGGCGCCAGAGCATTGAAGCCGCGAATACCGGCGGCGATCTCCTCGGCGGCACCCTCGCCCTGGACCCGCGTCGGCCAGATCAGCACGCGCACCGGGAAGCGGTCACGCAGCCGGTGCAGGATATCGCGGATCACCGCGCCCGACGGCGAGGTGACGACGCCGATGACGCCGGGCAGATACGGCAGCGGCTTCTTGCGCTCCGCGTCGAAAAGGCCTTCCCCGGCAAGCTGCTTGCGCCGCGCTTCCAGAAGCGCCATCAGCGCCCCGGCGCCGGCCGGTTCGATATGATCGATGACGATCTGGTATTTCGACTGGCCGGGAAAAGTCGTCAGCTTGCCGGTGGCGATAACTTCCAGGCCCTGCTCGGGCAGGAAACGCAGGCGGGCGGCAACACCTTTCCAGACGACGCCGGCCAGAACCGCCTTTTCGTCCTTCAGATCGAGATAGATGTGGCCGGAGCCGGGCCGAGAGACGCGGCCAACCTCGCCGCGCACGCGGACCTGCTCAAAGGAACCCTCGACCACGCGCTTGAGCGCGAAGGACAGTTCGGAGACGGTGAACTCGACAATATTCGATTCCGCTTCAGCCATGGCGCAGTCTTGACGCGGCGGACGGCGATCTTCAAGCCATACCGATCCAAATACCGGGCATGATGATGGCCTATGATTTTCGCGCCCAGCGCCTGTTCGTGGATTTTCCGCTTGCCGCCGATGCTGTCGTCGAGCCGGGCCGGGCGCAGGTGCATTATCTCATCCATGTGCTGCGGCTGAAGGCCGGCGACGCGATCCTCGTCTTCAATGGCTGCGACGGCGAATGGCGCGCAACCCTGCGCGAGGCCGGCCGCAAAAGCTGCAAGCTTGACATCGAAGAGCAGATCCGCGCGCAACCTGACCAGCCTGATCTTGATTTTCTTTTTGCGCCGCTGAAGCAGGCGCGGCTCGACTATATGGTGCAAAAGGCGGTCGAGATGGGCGCCGGCCGGCTGATCCCGGTGCGGACGCAATTCACGCAGATTGCCAGGATCAATACCGACCGCATGCGCGCCAATGCCATCGAAGCGGCTGAGCAATGCGGTCTTTTGAACCTGCCGGAATTTGCGCCACTGGAGCGCCTCGACAAGATAGTGACCGGCTGGGATCCGGCGTGGCGGCTGATCTTCTGCGACGAGGCGGCGCCTGTCGCCGACCCTCTCGCCGCGCTCAAGGCGGTGCCGGTCGGGCCGCTCGCCGTGCTGATCGGACCGGAGGGCGGATTTTCAGCAGATGAACGCGCCCGACTGCTGGATTTGCCGCATGTCACGGTCCTCTCGCTCGGGCCGCGCATCTTGCGCGCCGACACTGCCGCCGTCGCCGCGCTTGCACTTGTTCAGGCGACGATCGGCGACTGGCGATAAAGTCTTTGCGGCGCGGACGCGGCCCCACTATGGTCGCGCGCCGTTCAACAAGGTCCCGGGCAGGTCATGGCGCGCGATATTTCCAATCCAACGCCGATTGAGAATACGGATCAGCTTGCCGCCTATCTGGAGGAAGGCTGCAAGCCGCCGGAGAAATGGCGGATCGGCACCGAACACGAGAAATTCGGCTTCTACCAGGATGGGCACGGGCCGATCCCCTATGAGGGGCCGGATGGCGTGCGGGCACTTTTGGAGGGCATGGAGGCGCTGCTCGGCTGGGAGCCGATCTATGACGCCGGCAAGATCATCGGTCTCGTCGATCCGACCGGCGGCGGCGCCATATCGCTGGAACCGGGCGGACAGTTCGAATTATCCGGGGCGCCGCTGGCGACGCTGCATCAGACCTGCCGCGAAGCGAACGCCCATCTGGCGCAAGTCAAGGAAGTCGCCGAACCGCTGGGGATCGGTTTTCTGGGCCTGGGGATGAGCCCGAAATGGCGCCGCGCCGAGACGCCGGTCATGCCAAAGTCACGCTACCAGATCATGGCCGATTACATGCCGAAGGTCGGCAGCCTTGGTCTCGACATGATGTTCCGGACAGCAACCATCCAGGTCAATCTCGACTTTTCCGACGAAGAGGATATGCGACGAAAAATGCGGGTCGGCCTGGCGCTGCAGCCGGTGGCGACGGCGCTGTTCGCCAATTCGCCTTTCACCGATGGCAAGCCGAACGGCTTTCTGTCCTATCGCGGAGAAATCTGGCGCGATACCGACAATCAGCGCTCCGGCGGCCTGCCGATTGCCTTTGACGACGGCTTCGGTTTTGAGGCCTATGCGGCGTGGGCGCTCGATGTGCCGATGTATTTCGTCGTGCGCGGCGGCGTTTATCATGACATGACGGCCTTCACCTTCCGGCAGTTCGTTGCCGGGAAAACGCCTTTGGGCTTGCCGGATCCGGCGCCGACCCTGGGCGACTGGGAAAATCATCTTTCGACGCTTTTTCCCGATGTCCGGCTGAAAAAGTTCCTGGAAATGCGCGGCGCCGATGGCGGCGAGTGGCGGCGGATCTGCGCCCTGCCAGCGCTCTGGGTCGGCCTGCTTTACGACCAAAGCGCACTTGATGACGCCTGTGACCTGATCGCCGACTGGACGGAAGAGGAACGCCTCGCCTTGCGTGACGGCGTACCGAAAACGGCACTCGCCACACCGTTCCGCAACCACACGGTGCTGGAGCTTGCCGGCGATATGGTGAAAGCAGCACCGGCGGAATCGCTTTTGCGGCACTACGAGACCCGCTGGGGCCGGTCGGTGGAGCCGATCTTCAACGAATATTCTTTCTGATGCGGCGGGAGCCCGCCGCGACCGCCAAACTGCCAGTCACGCAATTGGATGAAACCGCTAGCCGATCTGCCAGTCAGGGTCTGACGGCGTTTTCAGCCGGCGATTATGGCCTCTATGCGCTGACCATATTTGTCTGGAGCACAAGCTGGCTGGCGCTGAAATTCCAGATCGGCGTCGTCGATCCGCAAGTTTCGCTGGTCTGGCGGTTCGGCGCGGCAGCGCTGATCATGCTGGCCGCCTGCAAGGTGAGCGGCCAACGTCTTGCCTGGCCCTGGCGGATGCACTGGCGCTTCGCCGGGCTCGGCCTGTTTCTGTTCTCCTGCAATTTCCTGATGTTCTATTACGCCGCGAACTGGCTGGTTTCCGGCCTGTTGTCGGTGATCTTTTCGCTCGCCTCGGTCATCAATATCGCCCTTGCCGTCGTCGTCTTGGGCGAGCCGCTCAGGCCGCGCGTGGTGCTCGGCGCGCTATTCGGGCTCGCCGGCATGGCTTGCCTGTTCGGGCCGGAAATCGCCAATCAGGATTTTGGCGGCGGCGCGCTGATCGGGCTGGGGCTGGGGATTTGCGGCACGACGTTTTTCTGCATCGGCAACATGATCTCCGCCGCCAACCAGAGAGCCGGCATCCCGATCATATCGGCCAGCGCCATCGGCATGGTCTATGGCGCTGGCTTCAGCACCCTGATCGCGCTCGCCGCCGGCAGCGCCTTCATCATCGAGCCGACGGCGCGCTATCTTGGCGGTCTGGCTTGGCTGATCGTCTTTTCGACAGTCATCGCTTTCTGGGCCTATCTGACCCTGCTCGGGCGCATCGGCGCCGATCGGGCCGGTTACGCAACAGTGGTGTTTCCTGTCGTGGCGCTGATCATCTCGACATTCGTGGAAGGCTACCAATGGTCGCTTACCGGCCTTGCCGGCGTCGCCCTAGTGGCGATCGGCAACACGATCATTCTGATGCGCCGGCGTCGGACATAAGGGGCCGCGAACTGCTATTTCCGCTCAGCCGGCGGCGTTATGTGACGGTGACCGATACCTGCCACTAACGTTGCCGGTCCATGCCGCGCAGGAACTGGTCGAATATGGAGTCCATATTCTTCTGATAGGCCTCGCCCATGCGGCGGCCCGGCTCCAGCATGTCACCGAATATGTCCTTGCCGGAT
>CALZIL010000054.1:1281-13841 GCA_945787495.1 uncultured Afifella sp. | reverse complement strand
GAGCGAGGCATAGATCATCGCGGTCGCATAGACGGTCGACAAGGCCAGCACGGCGACGACAAGGCCCGAGGGTATGCCGCGGCCGCCCAACATGCCGCCGCCAAACATGATGATGGCCATGTGGGCGGCGAAGGCGATCAAAGTGGCGATTGCCAGCACGCCCTCGCGCGACAGCCATGACGAACGCCACTGGCTGAGCGCCCGCCAGGCGCGTTCGCGGTGGCCGAGATGAAAGGTCGAGGAGATCAAACCCACAACGGCCAGACCGACGGCCAGCGCCGGGGCGGCGAGCGGATGCGGGCCGCTGCCGCCAATGCCCAGACCAATCAGGGCCATCAGGCCGAAACCGGCGCCTGACAGAGTGGTAAAGATGATGACGGAATAGGCAGGATGCATGGCACTATACCAAGGTGCAGAGATAATGACCCATTTCATGGGCCAAACCGGTTCGTCCGGGAAGCAGCGGTGCGCCGTGCGATGCGGGGTATCGGACAAGCATCGCGACGCGCCCGGCGGGCCGGTCCGGCCCATGAAATGGGTCATTATCTCCACACCTCGGTTTTACGCGTCTTGAAATTGCCATGCTCGCGGGATTAGCACGGGCGCCAATGATTTGATAAGTCTGACGTCGATGATCTTACCGTTTCGTATCCTGGCCGCCGTGGCCGTCCTGTCCCTGTTTGTCCTGCCGGTTTTCTGGACCGTTACGGCCGGTGCGCAGGAGCAAAGCGAACAGGGCGCCGCCGGCGCGGTGCCCCTCATACCGGTGCCGCGTCCGGAACCCGGCACTGTCGCGGGGCCAGCCACCAAGAGAATCCGGATCGACGAAACCCTGACATTGCCGGTGCCTTATGCGCCGCCGATTTCTGGATTTGAAGCGATCCAGGCGGGCGAATCGGAATTGATCCTGGAGGCTCGCCTTGCCGAGGACAGTCCGCCACTGACGCATGGTGTCACCTGGCGCGTTTTCGCTTCCCAGCCCAATGCCGACGGCACGTTGCCGCTTCTGGCGACATCGATGGGCGGAACGACGTCGTTTCAACTGCAGGGCGGCACCTATTATGTTCACGCTGCCTATGGGAGAGCCGGCGCTGTCAAACGGATCGATATGCGTGGCGAGCCGGTGATCGAGCCGCTGAGTCTTGATGCCGGCGGCCTTCGCCTGACCGCGGTCATCGGCGAAGATACGCCCGCCGACCCGGAAGACGTCGCCTTCGAGATATACAAGGACGCCGATGATGGCGAGCGCGTCCGGCTTGTCGATGATGCCGACGAAAACCCGGTGCTGCGCCTGAATGCCGGCACCTATCATGTCGTCAGCCGATACGGCACGGTCAATGCCATCGTCCGCGCCGACATCCAGGTCAATGCCGGCAAGCTGACCGAGGCGACGATCCGCCACATGGGCGCCGAGGTGACGCTGAAGCTGGTCGAACAGGAAGGCGGCGAAGCGCTGGCCAACACGCAGTGGACGGTCCTGACACCGGCCGGCGACATCCTGCATGAGAGCGTCGGCGCCTTTCCCTCAATCATCCTGGCTGAGGGCAGCTATACCGCCTTTGCCCGCCACGGCGATCAGAATTATACCCGCGATTTCGAGATCGAAGCCGGGATTGACCGCGACGTCGAAGTCCGCCTCTCCGACCTGGTTATCCAGTCGACCGGCATCCGCCTCAGCCGTTAGAACGGGTTTTACGAAAGCCGTTTCAAATCCGGCGCTCTGGCCTCATCGCAAATCTGTGCAACCGCCTCATCAAGGGCAAGCACGCTCTGCTCCTTCGATCCCAGCCGGCGCACGGAAATGGTCCCCTCTTCCGCCTCGCGCCGACCGGCAACAAGGATCACCGGCACCTTGGCGACGGAGTGTTCGCGGACCTTGTAGTTGATCTTCTCGTTGCGAAGATCGGCTTCCACCCGCAGTCCCGCCGCGCTCAGCCGGTCGCGCACATCTCGCGCATAATCGTCGGCATCGGAGGTGATTGTCGTCACCACCGCCTGCACCGGCGCCAGCCACAGCGGCAGCCGGCCGGCCGAATCCTCGATCAGGATGCCTATGAATCGCTCGAACGAGCCCAGGATCGCCCGGTGCAGCATGACCGGCCGGTGCTTTTCGCCATCCTCGCCGACATAGTTGGCATCCAATCGTTCAGGCAGATTGAAGTCGCACTGGATCGTGCCCGTCTGCCATTCGCGGCCAATGGCGTCCTTGAGCACGAAGTCGAGCTTGGGGCCATAGAAAGCGCCGTCGCCGGGATTGTAATCAAAGGGCAGACCGGTCGCTTCCGCCGCCTCGCGCAGCGACGCCTCGGCCTTGTCCCACACCGCGTCGGACCCGACGCGCACTTCGGGCCGGTCGGCGAAAAGCACCTGCACGTCAGTGAATCCGAGATCGGCATAAATCGATTGCAGCAACGCGCAGAAATCCTTCACCTCCCCGGTGATCTGATCCTGCGTGCAGAAAATATGCGCATCGTCCTGGGTAAAACCGCGGACCCGCATGAGTCCATGCAGCGCGCCGGACGGTTCATAACGATGACAGGAACCAAATTCCGCCATCCGGAGAGGAAGATCGCGGTAAGATTTAATCCCCTGGTTGAAGATTTGCACGTGACAGGGACAGTTCATCGGCTTGAGCGCCGCGACCCGTTTTTCCTCGTGCCCCTCCTCTTCCACTTCGGCGATGAACATGTGCTCGCGGTATTTCTCCCAGTGGCCGGATGCCTCCCAGAACTTGCGGTCCATCAGTTGCGGCGTGCTGATCTCGCGGTATCCCGCATCGTTCAACCGCCGGCGCATATAGTCCTGCAGCACTCGGTAGAGTGTCCAGCCGTTGGGATGCCAGAATGCCATGCCCGGCGCTTCTTCCTGGAAATGGAACAAGCTCATCTCCCGGCCGAGGCGACGGTGGTCGCGCTTTTCCGCCTCCTCCAACATCGTCAGATACTGCTTGAGCCCCTTTTCGTCGCGCCAAGCCGTGCCATAGATGCGCTGCAGCTGCGGTCCCTTGGCATTACCGCGCCAATAGGCGCCGGCCAGCTTCATCAGCTTGAAGGCGTTGCCGATCTTGCCGGTCGATGGCATGTGCGGGCCGCGGCACAGATCGAACCAGTCGCCCTGGGCATAAATCTTCAGATCCTCGCCATCGGGGATCGCATCGACCAGTTCGACCTTGAATTGCTCGCCCATGTCTTCAAAGACCTGCTTCGCCTTGTCGCGCGACCACACCGACTTCGTGAACGGCAAGTCGCGCTTGATGATCTCGCGCATCTTGTCCTCGATCGCCGCAAAGTCATCGGTCGAGAACGGCTCGTTGCGGAAGAAATCGTAATAGAAGCCGTTTTCAATGACTGGGCCGATCGTCACCTGGGTGCCGGGGAAAAGCGCCTGTACCGCCTCCGCCATCACATGGGCGCTGTCGTGCCGGATCAATTCCAGCGCCTGCAGATCATCGCGCGTGATGATGGTGATCGCGGCATCGGCTTCGATCGGGTCGGACAGATCGCTCAGCTCGCCGTCAAGCGTCATCGCAACGGCCTTCTTGGCCAGTGATTTGGCGATCGATTCGGCGACTTCAACGCCGGTAACGCCAGCATTGAATTGGCGTTTTGAGCCATCGGGGAAAGTCAGATCAATCATCATCATGCGCCCGCGTCGCAGCAATCATGCCCGACGTGTCATTCCTATTTCGTATCGGAAAATCTGTGTTCGATGTGCCGTCCGGTCCAGCGACCGTAGCGCCACGGCCTATACCAGCGGGCGCCGGCAGGCAAGATGTCCGGCACCGGATCGAAACCATCGCTGCCAAGCGGATGACAGCGGCCGAACCGCGCCAGCGCCATCCACAGGCCGGCCCACAGACCATGCCGGCCGATCGCTTCGTCGGCAAATTCGGAACAGGTCGGCAAATGCCGGCAGGTGCGCCCGGTGAGCGAGGAAAGCGTAAGCTGATAGGCGCGGATGAAAAGCCGCACGCTCTTTGCGCCCAATCCCTGCCGCTGCAATACTAAATCCTCATGAGACATGCCGGCTCGGGCAGCCCATACGTCAGGCCGCGGCGCCACCACGCTTGCGGCCTTCGATCTGGTCCACTGCATCGACCACCGCGTCGAAGGTCAGCATGGTGGAAGCATGGCGCGCCTTGTAGTCGCGCACCGGTTCAAGGAATTTCAGATCCGCCCAGCGCCCGTTCGGCGGCGGGCCATTCTCCTTCAGCATTTTTTGCATCGTCTCGCGGACGCTGCGCAATTCATCCGGCGTCGATCCGATAATGGTCCGCGCCATGATCGAGGACGAGGATTGCCCGAGCGCACAGGCTTTCACCTCATGGGCAAAATCGGAGACCCGCCCGTCATCCATCTTGACGTCGACCGTCACCGTCGATCCGCAAAGGCGAGAATGGGCGCGCGCCGACGCATCAGGCTCCTCAAGCCGCCCAATCCGGGGAATATTTCCGGCAAGCTCAAGGATTTTCGCGTTGTAAACGTCGTCCAGCATGTTTGTGCCCGTGGATGTTTTGAGGCCCAGCCCTGTTTCAAAAACCGTCGCACCCTATATAGGCTTTTGCACCCGTATCCCATAGGGTGACGGGTCGGTGTTTTTTGGCCGCCTTGTGAGTAATGTTCGTAATTCCTCCCTTGTGGATTACGGGAGACTGGACGATGGACGCTATTGTGAAAACGCTCGCCAAAGGCACTGGCGAAAAAACACGCCCAAAGCCGACCCGCGAGAAGGCCGAAGCCGCCGTCCGCACGTTAATCGAGTGGATCGGTGACGATCCGGACCGCGAGGGCCTGGTCGATACGCCAAGCCGCGTCGTCAACGCATATGAGGAGCTTTATTCAGGCTACGATCTGGATTCCGCCGAATTGTTGTCGACCACCTTTGAGGACGTCGATGGCTACAAGGACATGGTGCTTGTTCGCGATATCCCCTTTACCTCCCATTGTGAGCACCACATGGTGCCGTTCATTGGCAGGGCCCATATCGCCTATTATCCGACCGCTGGCGTGATCGGCCTGTCAAAGCTCGCCCGTCTGGTCGATATCTATGCCAGACGCTTGCAGACCCAGGAATCGCTGACTGCCCAAATCACCACTGCGCTGGTCGATGGACTGGGTACGCGCGGCGTCGCGGTGATGGTCGAAGCAGAGCATATGTGCATGTCGATGCGCGGCGTGCGCAAACAGGGGACATCGACGATGACTTCGCGTTTCACTGGCGTTTTCCATGATGATGAGGCAGAGCGGCAAAAGTTCCTGCTGCTCGTGCGGCCCGACTACAGCCGCTGATCCGAACACGAAGAAATGCCGCAAGACGACGAGGCGACCGCGGTCTCCACTGCCAAAGACGGTGCAATTGAGGAAACCGGCCGGTTTGCGCCGCGCTTTGACGCGAGCGGCCTGATGCCGTGCATCACCATCGATCAACAATCCGGTGCGGTCCTGATGTTGGCCTGGGTCAATGCAGCGGCGTTGGAGGCAACGCTTTCGTCCGGCTTTGCCCACTACTGGAGCCGGTCGCGCGGCTGTCTGTGGAAAAAAGGCGAAACGTCGGGCGCGTTGCAACGCATTGTCGAAATTCGCACCGACTGCGATCAGGACGCGCTGCTTTACCGGGTCGCTGTCACTGAGCCAGCGGGCACCTGCCACACCGGCCGGCCGACATGCTTTTACCGGAAGCTGCCGCTCGGGCCCGGTGATCTGGACCGGACGCTCGATTTCGACGACGCCGATCGCTGATTGTGCGGTGGTGTTTCACCGGCCCGCCGCAACCAGCCGCTTGCTGTCAGGCCATGGTGATATATTCGCGGATTTCCGCCGCTTCGCGCTCGATCTCCGCGATCCGCCGCTTCACCACGTCGCCGATTGAGATGATCCCGACCAGCTTTCCGTCTTCAACCACCGGCGCGTGACGGAAGCGACCGCCCGTCATGATCTGCATGACATCGTCATTGGTGTCGTGCAGGGCGCAGGTGACAACGTTTTCCGTCATGTAATCGCTGGCCGGCTTGCCAAGCGCTTTGTCACCCTGCCCGGCGATCGCCCGGACAATGTCGCGCTCCGACAGGATACCCCTGACGGCATCGCCCTCGGTCACGACCACCGCGCCGATCTTCTTGTCGGCCAGAACCTTGGCGACATTGGCAATTGTGTCCGCCGGACGGCAGGTCGTCACCGCCGATCCCTTGTCGTTCAAAATCCGCTGAACCGTCATTCTTTCCTCCCGCTTTGTCCGCCCCTGACGGGATCACCTGATGTCAGACATCAGTTTTCGGACCGGATCATATGCCGTCGGCGGAAATATGGCGAATCAGCGGGTCGGCGGCCTGTGGGGAAAGGGGTCAATGAAACCGAAAAGCAGGAAACCGGCGACAAAGCCGCCGATATGAGCCTGCCAGGCGATCGCCCCGTCGACACCGGGCAGCAGGGCGCCCTGAACGCCGAAAACCAGGTTGATCACGAACCACACGCCGATGAAGATCAACGTGTTGCGGTTGGTGAAAACCGCCCGCAACGGTGGCGCCGGCAAGTGGAACGCATCGGATTGACCACGGCCGGTGCCCAGCGGCCCGCCGGGCATGAAGGCGAACCGCGCCGCCGCTGCCGTCATGCCGGAAACCGCTGCGGAAGCGCCAATCATCACCCCTTTATCACCGGGATAGGCAAGAAAATGCGCCAACGCACCGGCAAGTGTCGCCGCCACACTGAGCATCAAGAACCGAGCCGCGCCGAACCTTCGCGCAACGGCACTGCCAAAGGCCGCCATCCAGAACAAATTGACAGCCAGATGAACCCCGTCGGCGTGGAGCAGTGCATAAGTCAGCGGCGTCCAGAACCACGCCGCAACGCCGCCGGGAAGCATGGCGGCAAATTCGCCGTAGCGGGCCGGAATGAAGCTCATCGCCAGAATCAAGGCGAAGTCAGCGTCATCTGAGAGGAACAGCCTCGCCAGATGGATGGCGACGATCGCGCCAACGCTCCAGACGATGACGGCGGGCAAATTGAAGATGCGCTCGCGGTTTTTCATGAAACCCTTCGATTGCGCATCCGCCCGGCCGGCACAAGGCGTAAAAAGATCCGCCGACAAAACATTGCCGGCCTGATTGCCTGCCGGCAACTGAAAAACCACCGGATTTCTTGCCGCCGGGGTTCTAAAAAACCGCCGGCTTTCTTGCCGCCGGAGTGCCAAAAAAAACCGCCGGCTTTCCTGCCGGCGGTCGGGCCGCGACCCTGTCTCCCCTAATTCCCCAGAAGACTTTGCGCGAACACAGTCAATGTGAATGACGTTAAAGAACTCTATTAGCTGAAAAATTGCAACGTTTACCGCCCATTAACCTTACTTAACCGTTTCAGCGGACAAACACGCTCCAGAAACGCAGAATAGGGTGCAATTGGCATCAATAGCCGGGCGTCCGCAAACGGACAGAACAATCGGCAGCCTGCACCGGAGCCGTATCAAAATGAAACACATTGTCTCGTGTCAGCTTTATGCCTACTGGAACCGGCGTCGCGGCGATCAAGCCGCGCCGGACCGGTCGGCCATTGAGCCCTACGACCTCGGCGCCATGCTGGTGGACACGTTTCTGCTCGACCTGAAAAGCACGAACAGCGCGAATTTCCGCTTTTGCGGTTCGAACATTGCTATGCGTTACGGCCGCGATCTGGCCGACGAGGATTTCCTTGCGCTGTGGAGCGCGGACGATCGCAAATCCCTCGCCCATCATCTGATCCTCATGGCCGATGATGCTGTCGCGATGACCGCCGGCGTTGTCGCCGAAACGGCCGGCGGCGGATTCACCACCTTCGAAATGGTGCTCCTGCCATTGTCCGGCGCCAGCGGCTGTGACCGTGCAATCGGCTCTTTTGTGCGGACCGGCGGACACAGCGACGCCAATCCCGTCGGCGCGAGGATTGTCTCGCAATCCCTGCGCTCGATGCGGTTCCTGACGCCGCGCACCGAGCCGTTCATGAAAGCCCCGGACCGCAGCATTCCGCCGCCGCCCGCGCCGGCAATGTCCGATATGCGCAGGAAATATGGCCATCTGGTCGTCATGGACGGCGGAAAATCGGCGAGCGACGCGGTTTGATTACCGCTTGTTAACGCTACCAGCATAGCTTGAGTCGGGAAATTTATACCGATCAGCTAGTCTGCTCGCGGGTAGGAACACCATGTCCGCACTGGATGCATCTCAAGCCGACCAGCTTGAGGAACTCGATCGCCGCCGCCATCAGCGCGTGAAGGTGAATTTGCTTGGTCGGTGCATGTTTGCCGACCGGCGCGAATTTCCGTGCCAGATCCTCAATATCTCGCCAGGCGGCGCTGAGGTCCTCAGCCCGGCCAAGGGCGATGTCGGCGATCCAATCATTGCCTATATCGACCATATTGGACGGATCGAGGGTGATATCACGCGTCACATCGAGGGCGGTTTCGCCATGGCGATCGCCGCCTCCAGCCGCAAACGCGACAAGCTGGCCGACACCTTGACCTGGCTGGCAAACCGCCACGTCCTGAACCTGCCCGAAGACCGCCGCCATTCCCGGCGCCTGCCGAAAAAGTCGGAGGCCACGCTGATCCTGGATGACGGGACGAGCCATGGCTGCCGGGTGATCGACATGTCACTGTCCGGCGCCGGCCTCTCCACGAAGATGCGCCCGCCGCTGGGGACACGGGTGCATCTGGGCAAACTTGGCGCCCGCGTCGTCCGTCATTTCGAAGACGGCATCGCCATTGAATTCATGCGGATCATGTCTGATGCGGCGATCGAAAAAACGATCCAGAAAGAATTCTTCTGAAATCCGGTTCCGCCGGACACCGGCACATTCAAATCCAAATCAGAGCCCTTTCAGAGCTGCGATCCTTTTCAGGATGGTGAACGGAATCTTGCCGCAATCGACCGGGTTTGAGCGATTGCTTTAGCTGCCCTGCAAGTCCGGCTTGCTAGCCTTCCCTTCTATCCGGGGGAGGATATTGAATGTTTGGGGTGTTGCGTCAAACCGCGGTTGCGGGAGCAGTCAGTTTTCTCATAGCCGCGATCGGCTGGACCGATGCCGGCCTGACACAGGTGTCGGCACCCGTGTCGGCAGCAGATCCGGCTCTGGAACTGGCAGCGCTGTCGGCCGCCAATCGGCCGGACGCCGTCATGCCGACAGCCGGCTGGGCCAGGCCGCCGATCGGCCATCTCAGCTTCTGCCGTTCTTTTCCCGCCGAATGCGTGAGCCACGGCGAGACTGACGCGGTCGCACTGACTGAGAATCTGTGGACCGAGCTTATTGCCGTCAACCGGGTGATCAACAAGCAGATCGCGCCGGTTACGGATCTGGAATTCTACGACACCGAAGAATTCTGGACGCTGCCGACGGATTACGGCGACTGCGAGGATTATGTCCTTTTAAAGCGCCAGGCGCTGATCCGGCAGGGCTGGCCGAGCGGTGCGCTGCTGGTCACCGTCGTTTTCGACGAGGTCGGTGACGGGCACGCTGTCCTGATCGCCCGTACCGACCGCGGCGACTTCGTTCTCGACAACAAACTCGGTGCGATCCGGATCTGGTCCGACACCCCGTACCGTTACGTCAAAAGGCAATCCATCAGCGATCCGGACCTCTGGGTTGCCATCAATGATTCCCGCTGGCCGGTCGGCTCGACGACCAGCTCGAACTGAACGGTTTTTTGGACGCCGAATTCGACCCGGTCGCGTCCCCACTCTCCCCGTCCCCAGACCGGGTCGAAGGGCCGGTCTCCTCCCCGGGAGATCGGCCCACCCTTTCCGGCGCGGCTCGTCAAAGCGTTTCCAGACTGTCCCGGTAATCCTTCCAGCGCGCGACATAAATGTCGGCGGCTTCGCGCAGTATCCTTTCGCCATCTTCGCCGAGGGTACGGATCACCTTGCCGGGCATGCCGACCACCAGGCAATTGTCGGCGATGGTCTTGCCTTCGGCGATCAGCGCGCCGGCGCCGATCATGCAGTTCCGCCCGATCGTCGCGCCGTTGAGAATGGTCGCGCCCATGCCGACCAGTGAATTCTCGCCGATCGTGCAACCATGAAGGATGGCGCGATGGCCGATCGTGCAACCGGCCCCGATCGTCACCGGGAAACCGGGATCGGTATGGACGACCGCCAAATCCTGGATATTGGAACGCTCACCGACGACGATCGGCTCATTGTCGCCGCGCAGCACGGCGCCGAACCAGACGCTGGCCTCCTCGCCAAGCCGAACCTGGCCGATGACCGACGCACTCGGCGCGATCCAGCACCGCTTCGCCAGTTCAGGCGAAACGCCGTCCAGACCGTAGACTGTCATGTCGGAACTTTCAGATTTTGAGGGCGAAGTCGATATAGACGACCCCGGCGCAAGTGCTCCACATCAAGCACAGCCCCAGGAACATTATCGCCGGCAAAGCACCCATCTCGCCCAGGCGGATGCCGACAATGACCTTGCGGGCCAGAATGAACGGCCCGCCGAACATGCTCAAGAGCACGGCAATCAGCGCCGCCGACCAGCCGTGCCATTCCGTAGCGAAATCGGCCGTTTTGGAGGTCACCAACTGGTAGAAGCATGTGATTACACCAGCGGCGGCAAAGCCAAACGCAGCACAAAATAGGTACACAAGATAACTCGACACAATTTACCCGCCAAAATTTACGTTTTGTTAATGTTTGGACAGGGTATAGCCGCCAACGCCCGCCGGCAAGACTGGCAAGGCCAGTCGGGGCAGCTAAATTAATTCTTCGTTAACGCTGATCAGGACTGTTCCAGGCCACAGGGCTCAGAGATCAAAATCCAGGATCGCCATGGTGAAATTGTAGGACAGGTCGTCGTCTTCATCGTCCTTGAAGAGGATGCCGACGAACTCCCCGTCAACATAGACCTCGGCAGAATCATCTTTTTGCGGGCGCGCCCGGACATCGATCGTCTCATTGGCGAACAGCTTTCGGAAATAGGCCTGGAGTTTTTTCAGCTCTTCGATCGACACGCCGCATCCCTTTCTTCAGGGCCGCCCTTTTCCAGGGCCGCCGTTTTCCAAGGCGAATTGTCTGGCACAAGGCCTTGCCGACTACAACCGCAAAGCTCAGGACTTCTCCCCGCCGTTGTCGTCGCTTTCGCGCAAGAGATGATCCATCGTCCGGGAAGGCTCCGCACAGCCGGCCTTTCCGACAACACGAGCCGGAACGCCGGCGACGGTGGCATTGGCCGGAACGTCGGCCAGGACAACCGAACCGGCGGCGACGCGCGAGCATTTGCCGATCTCCAGATTGCCGAGAACATTGGCGCCGGCGCCGATCAGCACACCAGAGCGGATTTTCGGATGCCGGTCGCCCTGTTCCTTGCCGGTGCCGCCAAGCGTCACATTCTGCAGGATCGAGACGTCATCCTCGATGACCGCCGTCTCGCCGACGACAACGCCCGTGGCATGGTCGATAAACACGCCGCGACCCATCGGAACGGCAGGATTGATGTCGACCTGAAAGACCGCCGAGGACCGGCTCTGCAGGTATAGGGCCAGGTCGGGCCGGCCGGTCCGGTTGAGGAAATTGGCCAGGCGGTGGGTCTGGATGGCGTGAAAGCCCTTGAAATAAAGCACCGGCTCGACAAACCGGCTGCACGCGGGGTCACGATCATAGACCGCCACCAGATCGATGCGCAGCGCGTCGGAAATCTCCGGCTCGGCCTTGAACATGTCGGCAAAGCCGGCGCGAATCTGCTCGGCGCCGAAAACCGCATGATCGAGCCGGTCGGCGATGCGGTGCGCTACAGCGCTTTCCAGCCTGTCGTGGTTGAGGATGCTGGCATAGATCAACCCGGCGAGCATCGGCTCGCGGTCGACGATATCGAGTGCTTCCTCGCGCAACGTCGTCCAGACCGGATCAACCGCATGCAGCGCCGGACCCGGCTTGCCGGTCGAATTCGCCATCACAGTCTCCCTGCCGGACGCACATTCGGCGTCCGCTATCGCTTCGCTGGCAACAGATTAAGCGTCTGCCGGCGGATCAATTCGCTATTATGTGGCAGCTTGATCGCAAATGCCAAGCCCCGGACACCGGCGGGCGGCCGGTAGACCGCCAGAAAAGCCCGGAAAACCAATCACTGCCAAAGCGTATTCCGAAAAGCGCTCTAGTCCGTCGAAATCGACCCGGATCCGCCGTTCAAAGCGCCCGGCGTCACCGGTTTTTCCTCGTCCAGCGCGCCAAGATAACCGACGATCGCATCGCCGAAGACGTCATTGCGGTCACCGGCCACCATATGACCGGCATCGCGCACGTCGATGACCGTGCCATGCGGCACCAGGTCCTGGTATTCGCGCACATGCTCGTCCTCGATCAGTTCGGAGCGTGCGCCGCGCACCAACAGTACGGGACAGGAAAGCCGCGCCGCCGCCTCGGCAAGACGAACCGTCACCTTTTCCCGCTCGTGGCCGGCCGGACGCGGGCCATCGATGAATCTCGGATCCCAATGCCAGTAAAACCGGCCATCGGCCCGCTGTCGCAGGTTTTTGCGCAGGCCGTCGGCCGTCGGCGGACGCTGGCGGTGCGGCAGATACTGCGCCACGGCGTCGGCCGCATC
>CALZIL010000054.1:0-1238 GCA_945787495.1 uncultured Afifella sp. | reverse complement strand
CCGTGAACCTTGGCGACACCATCAAGGTTTACACGCGGCGTGATATCGACCAGCACCAGCGCCCGCATCAGGCCGGGCGCCAAATCGCCTTCTGACAGGATCGCCGCGAAGCCGCCAAGCGATGCGCCGACAACGACCGGCCGGCGTCCGCCCTCATCGATGATCGCGTGCAGCAGAACGGCCAGATCGGCGGCATAATCAATGAAGGCGTAATCGCCCTGTTCATGCCAGGCGCTGTCGCCGTGGCCCCGCTGATCGGGATAGATCACCCGGTAGCCGGCATCGGCCAGGCGCCTTGCGGTTTTTTCCCAGGCGTGGCGCGTCTGGCCGCCGCCATGCAGCAGCAGCACCGGCGGGCCGTTTTGCGGACCGGCGTGATTGGCCACCAGCGAAATTCCCTGATGGCCTGATAAGGTAAGACGGTTCGGGCCGCTCATGGCCGTGCCTCCAGGAATTCCAGTACCGCGGCCTTGTGCGCCTTGTCGCCGACCGCATTCATATGGTCACGCCCCGGTATAGCGAAGGCCGTCGCATTCGCCATCAGCGCCGCCAAAGTGTGCGGACTACCGGCAACCTCATCGTCGCTGCCGACGGCAACCAGAACCGGCAGGTTCACATCGGCAAGTTGCTCGGCGGCCGGCAGCATCTGGCGTCCGGCCGCCATGCAAGCCGCCAGCGCCTTGCGGTCGCCGCCCGTCTGATCAGCGAAAAGCCGGAACGCCCGGCCGGTGGGATCGGCTATGTCGACAGGATTTTCCGCGCTGAGCGCGGCGACAATGATGTCGGAAACCGGGAACGGCTTGATCAACTGGTCGCCAAGGCCGCTGATCACCGCCGATCGCATCCGGTTCGGATACATGGTGGCGAGATGGGCTGTGATCCGCGCGCCCATGGAATAGCCCATGACATCGGCGGCTTCGATATGCAGATGATCGAGCAGCCGGCGGGCGTCCCGGGCCATCACCGGCATCTGGTAGGCTTCCCGATCATAAAGCTTGCCGCTGCCGCCATGACCGCGATTGTCGAGCGCAATGACCCGCCAGCCGGCCGCCGTCAGCGCCCGCACCCAGCCCGTCGACAACCAATTGATGCGGATATTGGAGGCGAAGCCGTGAACGAGGACGATCGGCTCGCCTTCGCCTTCATCGATGAAGGCGATCGGCACGCCATCTGAATCGAACTGATGGATCATCGCAGTGTCGTTTACGTAAGCTGGATCAAAATGCAAGGGCTTGAGT
>CALZIL010000053.1 GCA_945787495.1 uncultured Afifella sp. | reverse complement strand
GCCAGCGGCAGCATCGGCAGCGAGAAGCGCAGGAAGCCGTAACCGCCCATCTTCAGCAGGATCGCGGCCAGCACGACCGAGCCGCCGGTCGGCGCCTCGACATGCGCATCGGGAAGCCAGGTGTGGACCGGCCACATCGGCAGTTTCACGGCAAAGGAGGCAAAGAAGGCAAACCACAGCCAGGATTGCATCTCGGCCGGGAACGGATGGGTCAGCAGCTCCGTGATGTCGGTGGTGTTGGCCTCCCAGTACATGGCCATGATGGCGAGCAGCATCAGCACCGAGCCGAGCAGCGTATAAAGAAAGAACTTGAAGGCGGCATAGACGCGGCGCCCGCCGCCCCACACACCGATAATCAGGAACATCGGGATGAGACCGCCCTCAAAGAACAGGTAGAACAGCACGATATCGAGGGCGCAGAAGACGCCGATCATCAGCGTTTCCAGGACCAGGAAGGCGATCATGTATTCCTTGACGCGGCTCTGGATCGATTCCCAGCTGGCCAGGATGCAAAGCGGCATCAGGAACGTCGTCAAAATGACGAACAGCATGGAAATGCCGTCGATGCCCATGTGATATGTCATGAAGCCGCCGAGCCAGTCGGTCCGTTCGACAAACTGGAAGCCGGGATTGGCCGGATCGAAACCGATCCAGATCAGCAGAGAGACGAGGAAGGTGACGCTCGTCACGCCAAGCGCGACATGGCGCATATTGCGCCTGTGGATCTCTTCATCGCCCTGGATGAACAGGAAAATGATCGCCGCGCCGATCAGCGGCAGGAAGGTGACGGTGGACAGGATGGGCCAGTTCAACATGTTTTTTCCTGTCCCTAACCGGCGAACATCATCCAGGAGACCAGGGCGGCGACCCCGATCAGCATGGCGAAAGCGTAGTGGTAGACGTAACCGGTCTGCAGTTTCACCACCCGGTTGGTGATGTCGATCACCCGGGCGGAAACGCCGTCGGGACCGAAACCGTCGATCAGCCAGCCGTCGCCCTTCTTCCAAAGGAAGCGGCCGAGCGCCTTGGCCGGATTGACGAAAATGACGTCATAGAGCTCGTCGAAATACCACTTGTTGAGCAGGAACCGGTAGAGCCCGTCATGGCGGGCGGCGAGTGCCTTGGGCGTTGCCGGCGAGAGGATGTAGAACCACAGCGCGACAAGGAAACCCAGCGCCAGCGCGACGACCGGCGCCGCCTTGACCCAGGCCGGCACGTGGTGGATTTCCTCAAGGATCTCGTTTTCCGCACCGATGAACAGCGCGTCTTTCCAGAAGGCGTCATAGCCCTCACCCATGAAGACGCCGAAAAAGACGAATCCGGCAAAAAGCGCGCCGGCGGCCAGAACATAAAGCGGCACCAGCATGACCTGCGGGCTTTCATGAACGTGTTCCATGACGTCGGCGGTGGCGCGCGGCTTGCCGTGGAAGGTCATGAAAATCAGCCGCCAGGAATAGAACGAGGTGAAGACCGCCGCGACCACAAGCAGGACGAAGGCAAAACCGGCGGCGGCATTGTGGCCGACAAATGCCGCCTCGATGATGCCGTCCTTGGAATAGAAGCCGGCGGTCAGCGGAAATCCGATCAGCGATATGGTGCCGATGACCATCAGGGCATAGGTGATCGGGATATGCCGGCGCAGGCCGCCCATCTTGCGCATGTCCTGTTCATCGGAGACGGCGTGGATGACGGAGCCTGAGCCGAGGAAAAGCAGTGCCTTGAAGAAGGCGTGGGTGAACAGGTGGAAGATGGCGATGGAATAGGCACCCAGGCCCAGCGCGACGAACATGTAGCCAAGCTGCGAGCAGGTGGAATAGGCGATGACGCGCTTGATGTCGTTCTGAACGAGGCCGATTGTGGCGGTGAGAAAGGCGGTCATCGCGCCGATGATCGTCACCACCAGCAGCGCGGTATGTGACAATTCGAAGATCGGCGACAACCGCGCCACCATGAAGACGCCGGCGGTGACCATGGTGGCGGCGTGAATGAGGGCGGAGACGGGCGTGGGACCTTCCATGGCGTCGGGCAGCCAGGTGTGCAGCGGCACCTGCGCCGACTTGCCCATGGCGCCCAGGAACAGCAGCAGACAGACAACGGTCAGCGCCGCCTCGGCGCTGTAGTCGCGGCCGAAGATGTGCAGCGTCGCCTCCTCGCTGCCGGCAATGGCCTCGGCATTGGCGAAGATCGTATCCAGGCCGATCGAGCCGAACAGGAAAAACACGCCGAAAATGCCGAGCGCGAAGCCGAAATCGCCGACCCGATTGACGATGAAGGCCTTGATCGCAGCGGCGTTGGCCGACGGCCTGTGGAACCAGAAACCGATCAGCAGATAGGAGCACAGACCGACGCCTTCCCAGCCGAAGAACATCTGCAGGAGGTTGTTGGCGGTCACCAGCATCAGCATGGCGAAGGTGAACAGCGATAAGTAGGCGAAGAAGCGCGGCCGGTGCGGATCGTGGCTCATATAGCCGACCGAATAGACGTGGACGATCGCCGACACGGTGGTGACGACGACGAGCATGACGACCGTCAGCGTGTCGATCCTGAGCGCCCAGTCGGCGACGAAGGATCCAGAATGGATCCAGGTTGCGACCGGGACGGTAAAGGCTTCGCTGGTGCCGTAGCCGACATCGAAAAACGCGATCCATGACAAGATGGCGGTGACGATCAGGAAGCCGGAGGTGATCCATTCGGCGGCGCGAACGCTACCGGCCACCTCGGCATGCTCGTCGCCATGGTGGTCGTCATTGCCGTCATGACCATTGACGCCGTTTTGCGGGCGGGCGGTGAAAAGGCTGATCGCGCCGGCGATGATGGCGCCCAGGAGCGGCAGAAAGACAATCGCAGAATACACCGGCGTCAGCCTTTCATCATGTTGATGTCTTCCACCGCGATGGAGCCGCGATTGCGGTAGAAGACGACGAGAATGGCAAGGCCGATCGCCGCCTCCGCCGCCGCAACGGTCAGGACGAAGAGCGCGAAAATCTGGCCAACCAGGTCACCGAGAAAGGCGGAAAAGGCGACGAAATTGATGTTGACGGCGAGCAGGATCAGCTCAATCGACATCAGGATGATGATGACGTTCTTGCGGTTGAGGAATATGCCGAACACGCCAAGCGTGAACAGCACTGCGGCAACCGTCAGATAATGGCCCAGGCCGATTTCCATGCCGCGCTCCCTCAAATACCTTCGCCAGTCTCGACCTTGACCACTTCGACTGCGGTCTCGGGCGAGCGGGCGACCTGGGCGGAAACGTCCTGCCGTTTGACACCTTCCTTGTGCCGCAAGGTCAGGACGATGGCGCCGATCATGGCAACCAGCAGCACCATGCCTGCGGCCTGGAAGAAATAGACGTACTTTGTGTAGAGCAGCGCGCCGATGGCGGCGATGTTGGACATCTGGTCGACCGGCGGGATCGGCGCGGCGCCGGATCCGGCAAGGTCGGGCGCCAAAAGGGTGCCGCCAAGCACGGCGATGAGTTCGGCCAGAAGAATAATGCCGACAAGCGCGCCGACCGGCAGATATTGCAGGAATCCCTGCCGCAATTCGACGAAATCGACGTCGAGCATCATGACGACGAAAAGGAAGAGAACGGCAACGGCGCCGACATAAACGACGACCAGGATCATCGCCAGAAATTCCGCGCCGAGCAGGATGAACAGGCCGGCGGAATTGAAAAAAGCGAGGATCAGGAAAAGGACCGAATGAACCGGATTGCGCGAGGCGATGACCATCAGCGCCGAGCCGATCGTGAGCAGGGAAAACAGATAGAAAAAGAGCGGTTTGAGGATCATGCGCCAATCCCGCAGCGGCCCTTGCGGGACTGCTTTGCAGTATGAGGTCTCTTAACGAAGCAGGGCATGTCGGTCTACCCGCTCAGCGATAGGGCGCGTCGAGCGCAAGGTTGCGGGCGATTTCGCGCTCCCAGCGCTCGCCATTTTCCAATAGCCGGTCCTTGTCGAAATAGAGTTCCTCGCGGGTTTCGGTGGCAAATTCAAAATTCGGCCCTTCAACGATCGCGTCGACCGGGCAAGCCTCCTCACAGAAGCCGCAATAGATGCATTTGACCATATCGATGTCGTAGCGCTCGGTGCGGCGGGTGCCGTCATTGCGGCGCGGGCCGGCCTCGATGGTAATCGCCTGGGCCGGGCAGATCGCCTCACACAATTTGCAGGCGATGCAGCGCTCCTCGCCATTGGGATAGCGGCGCAAAGCGTGCTCGCCGCGAAAGCGCGGGCTGACGGGGCCCTTCTCGAAGGGATAATTGACCGTCGCCTTGGGCGCGAAGAAATAGCGCATCGCTATGGCGAAGGCGGTAACGAACTCCCGTAGAAGGAGCGCATTGGCCGCTTGTGTCAGGCTTGCCATATCAGGTCCTGTCTCAACCGAACAACGAGCCGACGATCCAGCCGGCTGCGGGAAAAATGACGATCTGCGCCTTGCGGATCATGTCGAGGATATTTGCGCCGCTACCGGTCTCCCCGCGCTCGGCGGAGCGGCGGATGATGATGCCGAACATGAAATATTCGGCGATAGCGAAAACCAGTCCGACAAGCGCGCCGATAAGGGGGTAGGACATGACCTTTTCTCCTTATCCTGCCACCGGAACACCGCCCCAGCCGGTAAGCTGGAGGATGAAGGCGACGATGGCGACGGCGGCCAGCGAGAGCGGCAGGAACACCTTCCAGCCTAACCGCATGAGCTGGTCGTAGCGGTAACGGGGAACGATCGCCTTGACCATGGCGAACATGAAGAAGACGAAACAAACCTTCAGGACGAACCAGACCACACCGGGCACCCAGTTGAACGGCGCAATATCGACCGGCGGCAGCCAGCCGCCAAGGAACAGCAGCGTCGTCAGCGCGCACATCAGCGTGATCGCGACATATTCGCCGAGCATGAAGAGCAGATACGGCGTGGAAGCATATTCGACCATGAAACCGGCGACGAGTTCGGATTCCGCTTCCGGCAGGTCGAAGGGAGGCCGGTTGGTCTCCGCCAGAGCGGAGATGAAGAAGATCACGAACATCGGAAACAGCACCAACCAGTGCCAGTCGAGGAACGAATTGGGCATGCCCGGGATCAGCATGGTGCCGAGACCTTCCGTCTGGGCCAGGACGATGTCGGTGAAATTGAGCGAACCGACGACGAGAAGGACGGTAATGATGACGAAGCCGACGGAGACTTCGTAGGAGACCATCTGCGCGGCGGAGCGCAATGCGCCGAGGAACGGATATTTGGAATTCGACGCCCAGCCGCCCATGATGACGCCATAGACTTCCAGCGAGGAGATGGCGAAGACATAAAGCACGCCGACATTGATATCGGCGACCGCCCAGCCCTCATTGACCGGTATCACCGCCCAGGCTGCCAGCGCCAGCACTGTGGAGGCCAGCGGCGCCAGCAGGAACACCGTCTTGTCGGCGGCTGAGGGGATAATTGGTTCCTTGAAAATGAACTTCAGGAAATCGGCAAAGGACTGCAACAGCCCCCATGGACCGACGACATTCGGCCCGCGGCGCATCTGCACCGCCGCCCAGACCTTGCGGTCGGCGTAAAGCAGATAGGCGATCAAGGTCAGCAGCGTGGCCAGCAGAAGCACGCTCTTGCCGGCCATGATCAGGCCCGGGATCAGATAGGTGCTGATGAAACCGTCCATTCTCTAGCGTCCCTGCCCGCTCGTCATTCCGCCGCCTGCGCCCGCGGACCCAGATGCATGGCGGAACATTCGGCCATGATTGCTGAGGCGCGGGC
Source organism: uncultured Afifella sp. (assembly GCA_945787495.1). GTDB lineage: Bacteria > Pseudomonadota > Alphaproteobacteria > Rhizobiales > Afifellaceae > CALZIL01. Next base: position 24,125 of record CALZIL010000053.1, on the reverse strand, counting down.
AATCGGATTGGTGAGATAAAAGTCGTCGACCGGGCTGGCGAAAGCCGGCCCGGAAAGCAATGCCGGCGCGGTGGCGGCGAGCTTGGTGATGGTGCCCGCATCGGCCGGCGACATCAGGTCAATCTCCGCCATATGCGGATGCGCCTCGCAGAGCGCCGCGCGCAATTCGGCCAGCGTGTCGTAGGGTAGCGTCTTGCCGAGAACCGCCGACAGGGCTCGAAGGATTGCCCAATCGTCACGGGCGTCGCCTGGCGGAAATGCGGCCCTGTTGGCCACCTGCACCCGGCCTTCGGTGTTGACGTAAGTGCCGGCTTTTTCCGTATAGGCGGCACCGGGCAGGATGACGTCGGCGCGGTGCGCACCGGCATCGCCATGGCTGCCGAGATAGACGACGAAGGCCTGTCCGAGCGCCGTCATGTCGATCTCGTCGGCGCCGAGCAGGAAAACGACGTCAAGGTCACCCTTGCCGGCGGCGGCGATCATGTCGGGCGCCGCCAGGCCGCCCTTGCCCGGCACGAAGCCGATATCAAGGCCACCTACGCGAGCGGCCGCCGTGTGCAGCACGCAAAAGCCGTTCCAGTCATCGGTTACAGTACCGGCATCGGCGGCCAGTTTCGCCGCGGCGGCCAGTACGGCCTTGCCGTCCGGTCCGCCCACCGCGCCCTGGCCGATCAGAATGAGCGGTCGTTTGGCTCTTTGCAGGACCCTGGCAAAGGCCGGGTCGAGTGAAGACAATGAATCCGGACCGGCGCCCAAATATTTGTAATCATAGGTCAAATCGGCTTTCTCGCCGATGACGCCAATCGGGAATTTGCCCATCGTCCAGCGCTTGCGGATACGGGCATTGAGGACCGGCCCTTCCTTGCGCGGATTGGCGCCGATGATGAGCAGCGCATCGGCATCCTCGATGCCCTCAATTGACCGTCCTGCCGGCAATCCACATGCGGCGAGCCGAGAGCCGTCATCAGGTTTTTGAGCGCGAACATTTCCTCAACGCTGGCGAGATCGCCGGCAATGGCGCCGATCTTCTTTCCGGCCTTGCCGACCCGATCCGCAATCGCCGCAAAGGCCTCCTGCCAGGTGGCAGGCTGCAATTTGCCATCGGTGCGGATGAAAGGCTTGTCGAGCCGCTGGGTGCGCAGGCCATCGAAGACAAAGCGCGTCTTGTCTGAAATCCATTCCTCGTTCACCGCCTCGTTGAGGCGCGGCAGGATGCGCATGACCTCCCTGCCCCGCGCATCGACGCGAATGGCGGAACCGAGCGCGTCCATGACATCGACGGATTCGGTCTTGGTCAGTTCCCAGGGCCGCGCCTTGAAGGCGTAGGGCTTGGAGGTCAGCGCGCCGACCGGGCACAGATCGATGACATTGCCCTGCAGCTCCGAGGTCATCGTCTGTTCCAGATAGGTGGTGATCTCGACATCCTCACCGCGGCCGGTCATGCCCAGTTCGGCAACGCCGGCGACCTCGGTGGTGAAGCGCACGCAGCGGGTGCAGTGGATGCACCGCGTCATGATCGTCTTGACCAGCGGGCCGATATATTTGTCCTCCACCGCCCGCTTGTTTTCGGCAAAGCGCGTATTGCCCACGCCATAGGCCATGGCCTGGTCCTGCAGGTCGCATTCGCCGGCAGTCGAGCGGATGGTTGATGAGCAGGAACTCCATCACCCCTTCGCGGGCCTTTTTCACCATCGGCGATTTGGTGAATATTTCCGGCGGCTCGCCATTCGGACCAGGGCGCAGATCACGGACATTCATGGCGCAGGAGGCGGCCGGCTTGGGCGGCCCGCCCTTCACCTCGACCAGACACATGCGGCAATTGCCGGCGATCGACAAACGCTCGTGGAAGCAGAAGCGCGGGATTTCGGCGCCCGCTTCCTCCGCCGCCTGCAGCAGCGTGTAGGTGAGCGGAACCTCGACCTCCCTGCCGTCGACGATGATTTTGCGGAGGTCAGTCATCCAGCTTGCTATCCTGTTGGGCGGATTTGTGCGCGGCCATCAGATCGCCGACGCGGATACCGTCGATAATCATATCGTCAACACCGCGGCAGTTCTCTATCCGCACACCGGTGAGGTTTGTGTCCGTGATCGAAGCGCCGGCCAATGTCGCCCCGTCGATCGCGCACCCGGCCATGTTCGCGTCGTGGATACTGGCACCGGAAAGGCTCACATTGTTGAGCTTGAGCGCGGACAGGTTGGCATTGTCGATCACCGTGCCAGACATGCCGGTGTTTTCAATCCTCGAACCGGACAGATTGCAATCGTCCACGACGAGCCGCGTAATCTCGCCCTTGATGTCCGTCTGCGCTGCCATTGTGCGATCCATCGGTACGCCTCCTCCTCCGCCCGGCCCTATTTCCCGTCCAGTTTCTTCGCCTGCGCGATCCACTTGTCGCGGTCGACGCGACCCTTGAACTGCAGATATTCGTCGATCCAGTCGATCTCCGTCCGGCTCCAGGCGGCGATCTGGTCGAAGTGATAGATGCCGAGATCGTTGAGCACCATTTCCAGCTTCGGCCCGACGCCGGAAATGCGTTTGAGATCATCGGCCTTGCCGGCGCGCGGCGCTTCCAGACCGGCCGGCCGCGAGGGGCTTTTGGCGACGGACTTTTTGGCAGCCGGGGCCGGTTTGGCAAGCGGCGCCTTGGCGGTCTTGTCGATGGTTTTCGACAGGATCGGCCGGGCCATGGCTTCGACTGGCGCGGATTTGGGCGCGGCCGGCTTTGGCTTTTTCCCGGTAGCGACCTTTGCCGTGGCCTTCGGCTTTGAAACGGGCTTTACGGCGGGTATCGGCATGGCCCTGCCCGTCATGCCTTCGATCATGGCCTGTCCAATTCCCATCATCGCCGCCGCCGACGCCACCGATACGGCGCCCCAGGCGACAAACGGATTCATCATCATCAGCGGCGCGGCGCTCTTGCCGAACGCCAGCCGGCCGTTGTCCTTGCCGAACCAATCGGCCGGCGGTGACACCATCCACATGGTCTCTCTCCTCGTCCCTTGTCCCGGCCCTTTCCGGTCAATCCCGGCTTTCGGCGTTTCCATTTATTCGGCCGCCTCAAGGGCGGTTATGTCCATCGGCTTCGGATTGGCCGAATAAGCATCGATGCGCTCTTCAATGACGTGGCGAAAATGCCGGATCAGCCCCTGCACCGGCCAGGCGGCGGCATCGCCCAGCGCGCAGATCGTGTGGCCTTCCACCTGATAGGTGACGTCCAGCAGCATGTCGATTTCGCGTTTTTCAGCCTCGCCGCGCGCCATGCGCTCAAGCACGCGCCACATCCAGCCGGTGCCCTCGCGGCACGGCGTGCACTGGCCGCAGCTTTCATGCTTGTAGAAATAGGCGAGCCGGGCAACCGCCCGGATGATGTCGGTCGATTTGTCCATGACGATGACGGCGGCGGTGCCGAGGCCCGATTTGACCTCCATCAGGGCATCGAAATCCATCAGCAGGTTTTCACAGGCATCAGCGGGGACGCACGGCACCGACGAGCCGCCGGGAATGACGGCAAGCAGATTTTTCCAGCCGCCGCGCACGCCTCCGGCATGTTTGTCGATCAGGTCGCGGAACGGGATCGACATTTCTTCTTCCACCGTGCACGGCGCATTGACGTGGCCGGAGATGCAGAAAAGCTTGGTGCCGGTGTTGTTCTCGCGGCCGAAACTGGCGAACCAGCCGGCGCCGCGGCGCAGGATCTCCGGCGTGACGGCAATCGATTCAACATTGTTGACGGTGGTCGGACAGCCATAAAGACCGACATTGGCCGGGAATGGCGGTTTCAGCCGCGGCTGGCCCTTCTTGCCCTCCATGCTTTCCAGAAGCGCCGTCTCCTCGCCGCAGATATAGGCGCCGGCGCCGTGGTGGACGTAGATGTCACAGTCCCAGCCGTGGATATTGTCCTTGCCGATGAGCCGCGCCTCATAGGCCTCGTCGATGGCCCGCTGCAGCGCCTCGCGCTCGCGGATAAACTCGCCGCGGATATAGATGTAGGCGACATGGGCGGCCATGCCGAAACAGGCGACCAGGCAGCCTTCAAGGAGGATATGCGGATCGTGGCGCATGATCTCCCGGTCCTTGCAGGTGCCGGGTTCGGATTCATCGGCATTGACGACGAGATAATGCGGCCGCTCGCCGACCTCCTTGGGCATGAACGACCATTTCAGCCCGGTCGGGAAACCGGCGCCGCCACGGCCGCGCAGGCCGGATTTCTTGACCTCATTGACGACCCAGTCGCGGCCGTTGTCGAGCAGCGCCTTGGTGCCGTCCCACTGGCCGCGCGCCATGGCGCCGGCGAGGCCCGGATCGTGCAGGCCGTAGAGATTGGTGAAGATGCGGTCCTTGTCGGCAAGCATGGGTCAGCCCTTCCCGCCGGCGGCCAGCATTTTCGCCTGGCTCATCCAGTCGTCACGTTCGATGCGGCCCTTGAAGGTCAGCCGCGCATCGACCCAGGCGACATCGTCGGCGCTCCAGGCGGCAACCTGATCGTATTTGTAGATGCCGAGCGAATTGAGCAGCTTTTCCAGCTGCGGGCCGACGCCGGAAATCTTCTTCAGATCGTCGGCGCCGTCGGGCGGCGGCGATGAGTAAAGCAGCAGTTCTCCGGCAGCGCCGGAGGGCTCTGCCAGCGCGGCAGCCGGCGCTTCGGTCGGTTCGGCTTTCACGGACGCGGCTTCCCGGGTCGGCGTGGCAGCCTTTTTGGGTCTGGCAGCGCCGTTCGGCTTGCCGGTCAGGCTCGTCAAGCCGGTCACTGGGGCCGCCGTGGTACGCTTGATCTGCGGGCCGGGTGTCGGCGTCTCGCCCTGTTCAAAAGCGTTGAGGACTTTCTCAAAGGTCTCCGCCGTCAGATCCTCAAAGGTGTCGGCGAAGATCTGCACCATCGGCGCATTCACGCAGGCGCCGAGGCATTCCACGTCTTCCCAGGAAAAGCCGCCATCGGCCGAGACTTCATGCGGATGCTCGGCAATGCGCCGCTTGCAGACGGCGATGATGTCGTCTGAACCGCGCAGCATGCACGGCGTCGTGCCGCAGACCTGAACATGCGCCTTTGTGCCGACCGGGGCGAGATGGAACATTGTGTAGAAGGTGGCGATCTCCAGCACCCGGATCGTCGGCATGTCGAGCATGGCCGCGACCTTTTCGATCATCGGCCTGGTCACCCAGCCGTCCTGCTCCTGCGCCCGCCACAATAGCGGGATCACCGCCGAGGCCTGGCGGCCTTTGGGATATTTCTTTATCTGCGCTTTCGCCCAGGCGACATTGTCCGCCGTGAAGGCGAAGCGGTCAGGTTGGTTGTCTGCGAGACGGCGCGGCGACATTAGCGGTCGATCTCCCCGAAGACGATGTCGATGGTGCCGATGATTGCCGCGATGTCGGCGAGCATGTGACCGCGGCAGAGAAAATCCATCGCCTGGAGATGCGGATATCCAGGCGCGCGGATCTTGCAGCGATAGGGTTTGTTGGAACCGTCGGAGACCAGATAGACGCCAAATTCCCCCTTCGGCGCCTCGACAGCGGCATACACTTCGCCCTCCGGCACATGGTAGCCCTCGGTATAGAGCTTGAAGTGCTGAATGAGCGCTTCCATGGAGCGTTTCATTTCGCCGCGCTTGGGCGGCACGATCTTGTTGTCGGTGTGCGAGACCGGGCCGGCGCCTTCGGCTGAATTCAGCTTCTCCAGACACTGCTTCATGATCGAGATCGACTGGCGCATCTCTTCCATGCGGATCAGATAGCGGTCGTAGCAATCGCCGTTCTTGCCGACCGGAATATCGAAGTCGAGCTCGGAATAACACTCATAGGGCTGCGCCTTGCGCAGATCCCAGGCCGCGCCCGAGCCACGCGCCATGACGCCGGAAAAGCCGCGGGCCCAGGCGTCCTCGAGCTTGATCGCGCCGATATCGACATTGCGCTGCTTGAAGATGCGGTTGTGGGTCAACATCCCCTCAAAGTCGTCAAGGACATTGGGGAAGGGATCGCAAAACGCGCCGATATCGTCGATCAGCGCCTGCGGCAGATCCTGATGCACCCCGCCGGGACGGAAATAGGCCGCATGCAGACGCGCGCCCGACGCACGCTCACAAAAGACCATCAGCTTCTCGCGCTCCTCATAACACCATAGCGGCGGCGACAGCGCGCCAACGTCGATCGCCAGGGCATTGATGTTGAGCAGATGCGACATGAGCCGGCCGATCTCGGCATAGAGCACGCGGATGAGCTGGCCGCGCTTGGGCACGGTGATGCCGAGCAGTTTCTCCACGGCCAGCGCGAAGGCATGCTCCTGATTCATCGGCGCCCAATAGTCCAGGCGGTCGAAATAGGGCACCGCCTGCAGATAGGTCTTGTGCTCGATGAGCTTCTCGGTGCCGCGGTGCAAAAGACCGATATGCGGATCGACCCGCTCGATCAGCTCGCCGTCCAGTTCCAGCACCATGCGCAGGACGCCGTGGGCGGCGGGATGCTGCGGCCCGAAATTGATGTTGAAGTTGCGGACGTCGGCTTCAGCCATGGGCGAAGCCCATGGCTGCGAATAGCGAATAGGGAATGGCGAATAGGGAACGGATCAACGCCCCTGCCGGAGGCAGTCGGTAATAGGCAATCGGCAGTCGGGAAATGGTGATCATGATTGTTCGCCGCCTCGAGGGCGGCCGAGCGATTGAATGAGTGCACGCAACATGCGCCCGATGTCGTCGCAGCGCTGCAATACCGGCTGGACGTCGTGTACTGAACGAAATCCGACTCGTTGAGAAAGGATGATGTGTGTTTCCAATTCTTTCAGCGACCCTTGAGCAATTCTCAGGAATTGGATGTACGAACCTCTGTTCTGCCTGCCATATCCCTCGGCGATATTTGCGGCGACAGATGAGGCCGATCGGCGGATTTGCGATGTGAGCCTGAACTGCTCCTGTTTCAGAAACCCGCTTGTCAATCGATATGCGTCGACCGCCAAATCCATCGCCAACTGCCATACTCGCAAATCCCGATACGATTCGATCGGATGATCGGCCATCGCTTGCTTTCCGACTGCCCACTCCCGATTGCCGACCGCCTTTTTCGCTACCCACCATGCCTATTCGCCATTCGCTATTCGCTCTTCTTCTCATCGCCGGGCAGGTCGTAGTCGACACCTTCCCATGGCGACAGGAAATCAAAAGACCGGAACTCCTGAGCCAGACTGACCGGCTCGTAAACAACGCGGCTCTGCTCGTTGTCGTAGCGCACCTCCAGGAAGCCGGTGAGCGGAAAATCCTTGCGCAACGGATGGCCCTGAAAGCCGTAATCGGTGAGCAGCCGGCGCAGGTCGGGATGGCCGGTGAACAAGATGCCGAAAAGGTCATAGGCCTCGCGTTCATACCAGTCGGCGGCGGGATAAATCTCCGTCGCCGAGGCGATCGCCATGTCCTCGCCGGTCTCCACCTTGACGCGGATGCGGGCGTTCTGACGCGGGCTGAGCAAATGATAGACGACGTCGAAGCGGCGCGTGCGCTCGGGATAATCGACACCGCAAATGTCGATCAGGCTGACGAATTGCATGCTCGGATCATCGCGCAGAAAGCGCAACACATTGACGATCTCCGACGGCGCGACCGTGATCGTCAGCTCGCCATAGGCGATTTCATGGCTTTCAAGAATGTCGCCAAGGCGATCGCCGATCACATCGGCCATTTCGGCAAGCGATTCCAGCAACGCACCGGTGTCGGCCATGGCCCGCCCTCAGCGCTCGATCGTGCCGGTTCGCCGGATCTTCTTCTGCAGAAGAAGAACGCCATAAAGCAGCGCTTCGGCGGTCGGCGGGCAGCCCGGGACATAGATATCGACCGGCAAGATCCGGTCGCAGCCGCGCACGACGGAATAGGAATAATGATAATAGCCGCCGCCATTGGCGCATGAGCCCATGGAGATGACGTAACGCGGCTCGGGCATCTGGTCATAGACCTTGCGCATGGCCGGCGCCATCTTGTTGGTCACGGTGCCGGCGATGATGATCACGTCCGACTGGCGCGGCGAGGCGCGCGGCGCAAAGCCGAAGCGCTCGCAATCGTAACGCGGCATCGCCATCTGGATCATCTCGACCGCGCAGCAGGCGAGCCCGAAGGTCATCCACATCAGCGAGCCATTGCGTGACCAGGTGATGAGTTCGTCGGTGGAGGTGACCAGCCAGCCCTTGTCGGCGAGTTCATTGTTGATCTCGCCATAAAACGGATCATCAGCGCCGAGCGGCCGGCCTTCGGCATCAGTCAAGCCCTTCGGCTCGGGCGCGATCAGCGGCGAGGCGGTCGGGCTCAATCCCATTCCAGCGCCCCCTTCTTCCATTCGTAGACGAAGCCGATCGTCAGCACGGCCAGGAAGATCATCATCGACCAGAAACCGAACCAGCCGAGCGACTTGGCAGCAACAGCCCAGGGAAACAGGAAGGCGACTTCCAGATCGAAAATGATGAACAGGATGGCGACGAGATAGAAGCGGACGTCGAACTTCATGCGGGCATCGTCGAATGCGTTAAAGCCGCATTCATAGGCCGACAGCTTTTCAACATCCGGTGCCTTGTAGGCGACGATAAACGGTGCGACCAGCAGCCCCAGGCCAATAACCAGCGCGATCGCCAGGAACACGATGATTGCCAGATAGCTCTGAAGAAGTGCGTCCACGCCCGGCTCCGGTTGCAGTGCAATATCCCAACCGGCAATCTATCGCTCTCACGCTTATCGTCAACGGTATGCGGTGCGGCGCGCGGACGCGGCAAGGATTGCCAGCAACCGGCCTAGACCAGCGCTGGGCGGCGCGCAAGCCGACCGATCCGAATTTACACTCTTGTGTTGTGTAAGGCACAATCCGGCAGGCAGAAAAGCTGCCTGCCGCTCGCATCATCAGATTACGGAAAATGGCGGGAGTGACGGGACTCGAACCCGCGACCTCCGGCGTGACAGGCCGGCACTCTAACCAACTGAGCTACACCCCCGCAGCGCTGCGGCGACTGATTGCCTCGCGCGCGGTGCGGCGGAGATAAGATAGCCACCATGTGAAGTCAAGCGGCGTGAGGCGGCCGGTGAAGCAATTCAGACGTGATGGATATGGTGGGCGGTGACAGGCTCGAACTGCCGACCCTCTCGGTGTAAACGAGATGCTCTACCAACTGAGCTAACCGCCCTGGCCGAACCGTTTACAGCGCGTCCCGCAGACCGGCAAGGGAGACGTGCCGCACTGACGGCCCCCACTGGTGACTGGCCGGCTGAATCAGCGCGTGGGGATGTTCAGGGGAGACAGTGCGGACGGCCTTGAAAATGTCGAAGCCCCGCACATGGCGGGGCTCCGTCTTCTGGTTGCGCCGGTCGCGAACCGGCCCGGATCGCCAGTCTAGCTGTTGACCGCGTCCTTGAGGCCTTTGCCTGCCTTGAACTTGGCCTGGTTTGAGGCCCTGATCTGCATCGGCTGACCGGTCTGCGGATTGCGGCCCATGCTGGCTGCACGATGGGTGACAGCAAAATTGCCGAAGCCGAGAATACGCACCTCGGTGCCTTTGCTGAGGCTGTCGGTGATAGCATCAAAGACCGCGTCGACAGCTTCGCTTGCCGCTGCCTTTGACATATTCGCCCTGGATGCGACAGCTGCCGCAAGATCGCCTTTATTCATATTCGCTCTCCTTCTCGGTCAAAACCCCAGTGATTCGCTCTCAAAACATTAGCATTCTCTGGCGAACGGGAAGTGCCAAATCCGGCCAAAAGGGCTGAAAATCAGCGGTTTTCGGCGGTTTTCCAACGAAAAACGCCGCCGAAGTGGTCTCCGGCGGCGTTCGGAAGCGATTTTGAAGCGCCTAATGCGCCACCATACCCTTGGCGCCATCGTCATCGGAAACGACGGAATTCGCCGCTTCGTGCTCTGGCTCGGTCCACTCGATCGGCTCGGGATGACGGACCAGACCATGTTTGAGGACATCGTCCATCTGCCCGACGGGGATGATCTCAAGGCCGCTTTTCACATTGTCCGGGATCTCCGCAAGATCCTTGGCGTTCTCCTCCGGAATGAGAACGGTCTTGATGCCGCCGCGCAAGGCAGCCAGAAGTTTTTCCTTCAGGCCGCCGATCGGCAGCACCCTGCCCCGCAGGGTGATCTCGCCGGTCATGGCGACATCCCTGCGTATGGGAATGCCCGTCATGATGGAGACGATCGCCGTCACCATGGCGATGCCAGCCGAGGGACCGTCTTTCGGCGTCGCGCCTTCCGGCACGTGGACGTGGATATCCTTGCGGTCGAACAGCGGCGGCTCGATGCCGAATTCGACGGCGCGGGAGCGCACATAAGATGCCGCCGCGGAGATCGATTCCTTCATCACGTCGCGCAGATTGCCGGTCACCGTCATCTTGCCCTTGCCGGGCATCATGACACCCTCGACAGTCAGCAACTCGCCACCGACCTCGGTCCAGGCGAGACCGGTAACGACGCCGACCTGGTCCTCAAGCTCCGCCTCGCCGTAACGGAAGCGCGGCACGCCGAGGTAAGTCTCCAGCACCTTGTCGGTGATCTTGATGGTCTTCTTGGTCGAGGTCAGCAATTCCTTGACCGCCTTGCGGGCAAGCGTCGCCATTTCCCGTTCAAGATTACGCACGCCCGCCTCGCGGGTGTAGCGGCGGATGATCGTCTTGAGCGCGCTATCGGCGAGGCTGAACTCCTTGGCCTTTATCCCGTGATCCTTCTCGATCTTGGGGAGCAGATGGCGCCGCGCGATCTCGATCTTCTCGTCTTCCGTATAGCCGGCGATGCGGATGATCTCCATCCGGTCCATCAGCGGCGGCGGAATGTTGAGGGTGTTGGCGGTGGTGACGAACATGACGTTCGACAGATCGTATTCGACCTCCAGATAGTGATCCATGAAAGCATGGTTCTGCTCAGGATCCAGCACCTCAAGCAGGGCCGAGGACGGATCGCCGCGGAAGTCCATACCCATCTTGTCGATCTCGTCGAACAGGAACAGCGGATTGGACTTCTTGGCCTTGCGCATCGACTGGATCACCTTGCCGGGCATGGAGCCGATATAGGTGCGCCGGTGGCCGCGGATTTCGGCCTCGTCACGGACGCCGCCGAGCGACATACGGACGAATTCGCGGCCGGTGGCACTGGCTATCGACTTGCCAAGAGAGGTCTTGCCGACACCCGGCGGCCCGACGAGGCACAGGATCGGCCCCTTGAGCTTGTTGGCGCGGCTCTGCACGGCCAGATATTCGACAATCCGCTCCTTGACCTTTTCAAGGCCGTAGTGGTCCGCTTCCAGCACGGCTTCGGCGCTGGCGAGATCGTTCCTGATGCGCGTTTTCTTGCCCCAGGGAATGCCGAGCAGCCAGTCGAGGTAATTGCGTACGACCGTCGCCTCGGCCGACATCGGGCTCATCTGGCGCAGCTTCTTGATCTCCGCCTCGGCCTTTTCCCTGGCCTCCTTGGAGAGCTTGGTCTTGGCGATCCGCTCTTCCAGTTCGCGCAGTTCATCGCGGCCCTCGTCGGTATCGCCGAGTTCCTTCTGGATCGCCTTCATCTGTTCATTGAGGTAGTATTCGCGCTGGGTCTTCTCCATCTGGCGCTTGACGCGCGAGCGGATGCGCTTTTCCACCTGCAGGACGGAGATTTCGCTCTCCATCATGCCGAGCACCTTTTCAAGCCGCTCCGACACGGAGGTGATGGCAAGCAGATCCTGCTTGTCGCCGATACGGACAGCCAGATGCGAGGCGATCGTATCGGCCAGCTTGGAATAGTCCTCGATATTGGCGACCGCCGTCAGGACTTCCGGGCTGACCTTCTTGTTGAGCTTGACGTAATGTTCAAACTCAGAAAGGACCGAGCGCGACAAGGCCTCCAATTCGACGTCTTCGCTTGGCGATTCCGCCATGATCGTCGCTTCCGCCTCGAAATAGCCCTTGCGGTCCACGTAAGCGGATACCTGCGCGCGCTCGCGGCCCTCGACAAGGACCTTCACCGTGCCGTCGGGCAGCTTCAAAAGCTGCAGGACCGAAGCCAGCGTGCCGATCTCATAAATGGCCTCAGGCGCCGGATCGTCGTCAGCGGCATCCTTCTGGGTCGCCAGCAGGATCTGCTTGTCGGAGGTCATGACCTCTTCAAGCGCGGCAATCGACTTCTCGCGGCCGACGAAAAGCGGCACAATCATGTGCGGGAAGACAACAATGTCGCGCAACGGCAGAACGGGGAACACGTTTTCCCCGGACGGCAAACCGATGGGATCTGGCGTGTCGGTCATCATATTTCCTTCATCGCTCGCCAGCCACCTGCGGCAGCCGGCGATTCTCATTGTAATGGGAGCTGGCTGCCGAGAATACCGTTTCCTGGAGGGAAAGCGCTATTGCACGGGGAAAACCGGTCATAACGCCAGCTGCTGCGTTGCCACCTAAGTGGAAATCGGACGCAGCCAAGTCAAGGGCCGGCAAATTTCGGCCAAAATCAGCCTTCTTCGCTTCCATTCCTGACGCGCAGCATCAGCTGATTCGGCTTGCCGCTTCCTCAGCGAGTTGCCCATCAGCCAGCCGGCGGCCGGCACATTCAGGCGCTGGCGTTCTGCGTCTCTTCGGCGGCCCGTTCGCTATAGATATAGAGAGGCCGGGCGTTGCCGCTGACAACATCAGCGGAAATCACCACCTCCTCCACACCGTCAAGACCGGGCAGATCGAACATTGTCTCAAGCAGGATCGCTTCCATGATGGACCGCAGACCGCGCGCACCGGTCTTGCGTTCGATCGCCTTGACGGCGATGGCCGCTAGCGCATCCTCGTGGAAATTGAGTGAGACATCTTCCATCTCGAATAGACGCTGATACTGCTTGACCAGAGCGTTCTTTGGTTCCGTCAGAATCTTGATCAGTGAGTCCTGGTCGAGATCCTCAAGCGTGGCGACGACGGGCAGACGGCCGACGAATTCGGGAATCAGGCCGAACTTCAGCAGGTCCTCCGGCTCCACATTGCGGAACAACTCGCCGATATTGCGGTCTTCAGCCGCCACAACCGTTGCGCCGAAACCGATTGAGGTGGCGCGGCCGCGATCGGAAATGATCTTGTCCAGGCCGGCAAAGGCGCCGCCGCAGATGAACAGGATATTGGTCGTGTCGACCTGCAGGAATTCCTGCTGCGGATGCTTGCGGCCGCCTTGCGGGGGCACGCTGGCAACGGTGCCTTCCATGATCTTCAAAAGCGCCTGCTGGACACCCTCGCCCGACACGTCGCGGGTTATGGAGGGATTGTCCGATTTGCGCGAAATCTTGTCGACTTCGTCGATATAGACGATGCCGCGTTGCGCCCGCTCGACATTATAGTCGGCCGACTGCAGGAGCTTGAGGATAATGTTTTCCACATCCTCGCCGACATAGCCGGCCTCCGTCAGCGTCGTCGCATCGGCCATGGTGAAGGGCACGTCGAGAATGCGGGCCAGCGTCTGGGCCAAAAGCGTCTTGCCGCAGCCGGTCGGCCCGATCAGCAGGATGTTGGACTTGGCCAGTTCGACATCATTGTTGCGGGCGGCGTGATTGAGGCGCTTGTAGTGATTGTGGACGGCGACTGAGAGCACTTTCTTGGCATGCACCTGACCGATCACGTAATCGTTGAGAACCTCGTCGATCTCCTGCGGCGTGGGCACGCCGTCGCCCGACTTCACCAGTGAGGTCTTGTTCTCCTCGCGGATGATATCCATGCACAATTCGACGCATTCATCACAGATGAACACGGTCGGTCCGGCAATGAGTTTGCGAACCTCGTGCTGGCTTTTGCCGCAGAACGAGCAATACAGCGTGTTCTTGCTGTCGCCGCTGCCGCTGCCGCCGTTTCCGCTTATCTTGCTCATCCTCGACCTCGTCCGGTGGCCCTGGCGATGAATCTATGGTCGCGCCTGGACAGACACATTCTTATTGCCCCTTGTGTCGCATATCCAATCATTCTTGGGCAAAACCTTTCAATTTTGAATTAATGCAATTTGATGAGGCAGTGGAGATCACGATTTGGTGTCGCCCGAAGCGTCCTCAAGCGCAGCCCTGCTGGTGATCACCTGATCGATCAGCCCGAAGTCGCGCGCCTGCTCGGCCGTCATGAAATAGTCGCGGTCGAGCGTCGTTTCTCGGAAGCCTGGCCCTGAAAACCGCCGGAGGGCTGATGCACCATGATGCGGGCATGCGGCAGGGCAAAGCGCAGATCCTTCTCGCCGGCGCATAAAAGCAGCGATCCCATCGATGCCGCCTGGCCGATGCACAAAGTCGAAACCGCCGGCTTGATGAACTGCATGGTGTCGTAAATCGCCATGCCGGAGGTCACCACGCCACCGGGGGAATTGATGTACATGGCGATTTCTTTTTTCGGATTGTCGGCTTCCAGAAACAGCAACTGCGCGCAAACCAGCGCCGCCACGGCATCCTCGATGCCACCGGTGATGAAGATGATCCGCTCCTTCAGGAGCCGCGAAAAAATATCGTAAGCGCGCTCGCCGCGATTGGTCTGTTCGACCACCATCGGCACCAGGTTCATCGCAGTGTTAATTGTATCGGACATGGATAGCCTTCGTTTGAGATGGGTGCGAATGGGACGGGAACGCATACGCAACGGGGAATCGGTCTCTTACATAGGCTTTTTCCGCGCCGACACAAAACCGTGAAACCCAAACATGTTAACCGCCGCTTATGGCTGGCGAGGGTGAGGCCACCGACGCAAATCTAGTGATCGTGGTCGTGGCCTTCGTGATCGTCTTCGTCCTCGTCGGCCAGCAACTCTTCCTTGGTCACCGTCTTGTCGGTCACATCGGCGAATTCCATGATGTAGTCGATCGTCTTGTCTTCAAAGATCGGCGCGCGCAGCTCCTGGATCGCCGTTGGATTGTTCTTGTAATAGTCCAGCACCTGCTGCTCCTGGCCCGGGAATTGGCGAACATGCGCATAAAGCGAGCGCTGCAGCTCCTCTTCGCTGACCTCGACCTCGGCCTCCTCGCCGACGCGTGACAGGACAAGACCGAGGCGCACCCGCCGTTCCGCGATAGTCTGATACTCGGCGCGCGCCTTTTCTTCCGTCGTGCCCTCGTCCTCGAAACTCTTGCCGTGCTGCTCGATGTCGTGAGCTATCTGGCGCCAGATATTGTCGAACTCCTGGGAGACGAGTTTTTCCGGCAGATCAAAGCTGTGCTTTTCATCCAACGCGTCGAGGATCTGGCGCTTGATCTTCTGGCGCGTCGCTATGCCGTATTCGTTCTCGATCTGGCCCTTGATCGTTTCACGCAGCTTGTCCATGGAGTCCAGGCCAAGGCGTTTTGCGAATTCATCGTCAAAGGCGATTTCGCCCGGTTCGGCGACATCCTTGATTTCGACGAGAAACTCGGCCGCCTTGCCAGCGAGATGGGCGGCCTGGTATTCGTCCGGAAAAGTCACTTCGATGGTTTTTTCCTCGCCCGCCTTGACGCCCTTCAGGCCGTCCTCAAAACCGGGAATGAACTGGCCCGACCCGATGGTGATCTGGGCATTCTGGTCAGCGCCGCCCTCAAACGGTTCGCCGTCGATCTGGCCGGCATAGGACATGGTGATCCGGTCGCCGTCCTTGGCTTTTCGCGGCACGCTCTCATAGGCGCGGTTGGCTTCGCCGATCTGATTCAGACGCTCGTCGATCTCTTCATCGGTGACATCGACGACCGGACGCTCGATCGTAATGCCCTTGAAGTCGGCGATTTCGAATTCCGGCAGAACCTCATAGGCCATGGTGAAGACCAGATCGGCCTTGCCGTCGAGGATCTCGTTGGCTTCCGCCTCGTCCTCGGTCATGGCGATTTCGGGTTGCAGGGCCGCTTTCTCGTCGCGGTCGGTGAGCGCCTTGCGGGAGGTTTCGGAGACAGTGGCTTCCACGATTTCAGCCATGGCCGACTTGCCGTAGAGATTGCGCAGGTGTGAAATTGGCACCTTGCCCGGGCGGAAGCCGTTGAGCCGTATCCGGCGTTTCATGTCTTCCAGTTTTTCAGAGAGGCGCGAGCCCAGTTCCGTGGCCGGAATTGTCACCGTCAATTCGCGTTTGAGCCCTTCGGCAAGGGTTTCGTTGACCTGCATATTCTTGTCCTGATTTTCCAATTCTTATGCCGCGTTAGACCGGCAATGGCCGGCGGCCAGCCGCTTGATTCCGATCAGGCATGGTGGTTCAGGCATGGTGGTGCGGGCGGAGGGACTTGAACCCCCACGGGCCAGGCCCACAAGATCCTAAATCTTGCGTGTCTACCAATTCCACCACGCCCGCGCGCGAAAAGCGTTAGGCGCACCGTGTCACTTCGGCGCGTCTATATCACGTCCTATCTAGGGAGCAAGGGGGGCGGCGCAATCCGGGGTTCGGACCGGAGGGCCGCGCCGGCGCACGCGCCAGCGATCCTCAAAGAAGGATCGGGCGGTTCAAATCGACCGCAGGCTGTAAAGCACGCCGCCGCCGAGCACGACAAAGGCGATGAATGCGAGCGGCAGATCGCGGAAATCAAAGGCGCCAAGATGACCGTTGTTGCCGGCGACATAGGCGGCAAGGGCGGCGGCTGCGAGCATTCCAAGAGCACGGATCATTTTTCGTGGCTCCAAACGTTAATTGTGGACACCCACAAGATAGTCCGATCAGCGCTTAAGGTAACCGAATTATGAACGACGTAGTTAACCGAAAAATTTTAGAAAAAATTTCCGATGATTGTATTTTTAATCACCGCGGGAAGCTGGTCGGGCAGATCCTCGGCAATCAAACCGGGTCCGAAACGACGCGCGGCGTCGGCGTGCAGCCAGACGGCTGCGCAGGCGGCTTCAAAAAGCGGCACCCGCTGTGCAAGCAGCCCGGCGGCGATGCCGGTCAGAACGTCACCCGACCCGGCGGTGGCGAGATAGGGCGGGGCATGGCTGCAGATCGAGGCGCGGCCGTCAGGCATGGCGACGACCGTATCAGCGCCTTTGAGGATGATCGCGCAGCCGGCGCTTTCGGCCGCCGCGCGAGCCCGTTCCACCTTGCTCATTTGAGTCCCCTCGCCGGCATCCTCTTCGTGTCGGCTGAGTGCGCCAATATCTGGAAAAACGCGGGCAAATTCGCCCTCATGCGGTGTCAATAAAGCCGGCGCCTGGCGAGCCGTGATCAGTTGCCACAATGACTCGGGCCGATCGGCGAAACTGGTCAATGCATCGGCATCGAGGACGACGGCGGCATGGCTTTCAAGACAGGCGGCGACGGCATTGCGCGTATCCTCGCCGAGTCCGGCGGCCGGCCCGATGGCAAGCGCGGTGAACCGTCTGTCTTCGAGGATCCGCGCCAGGCCCTCGGCGCCGTCCATCCGGGCGATCATGATCGCGGTCAAATGGGCGGCGTTGACGAGCAGCGCTTCGGGCGGCGAGGCAATGGTGACCAGGCCGGCGCCGATCCTGAGCGCGCCGCGTGCGGCAAGCCGCGCCGCGCCGGTGCGGGTCGCCGGCCCGCAGACGATCAGCGCGTGGCCGCGATCATATTTGTGGCCGGCGGCCTCCAGATGTGGGAACGCGGCGCGCCACAGATCAGGCTGATTGTCAAACAACGCCGGCTTGACGGTCTCAAGAACCACCTCCGCAATGCCTATCTGCGCAAGTGTCACAACGCCGCAATGAGCGCGGCCAGGCATCAGAAAATGACCGGGTTTGGAGCGGAAGAAGGTCACTGTCTCCCGCGCCCGGATCGCCGCGCCGCAAACCACGCCCGTCCGGCCGTCTATGCCGCTCGGCAGATCGACCGCGAGCACCGGAATTTCGGTTTCGTTCAAACGGTTTACAAGCGCCGCGACGCTACCTGCCAGCGGCCGGGCGAGGCCGGCGCCGAATAGCGCGTCGATGACCAGTGCGGCGTCAAGTCGCGTTTCGGCCGTCAGGGGTTCGACCGGACCGTCATAGTCAGCGGCGGCCAAGGCTGCGTCACCCGTCAAGGCTTCGCGCTTGCCCAGCAGCGCAACACGAACGGTGACCCCCTGCCCGGCCAGAAGCCGCGCCGCGACAAATCCGTCGCCGCCATTGTTGCCCGGCCCGGCAAGAACGAGAACCGACGCGCCCTGTTCGGCCATCGCGGCAGCTCTGTCTGCAATGGCCCGGCCGGCGGCTTCCATCAGGTCGCGGCCCGGCACGCCACCGGCAATCGTCAGCCGGTCGGCGTCGGCCATTTCGTCGGGTGTCAGAATTTCAAGCATAGGGTCATCGTTTTCTGCGCATTTTTTATGCAATTGCCTATTGCTTAGGCGAAGAATTTGACAGGCCCGGTGACCGCCATTGCCCGGTCGGCGTGGTGACGATGGTATTTAACCTGTATAATTACGCAAATGCCGGCCTTTTCCGGCCGCCGTCAATGGCTGTAGGACGCGCTGCCGGTCTTGCGGCCGTGTTGGCATGAATCATGCTTTGCTCGGGGCAGATATTGAACAGGCAACGGCGTTCCCGGCCGCGCGCGCAATAAGCGCGGCGGGAAAGCGCACGGCGGAAGAGAGCATGGAATGAAAAAAATCGAAGCGATCATCAAGCCATTCAAGCTTGACGAGGTGAAGGAAGCGCTTCAGGACGTCGGCCTGCAAGGCATTACGGTGATCGAAGCCAAGGGCTTTGGACGCCAGAAGGGGCATACGGAGCTCTATCGGGGCGCCGAATATGTCGTCGACTTCCTGCCCAAGGTGAAGGTCGAGATTGTGCTCGGCGATGACATGGTCGAAAAAGCGGTCGAAGCGATCCGCACCGCCGCCGAGACCGGACGCATTGGCGACGGCAAGATCTTTATTTCCGACGTGCAGGAGGCAATCCGTATCCGCACCGGCGAAAGCGGCGTCGATGCCATCTGACCGCCGGCTTCGGTCTGCCACGTGAACAACGAATTCAAACTCTCAACCCATTCCGGTAAATGACTAATATCAAGGGGAAAACATGAGCACTGCTTCCGATGTCCTGAAACAGATCAAGGACAATGACATCAAATTTGTCGATGTGCGGTTCACCGATCCACGCGGCAAGATGCAACACCTCACCATGGACGCCAACCTCATCGACGAGGACGCCTTTGCCGACGGGATCATGTTCGACGGGTCTTCGATCGCCGGTTGGAAGGCAATCAATGAATCCGACATGACGTTGATGATGGATCCGGAAACGGCGACGGTGGATCCGTTCTTCGCGCAGCCGACGCTGGCCATCTTCTGCGACATTCTGGAGCCGTCCACCGGCGAGGCCTATAACCGCGACCCGCGCACCACCGCCAAGAAGGCTCTGGCCTATCTGCAGTCGACGGGTGTTGGCGATACGGCGTTTTTCGGGCCCGAGGCGGAATTCTTCGTCTTCGACGACGTGCGCTTCAGCGCCGAACCTTACAATACCGGCTTCCTGCTCGATTCATCGGAACTGCCGACCAATATGTGGTCCGAATATGAGGGCGGCAATCTCGGCCACCGGCCGCGCACCAAGGGCGGTTATTTTCCGGTGCCGCCGATCGACTCGGCCCAGGACCTGCGCTCCGACATGCTGATGTATATGGCCGAGATGGGCGTGGAGACCGAGAAGCATCACCACGAGGTCGGCGCGGCGCAGCACGAGTTGGGCATGAAGTTCGACACGCTGGTCAGATGTGCCGACAAATTGCAGATCTACAAGTACTGCATCCACCAGACGGCGCAGGCCTATGGCAAGACGGCGACGTTCATGCCCAAGCCGGTGTTCGGCGACAACGGCACCGGCATGCATGTGCACCAGTCGATCTGGAAGGACGGCAATCCGGTCTTTGCCGGTAACCAATATGCCGATCTGTCGGAGGACTGTCTGTTCTATATCGGCGGCATCCTCAAACACGCCAAGGCGCTCAACGCCTTCACCAATCCGGCGACCAACTCCTACAAGCGCCTGGTGCCGGGCTATGAGGCGCCGGTGCTGCTGGCCTATTCGGCGCGCAACCGCTCCGCCTCCTGCCGCATCCCCTATACCGCTTCGCCAAAGGCCAAGCGCATGGAGATCCGCTTCCCCGATCCGGCCGCAAATCCCTATCTGGCGTTCAGCGCCATGCTGATGGCCGGCCTTGACGGCATTAAGAACAAGATCCATCCGGGCGATCCGATGGACAAGGACCTGTACGACCTGCCGCCGGAAGAGCTGCACGGCATTCCCACGGTCTGCGGCTCGCTGCGCGAGGCGATCGATTGCCTCGACGCGGACCGCGATTTCCTGAAAGCCGGCGGCGTCTTCGACGACGATCAGATCGATGCCTATCTCGATCTCAAGCGGGAGGAAAACATCCGCTACGAGATGATGCCGCATCCGGTCGAATTCGACATGTATTATTCGGTCTAGACACCGGCAAACGACAATATGAAAAGGGCGTCCCTCGGGGCGCCCTTTTTCTCAAGGGCCTGCTCGCCGCGGTTTTAAACAATCATTGGCAAGTTGCCGTTAGGGAAAGCGGCAGAGCACAATTGCGCGGAATTCACGCGACCGGCATGACGACCTATATCGCACAATCGCATATCCACGGCTGGGGCGCCTTCGCGCAGGGCGGCTACGATGCCGGCGAGACGGTCGAAACGAACCCGATCATGATCCTGCGGCCCGATGAGGTCAGTTCTGTCCTGCATACGGAATTAAAGCGCTACATCTTCTACCTGAAGGACAGTGAGGCTGATCCGGACAGCTGCTATGCCTTCGTGGCGATGGGCAATGTCAGCTTCTGCAATCACGCCGAGGACGCCAATTGCCATTTCGACATAGACGAGGACAATGGCGTCATCCGGCTCGTCGCGCTAAAATCGCTGATCGACGGAACGGAGATTTTCATCGATTACGGCGTCTATGCCCGCGACATAATCTAGGGCGCAGTTTCCGGACAGGTTGTTCACGTGGGATGAAATTTTAAAGCGAAAGTCTCCCTGTTTTCGCAAGGAGCGCGCGAGGTCTGATCCATCGCTTTCAAGGCGTCCTCGAACGATTGTCCGTCGCGCAGTTTTTCGATGAAGTTTAAAAGTCCTGCGTGCCCTACCCGATCATACCAGGCCTTCACCTCGCGATAGGCTGGGGCGTAAGGGCCTCGACCGGGGGCATTAGCGGCGGCAAGCCATTGCCTGAGGGAAATGAGCTGCCGCACCTGGGGGCCGGACATATCACTCGGCATGGGTGATCCCACAAAACGAGGATCCTCCGAGACGAGCACCGCCATCCCCTCATCAAACCATGTCGGCAGACGGCGCATCGTCGTCCACATTCCAAGGCGCGCATGGAACTCGATGTGGGCCAATTCATGCTTTGCTATCGCGTTGTCCAATCCACGCGGTGAAAGGCGAATGGCAGTCGCACCAAAGGCCGCACCCCGAGCTGCCTTTCCACCAAGGCTCTGGTAGCACTCCTCTGTGGAACAGGCGAAAATCATCGGATGCGTGGTCAAACTTCCGAAGAACATCTCGACAGCGGAGCTGGATTTTCTGAGGTGAGCCGCGACTTCGATGCGTTTGTCAGCGGGCATAACCCGATCGACATAGACGTTTTCATCGACCCTTTCGAAACCCATACAGGACGGACATGCAATGGCGGCCATCGCAGGTTCCAAAAAAAGGATCGCCCCGCCTCCCACAACCGTGAGTGCCAAGAATATCCAGAGAACCCATCGCATCATCAGTCTCCCCAACGTCAGATAATTGAAATGGCAGCGACACTTCCGTGTATGGCTGATCTGCGGCATGCCCGACCCCGCCGGGTGTCCGGATCACATTTCACAGCAGCAATGTGAGAGGCCGCTCAAGCATTATCTATGAATACAGACCTTGGAGCGCAATTCAGGCCTGCGCCGGCATCTCCTGCACACCGGTGTCAAGCACCACACCTTCAAGGGCCGCAGCCATCAGCGCCTTGGTGTAAAGCTCTTGCGGATCGGCGAAGATCGCCTCGGTCGGACCCTGTTCCACCACCCTGCCATCCTTCATCACCATCACCTCGTCGGCCATGGCGCGGACGACGGCGAGGTCGTGGCTGATGAAAATATAAGACAGGTCATGGGCGCGCTGCAGACCGCGCAGCAGTTCGACGATCTCCTTTTGCACCGAGCGGTCGAGCGCCGAGGTCGGCTCGTCGAGGACGACGACCTTGGGTTTCAAAATCATCGTGCGGGCGATGGCGATGCGCTGGCGCTGGCCGCCGGAAAATTCATGCGGATAGCGGTTGCGCATTGCCGGGTCGAGTTGCACCTCCTTCAGCGCTTCCACAGCCCGGCGGTCGCGCTCGGCAGCGGAGAGTTGCGGCTCATGCACGAGCAGGCCCTCCGTGACGATCTGGCCGACGGTCATGCGCGGTGACAGCGATCCGAACGGGTCCTGGAAGACCAGCTGCAATTCGCGGCGCAAATGGCGCGCCTTGCGCATATCGACTTCCGTCAGGTCCTGGTCTTCAAAATGGATGCCGCCTTCAATCGGCAGAAGCCGCAACAGCGCCCGGCCGAGAGTCGACTTGCCGGAGCCGGATTCGCCGACGACACCGAGCGTCTGGCCGCGCCGCAAGGTCACCGAAACCCGGTCGACGGCTTTCAGGTCATGAGTCTCGCCGGACAGGAACCCGCCGGGGGTGTGGAAGGTTACGACGAGATCCTCGCCACTGAGCAGGACCGGCGTCGTCTCCGGCACCGGCGGCTTGTGACCGGTCGGCTCGGCGGCAAGCAGCATCCTGGTGTAATCATGCTGCGGGTCCGTGAAGACGCGCGCCATCGGTCCCTCCTCCACCACCTCGCCTTCACGCATGACATAGACCCGGTCGGCCATGTGACGGACGATTCCGAGATCATGGGTGATGAAGATGATCGCCATGCCGAGGCGATCCTTGAGTTCGTTGAGCAGTTCCAGGATCTGCGCCTGGATGGTGACGTCGAGCGCCGTGGTCGGCTCGTCGGCAATCAGGATATCGGGATCATTAGCCAGCGCCATGGCGATCATGACGCGCTGGCGCTGACCGCCGGACAGTTCGTGCGGATAGGCATCGATGCGGCGACCGGGTTCGGGGATCTGCACCAGGTCGAGAAGCTCGACCGCCCGCTGACGGGCCTGACGCCGGCTCATGCCGCTATGGTGGATCAGCGGTTCGGCCAATTGCCGGCCGACCTTGTAGAGCGGATCAAGCGAGGTCATCGGCTCCTGGAAGATCATGGTGATCTTCTCGCCGCGGATGTGATTGAGCTTGCGCGTCGAAAGACCGACAAGGTTCCGGCCGCGATAATGGATGGCGCCCTCGGCCCAGCCATTGGCGGCGAGCAATCCCATCGCCGCCATCATCGACTGGCTCTTGCCGGAGCCGGATTCGCCGACAATGGCAACCGTCTCGCCGCTCGCGACATGCATGTCGACGCCGCACACGGCATGGACCTCGCCGTCAGGCACGCGGAAGCGGACGTTAAGGTCCTTGACCGACAGGACCGCTTCGCCGTGATCGGAGCCGGCCGCCATGTCAGCGGTCCTTCGGATCGAGCGCGTCGCGCAAGCCATCGCCGATGAAGTTCAGCGAAAACAGCGTCGCGACGAGGAAGATCGACGGGAAGATCAGCATCCACGAGGCGCCCTGGATGTTGCGGGCGCCTTCTGAAATCAGCACGCCCCAGCTTGTCATCGGCTCCTGCACACCAAGACCGAGGAAGGACAGAAAACTTTCCAGAAGGATCACCTTGGGCACAAGCAAGGTCATATAGATGACGACCGGCCCGAGCGTGTTGGGGACGATGTGGCGGCGCAGGATGCCACGATTGCCGACGCCCATGGCTTCCGCCGCCTGGATGAATTCCTGGCGCTTCAACGAAATGGTCTGGCCGCGGACGATGCGCGCCATGTCCAGCCATTCCACCGCGCCGACTGCGATGAACATCAGGATGAAATTGCGGCCAAAAAAGACGACCAGCAAAATGACGAAGAAAATGAAAGGTAACGAATAAAGCACATCGACAACGCGCATCATGACCATGTCGGTGCGGCCACCGATATAGCCCGACACCGCGCCATAAGTGACGCCGATCAGCAGCGCGACGAAGGTCGCCAGCAGGCCGATGGTCAGCGAGATGCGGCCGGCGACCAGTGTCCTCGTCAACATGTCGCGGCCGTTGGAATCGGTGCCAAACAAAAACCGCTGGCGCTCAATGCCGACGGACAG
>CALZIL010000052.1 GCA_945787495.1 uncultured Afifella sp. | reverse complement strand
TCCTCCAGCCGCGCCCGGTCGGTGTAGACAACCTTCATGCGCGCGGCATTGGCCAGGTGCGCGACGCCGCGCCCGATCCGGCCGAGCCCGACGATACCCAGCGTCTTGCCCCACAGGCGCTGGGTCGGCAGGGTCCTGGTCTGGTACTGGCGCCAGTCGCCAGCGCGCAAGAGCTTGTCTGCTTCGGGGATCCGCCAGCTTGTCGCCATGATCAGGCCGAATGTGAATTCGCCGGTCGTGTCGGTGATCTCGTCTGCATGCGGCAGGCCGGTGACCGGAATGCCCTTTGCGGTTGCCGCATCCATGTCAATCCGGACCGGAAAGATTTCCATCACGGCGATCATTTTCAGCTTCGGCGCATCTGCGATCATTTGGGCGTCGATCGGGTTCTCGCCGAGCGCAAACACGTAGTCTGCGTCCGCGATACCGGCAGCGATCTCGCTCCTCGTCGCCATGCGGTCGAGATGCGGAAACATCTCGACATCTGCATGCTGCGCAAGCATTTCGAGTGGCTCCGGCGGTACCGGCTGAACGACAAATACCTTTGGTTTCATCCCGATATTTCCCCTCTGCTCACTCTTTCAATCAGCAACGGCGGTGCTGCCTGCCCGTCTTCGGTCAGGTTGTTGCCGACGTCAATCCTGTGATTTTATGGTGTTCTCTAGGCCTGCAATGATCATATGACCATAGGATCGGCGCCAACTTGGAACCATACCGTTCGGAGTGAGTGAACATGGATGTTTTCGATGTGAACAAGGAACAGCGGTTCGATCCCACGCACCATGTCGAGCGGATTCTCGACCAGTGGCCCGGCGGTGATGTGTCGCTCGCCTGTTGGGAACCCGGTCAGATCAGCCCCGATCACTGCCACCCCCATGCGACCGAGATCTATTTCTGTTTCAGCGGCGGTGGCCGAATGCGCATACCCGATCTTGAGGTCGCCATCTCCCCCGGCTCATTCGTTGTTCATCCGCCGGGCGAGGTGCACGAATATGTCAATGGGCCGGAGCGCACGCTCCTGTTCCGCGTCCGTATCGGTGACGACATGACCTCCCGCCATCTTGCAAATCGCGGCATAGAAGGATGGACCCAACGCCCGCAAGATGCCGCCTACTTTGCCGCCAATCCCCCGGGAGGCAGCCCATGAAAGCGAGGACGATTTTATCAGACCGTCGATTCTTATTCGTTTATTGCATGTGAGGCTTGCAGATTATGACCAACATCGATTTGCACAACCATGTCATTCCCGAGACCGTTATCCAGGCCATCAAACGTGAACCGGAAAAGTTCGGCACAAAAATCGTCGAAGAAAATGGCAAACGCTATTTTGACAACCATGGCCACATAGCCGAGCTGTTGCCGGAATTCTGCGAGGTTGACGCGAAGCTGGCGTGGATGGACCGGGTCAAACTCGATATTGCCGCGATCTCGGTGGGACCGCCGATCTTCTTCTACAATCTCAAACCCGAGACCGGGCTTGAAGTCGCGCGCCTCGCCAATGACGGTATCGCGCAGATGGTGGCGCAGCATCCCGACCGGCTGCGCGGTATGGCCCACCTGCCGATGCAAGATCCGGAC
The DNA here is from genome assembly GCA_945787495.1 of uncultured Afifella sp. Taxonomy (GTDB): domain Bacteria; phylum Pseudomonadota; class Alphaproteobacteria; order Rhizobiales; family Afifellaceae; genus CALZIL01. Next base: position 17,569 of record CALZIL010000052.1, on the reverse strand, counting down.
GCCGCGATCAGCGAGCTTGAGCGCGTGGTGAGGGAATACGGGTTCAAGGCGGTCGAACTCGCCACCTCGATAGAGGGCACGTCGCTCGCCGATCGGAAATTTCGCAAGGTATTGAAGACTATCGAACAGCTTGGCTGCTTCGTTTTCGCGCACCCCTACCAGTGCCTGGCGCATGGCGGCATGGACGCCTATTACATGCACAACTTCGTCGGCTTTCCGCTCGACACCACGCTCATGCTGGCGCATCTCATGTTCAGCGGCGCGATGGATGACCTGAAGACGTTGCGTATCCTTTGCGCACATGGCGGCGGCTTCATGCCCTACCAGATCGGGCGCTTCATGCATGGCTTCAACGTGCGGTCCGAGCCGAAGATGAACACTCAAACCTCGCCCGAAGAACTCTTCAAGCGATTCTACTTCGACTCGCTAACCCACCATCCGCAGGCGACACGCCATCTCATCGACATGGCTGGCGCCGACCACATCGTGATCGGCACCGACCATCCGTTCGACATGGGGCCGGACGATCCGATGGCGGCAATCGACGCAATACCGGGTCTCACAGCCAGCGAACGTGAGTGGATCTGCACGCTGACGGCGCAGTTGCTGTTGGGAGAAGATCGGCCCGCGCGACGGAATTCCCTTTGACGGCGATGCGAATGAACGGCGAAGCGCCGTCCTTGTCACACCCTGTCTGATGCCGGTATGGTCGTCCCCGTTCGATCCATCGCGGCTAGGCCGTTCAGGAAGTCGCCGTTGTCGAGCAAACACACTGATCCATCTCGGATCTGCGCCGTCGATATTGGGTAAATGGCGCCGTCGGTATGACGCATCTTACCGGCTCCCAATTCCAGCAATTCCAACGAAAACGGAGAAAACATGGTTCGAGCTGCAATCATCGGTCTCGGCATGTGGGGGCAGAAGCTCGTCGACAGCGTCCAGGGCAAGAGCGATCAGATCACCTTCGTCGCCGGCAACACGCGCACGCGCAGCAAGGCGGAGGACTTTTGCCGCGACCGGAAGATCGATCTGCGCGACGATCTCGACGCCATCCTTAAGGATCCCGAGGTCGACGCGGTCGTGTACGCGACGCCCCATCGCCAGCACGAAGAGCATATCAAGCGTGCGGCGGGGGCGGGCAAGCACGTCTATGTCGAAAAGCCGTTCACGCTGAACGTCGGCAGTGCCAGGGCTGCGCTCGACGCGGTCAAACAGGCCGGCGTTGTGCTCGGCATCGATTTTCAGCGCCGGTTCCATCCCTCCATCATCGAAATCCGCAATCGCATCAACGACGGACGCCTGGGCACTCTGTCCTGCTGCGTCGCCGAGATTTCTACGCCAAGCGGCTTGCGACTGGCCAAGGAGTCGTGGCGCATCAACCCGGAGGAGACTCCGGCCGGTGCGATGACCGGATTGGGCGTCCATTTGATGGATTGTTTCATCGACCTTTGCGGCGAGGTCGATGAGGTCTTTTGCGTCAACACGCGGTGTGCGGCACCCCTTGTAGACGATACGACGTTGTTCACCATGAAGCACAAGAACGGCGTGACTTCGACCAGCGTCTGCTCGTTGGCAAGCGCCGCAAGTTATTCCGTCACGGTATTCGGCACGAACGGCATTGCCGAGACCAGGCAGAGCCTGGATACATTCCGTTTCATACCGGTGCCTGGCAATGCAGCCGCGGGCTCGCAGCCTGAAATCATCGACAATACGGGCTTCGATCCCTTGAAGGCGGGTTTAGAAGCCTTCGCGATGGCAGTGGCCGGCAAGGCGCCGTTTCCCATTACCAGCGAGCAGATCGTTCACGGCGTGGCCGTCTTCGAGGCGATCGTGCGGTCGGCGGAAACGGGGCAACCGGTCAAGGTCGGCTGAAACCTGGATCTGGAGACGTGGGCGCAGGACGGCTACTCCGTCCGGCGCGTCAACTGGTACGGCACAGGCCGCATGTCCAAACTGCCCGACCTGCTCCCTCGCGGGTTCGCCAAGGCAGCTTGATTCACCCGATGCGTTCGTCCTTGATCGGGGCCTCACCATAGACCTCCGGGTTGAGAACGGGATACGGCCGTTCGCCAGCCAGAAAGAGCTCGATGTTGCGAACGGTACGCAGAGCCATCTCCTCGCGCGTCTCTCGTGCGGCGCTGCCGATATGGGGCGTGAACACGACATTGGGCAGGTTCGTGAGACCCTTAAGAGGCCCGGGGTTCTCCTCCGGTACCTCGGTCCGGTAGACGTCGAGCGCGGCGCCGCGGATACGCCCCTCCTGCAATGCCGCCTCCAGGGCCGCCTCGTCGAGCACATCGCCGCGCGACGTGTTGATGAGAATGGCGCTCGGCTTCATCAACGATATGAGCCGTTCGCCGATGAGACCCTTGGTCTCTTTTGTCAGCGCGGGCGTCAGTGCGACAAAGTCCGCGTCGGTAAACAGCTCTTCAAGACTGCGGAACTCCGCTCCGCCGAGCACGTACTCCTCCGCCGTGCTTAGCCGCGTTCGCTTGTGGTAGGTGATGCGCATGTCGCAAGCGACCGCTCGGCGGGCCACCATCTGACCTATGGTGCCCATGCCGACGATACCGAGCGTCTTTCCGAACAGTCGGCTGCCCATGAAGGCCATTGACTGGTTTTGCCGCCACTTCCCCTCGCGCAAGAACGCGTCAGCCTCCGGTAACCGCCAGGCGGTGGCCATGAGCAGCGCGAATGTGAACTCAGCGGTGGTCTTGGTGACCATGCCATAGGGCAGGCCCGTGACGGGTATGTTGCGGCGCGTGGCGGCAGCGAAGTCAACGAACTTCGCCGACCCGTGCATCGCCGCGATGAGCTTCAGCTGTTCGGCGGCGTCGATCAGGGACTCGTCAAACGGGATCTCCCCGATAGCGAAGAGCACGTCCTTATCGCGTACCGCTTCCAGCAGCTCGTCTGTTGGGATCATGCGATCCACATGCGGGTATATTGTCACTTCGCCGAGTGGCTCAAGGCGGTCAACGGCCGCCTGGGGGATCGGTTGCGGTACAAAGATCTTGGTCATTCTCGCCTCATTGCCAGGAACGGTTCTCATTTTCGTCATGATCACATCGTCGCAACAGAGATTCCAAGGTTCTCATACCGATTCCAACCTCCCATTGCACGAGGCACATCTCTCACCAGCTAACGCGCTGATCAAAACCACTTGCAATCACCGGGGCGTCCATAGATGACAACGCCCGGCCAGCGATTGACGGCAACGGTGAATGCGGTATCGTAGCGATATATAAAATATTTCTTGGGTAGCCGGTCGGTCCCAACGTTCGTGCCGTGGGGTCGAGTCGTTTGAAGCCTTCGACCATGCGCCCGAGAGTGGTCATGACACTTGGTTGCGACATGACTTCGCCGCACGCGGTCTCAACCTGACGGAACGTCCATATGCGCGGCTTGATCTGCTCTCGCGGTGCGGACGCAAATTTCGGGTCGCAACGAGCCAAAAATAACAACAACAATTTGCCACGAAAATAAATAAAGGGAGGAAGGAAATGCGCTTACTCACTGGAATTGTCGGTGCCTTGGCCGTTGTCGCGTTCGCGACCGTACCGGCCACCGCGCAGTACATGGACATGGAGGACATCAAGGCCAGCGCCGCCAAGGCGACGGACTTCCCGTCCGGGCCGATTGATTTCGTCTGCACGACATCGCCGGGCTCTAGCGTCGCCGCGTGGTGCCAGAATCTGGCGCGCGGGTTCTCGGACGAGCTCGGCGTGCCGGTTGAGGTGCAGTTCAAGAAGGGCGGCTCGCAGAACGAGCCGGTGATGTATGTCGCCGGCAAACCCGCCGACGGCCAAACCATGATGCATGTCAGCGCCAGCTTCTACGGTTACTTCCATCTGCCGCACTACACCAAGACCTATCAGGACGATTTCCAGTTCATTGCTGAAGTGGAAAATCACACTTATGGCGTCGCGGTAGCCAAGGGCAACAAATGGGGCATCGAGTCCTATGAGGACCTGATCAAGGTCGCCAAGGAGAACTGCGGCGAACTATCCATGGGCTCGAACAAGATCGGCTCAACTCATCACCGGCACCAGATCGCTTTCCTCAATGCCGCCGGCATTGGCGAATGCGTCAACTACGTCCCGTACCAGGGCGACGGCGACACCGTGAAAGACGTGATGGGTGGGCATATCGACGTTGGCCAGGCCTCGCCACGCACGTGGCGGTCGCACCTCCAGGCCGGCACCGCAATTCCGCTCGTCATGAAGCTCGAGGAGCGGCTCGACGATCCGGACTGGAAGGACGTGCGAACGGTCCGCGAAGTAGGCCTTGACTACCCGATTCCGCATCACTGGCAGGGTCTTGCAGTCAAGAAGGGCACGCCCGAGGCGGTTATGGACAAGCTGATTCTCGCCCTGCACAACATGTATAAGCGCGACTACTTCAAGGAGTATCTCGCGGCAGGTACCCACATTGATCTCGATATTCGCGACGATCGCGACTGGATCAATGAGGACATGATGAAGAATCAGGCGGTCGTGAAGGAGTTCATGATCAAAAACAAGATGATTGAGCCGGATTCCTGAGTCCGGCCGGATGACCATTGGCGGGCGGGGCAACCCGCCCGCCGCTTCGGTCGATATCCCACTTGCTTGTAGCCGGCGTGAGCCAGGCGAGGCCGGGCCGCGGCGGGCATGTAAGCGTTATGGGGGACTGAGTGTCGGATCAGACTGACCGCGAAAAGCTTCCGCGCTTCGAATTAATCCTGCCGATGAAGGCGTCCGTCGTCGCCGCCACGGTAATGATTCTCGGCTGGTTCCTGTTCATGCTCTATGAGACGACGAACATGACGCCGCCGATCCTGCCGGGCTACCCGGGCGACTCGTTCTTTCCGCGGCTGGTGCTCCTTTTCGGGCTCATATGCGCGGCGACGATCCTGATCAAGGCGATACTGACGCCGCGCGGCGCCCAGCTAGCGGCGGGCGAGGCGCCGAGCTACTCGCTCCACTGGGTAGAGTTTTTGATCGTTTGTGCACTCGTCATTGGCTATGGCCTGCTACTGGTGCCCGTCGGCTTCGAGATCATGACATTCGTCCTGATGCTGACACTGCTCGGTCCGCGCATGGCTGCGCTAAGCGATCATCCCGCCCGGTCGCTCGGCTACGCCTTCGCGTTGTCGCTCGCGACAACGCTCTTCACCTATGTCGGATTCGGGCTGCTGCTGCGCATCCCGCTGCCGCTCCTTTTCCTTCCCCGATACATTCATTTCTGACCCGGGCGGCCGCAGACTATGGACTCTTACCTTGTGGACCTGGGCGCGGCCCTTTCGACGCTCAATTCGGTCACCATCATCCTTACCATGCTGGCCGGCGTCGCCATCGGCATCGTCCTTGGCGCGCTCCCGGGCTTCGGCAGCTCGCAGGCGCTGGCGCTTCTGTTCCCAGTGACATTCGCCATGAGTGTCGACCAGGCGGTCCTGTTCCTGATCGCCGTCTATTCCGCGGTCGAATACGGAAGCTCGATACCCGCGATCCTCATACGCACGCCTGGCACCGGAGCCTCCGCCGTGACCGTGCTCGACGGATACGCCATGGCCCGGCAGGGTCTCGCGCATCGCGCACTCAGGATTTCGCTTTATTCGGGCGTGATCGGCGGCACGACGAGCACGATCATTTTCATCATCGCCGGGACGTCGCTCGGATATGTGGCGCTCGCTTTCGGACCGGGCGAGTTGTTTGCCGTCGGGGTGTTCGGCCTCGCCATCGTCGGCGGTTTCTTCGGCAAGGATGCCGCGCGCGGTTTTCTCGCCGTCGGGATCGGGCTTCTCCTTGCGACCATCGGCTCTTCCGGTTTCGGCGGTCTCCGATTCACGTTCAACCAGGGCTTCCTGATCGACGGCATCCCGCTCGTTGTCGTTATCATCGCCTTTCTCGCCGGGCCCGAGGCATTCCGGCTCCTCGTCGACAATCGCCGCACCGCCACCGGCGAGGCGGTCATCGACCGTTCCGAGCAGAAGGAACGCAACCGGATCACGCGCGCCGACGTCAAGCTGCTGATCCCGACATGGGTACGCGGCAGCTTGCTCGGCACCTTGGCCGGCGCCATTCCGGGCGCAGGCGGTTCGGTCGGCGCGCTGCTAGCCTATAGCGAGGAGAAGCGCTGGTCGAAACGCCCGGAAAAGTTCGGCACCGGCATTCCGGAAGGTATCGCCGCCCCGGAAGTCGCCAACAACGCGGTGGTCGCCGGTACGCTCGTGCCCTCGCTGTCGCTTGGCATTCCGGGATCGGGCGGAGCCGCGATCCTGCTCGGCGTTCTGATCTCAAAGGGCGTCGTGCCAGGCCCGATCATGTTCCAGCAGCAGGGCGACTTCGTATTGACGGTTTTCATCGGCCTGCTGCTGATCAACCTGTTTCTGCTGACCGTCGGCCTCGTTGGAACCAGCACCTTCAGCCTTGTCTCGCGAGTGCCGCTGCGCATTCTCGGCCCCTTCGTGCTCCTGCTGATCGTCGCGGGCGCTTATGCTTATGCAAACTATTCAGTGCACATCATTATGGTGCTCGTGCTGGCCGCGATCGCCTATCTCTTGGAGAAGATCAACATCCCTGTCGTGCCGATCGTGCTTGCCTTCATCATGGGCCCAATCGTCGAGAGTAACCTCAGCCGGGCACTCACCATCACCAGAGGCGATATAGTCGAGATCGTCACGCGCCCGATCACGGCGACCATCTTGGTGCTGGCGTTGGCCGCCGCAGTTTACAGCTTTGTATCCAATCTGCGTCAGAACCGCCGGGAGGCACAGCACGCAGAATAGATGGGTTCATGCGCGCCCACCTCAGGGTTCAGCCGGACTTCGAGCCTGAGTGACTGCGCGCTCAGATGTTGATCTTGCGTCCCGGCGACAGCCGGTTCTCCTCTTCGGTGATCGCCGACATCGCGGCCCAGAACGGCACCGACATTGCCTCGCTGCCGATGCCGGCGATCTTCCGCCAGACAAGAATCACGTGGATGATCGGAATGCGATTACCACGTGCGAAATCGAGGGCTTCCCTGGCGGACTTGATCACACGCTCGGCATCCTCGGCCTTCGCTGGCATGGCCGCGACCTGTGAATCGAGATGACCGCGATGCATGTCGATGGTCACGATAGCCGTTTCCTGGGGCCTGAGCTCCAACGACGCCATCATCTTCTCGATCATGTCCAAGCGATCCAGAATTTCGACTGTTTTCATCGCAAAACCTCGCTGTTGCCTGGAATGAAAACCGCAGGGCGCGCCATTCCACTTAAAATACGACGCCAACGCCCGACGTCTCGAACGTGGTGGATCGGCTTCAGACAGTATCGTACAACGGCGTGGGAACCAGGTGATGGAGGACGTCAATTTGCGCGAGCAGGCGAGTGAACTTCGGGACGGCATGCGGATCGAGTGGGATGTCCCGATCTCCATGGACGATGACCTCGTCCTGCGCGCCGACATATATCGGCCGGTCGAAAACGGCCGCTATCCGGTGATCATGTCCTACGGGCCCTATGGCAAGGGTCTGCTCTTTGAGGACCTTTACGCCGATCAGTGGCGCCGCATGGTGGAGGCGCATCCGGACGTGACCTCCGGTTCGACCAACAAGTACCAGAACTGGGAAGTCGTCGATCCGGAGAAGTGGGTGCCGGACGGCTATGCCGTCATACGCGTCGATTCAAGAGGCGCCGCCCGATCTCCCGGTCTCCTCGACATCTGGTCGGCGCGCGAGGCGAAGGATTTCTACGACTGCATCGAATGGGCGGCGGAGCAGCCCTGGTCGAATGGTAAGATCGGCCTCAACGGCATCTCGTATTACGCCATGAACCAGTGGCAGGTGGCCGCGCTGCAGCCACCCCACCTGACCGCGATGTGTATCTGGGAAGGCGCCGCCGACTTCTACCGCGATCTCAGCCACCACGGCGGCATCCTGTGCACTTTCGGCAGGACCTGGTTCCCCTCGCAGGTGATCACAGTGCAGCATGGCCAGGGCACACGCGGCCTCCGCAGCGCCATGAACGGCGACTGGATATCGGGGCCGGCAACGCTGACCGAAGAAGAGCTCGGCGCCAACCGCTGCGACTTCTACGACGACTGCTACAACAATCCGCTCGATGCTGCCGACTATTGGCAGACGCGCATGCCGGATTGGTCCAAGATCGCCGTACCGCTGTTCTCGGCCGGCAATTGGGGCGGACAGGGGCTCCACACGCGTGGCAACTTCGAGGGTTTCGTTCGCGCGGCGTCTGAGCACAAGTGGCTCGAGGTCCACGGCATCGAGCACTGGACCGAATTCTACACTGACTACGGCGTCAATTTACAAAAGAAGTTCTTTGGTCACTTTCTCAAGGGTGAGGATACGGGCTGGCAGGACCAGCCAAAGGTGCAGCTTCAGATACGCCATCCCGGAGAACGGTTCGTCGAGCGCCACGAGGACGCATGGCCGCTGCCGCGCACCGAATGGACCAAGCTCTACCTGCACCCCGCCGATCTTGGCCTGTCAGGCGAACCACCGGCCGCGGAGGGCTCGGTCACCTATGGCGGCCTGAGCGATGGTGTCACCTTCCTGAGCGCACCGCTCGACGCGGAGACCGAAATCACCGGCCCGATCGCCGCCAAGCTCTGGGTTTCTTCCGCCACCGAGGATGCGGACCTGTTTGTGGTCGTGCGGGTGTTCGCACCGGACATGAAAGAGGTCACCTTCCAGGGTGCCCTCGACCCCCATACGCCGATTGCGCAAGGCTGGCTGCGGGCTTCCCACCGAAAGCTCGATCCGGCGCTGTCGCTCGCCTACCGGCCCTACCACACGCACGACGACAAGCAGCCCTTGACCCCCGGCGAGATCTACGAGCTCGATGTCGAGGTCTGGCCGACCTGCCTCGCCGTGCCCGCAGGATTTCGCTTGGCGCTCACCATACGCGGCCGCGACTATGAATATCCCGGTGGCCCAGGCGAAGGTCTCGAACTCCTCGGCCGCGTGTTCACCGGTGTGGGGCCGTTCCGCCATGACGATTCCCGCGACCGCCCGGCGGAGATTTATGGTGGCGACGTTACGCTCCACGCGGGCCCCGAGCGGCCGGCGCACCTGCTCGTGCCGGTCATACCGCCGAAATAGAGCCGCTATAGCCAAGCTTGTTGGGATACGGCTCTAGATAATCAACTTCTCGTCGAACGGAGCCCGCGACATCACGTGCGGGCCGTCTTCAGTGATGAGCACCATTTCCTCCAGGCGCACACCGCCGCCGCCGCGCACGCCCTCGACCCAGATCAGCGGCTCCACCGCAAAAACCATTCCAGGCTGGAACTCGTAGACCGGCGCCCCGGGGAGAGTTTCGCCGAGATAGGGTGGCTCATTGGCGCCAATGCCAACGCCATGGCCGATGAACAAGGACAGGAAACGGCCTCCGAGGCCATATTTGTCAGACGTATTAATCAATGCGTCGGCGGCGTCCTTATTGGTCCGCCCGGGCCGCATCTCAGCGATGCCGGCCTTCAGACCTTCGTACACCGCAGTGTAAATCTTTTTCTGTTCATCGCTGGGCTTGCCGCAGATTACGGCCCGGGCGACATCGCCGAAATAGCCGTTCCAGCAAGCGCCGATGTCGATGAAGACGATATCGCCATGCCGGATCAGCTTGTCGCTGCAGATCCTGTGCGGCGGCGCCATGTGCTCGCCCGAGGCGACGAACGGCGTCATGACATGAGCGTACTCGCCACCGAGCCGGAACAGAGTGCGCATGGCTTCAGCCGCGACCTCGCATTCGCGAACGCCCTCAGCAACCGTCGCCGTCGCGCTCGCCGTCACGGCATCCGCCAGTGCGGTGGCCTCTTCCAAAAGCACGATTTCTTCCGGCAGCTTGATCATCCGTGCCTGCTGCATAGGTGTATCGCCGTCCTCGATTGCAAGCTTTGGGAACTGCGCCGACAGGGCTTTGGTGAAGACGATATTCGACTCATCGAGCCCCAACTTGGCCTCCGTCAGCCCGTGCTGCTTGAGGACGGGACCGAGAATGTCCTTCACCATTCCCTCAACGAGCGCCTTCTCCTCGATAATCGGTATCGTATGGGCCTCCTCGATCCATGGCATCGTCCGGTCGACCCGGTCGCGCTCTCCGCCTGAGCAGAACAGGATCGGCGCCTTGCCTTCGACGAGAAGAGCGCCGTTGAGCGCCGTTGTCTTGCCGGCGATCAATTGCGGGCGCAGATCGGTCAAATAGCGGCAGTTCTCGTCCTTCCACACCAGCAGAGCGTCAAGTCCCGCCTTTTTGCGTTGCTCGTCTGCCTTGTCCACGCGCTTTGCACGCAGCGCGCTAAGGTCGACGCGACGCTCATAACCGACGTGAAACGGCCCGCGTGCGAAGCGATCCATCAGAGTGTCCCCTCAAACATGGTTTAATCGGGTACCGGCTGGCACCTGTGGAGTGCCGAACGACAGGCGAGCACACCGTTACCAGACAGCGTGCATCTTGTCAGCGGACTTGCAGAACTCGTCGCCGGCCACTCTCTGCGCGAGACGGATCGCGACAGTAGAAAGCAGCGAAAGTAGTCTCAATGCAGCGGTCACTCAGGGCTTTGCATCATTTGCATAAAGGTCGCTGTCGAAACCCAGATACCGTTCTATTGAGGCCAAGTTTTCTCTCTGGGACTCCGGTTTCATGATAAACGCTCTGGGGTATGGGCCTCACGCGCGCGCGCTGGCCGAACAGGACCGCCTTGGCCTTCTCGTCGTTTGCGATGTTCGAGCGCTTTTCAGATCCGAGAGCGAAGCCACGCTCAACGGCGCGCCGCGCCAGCAACCGCTCGCGCCATGCGTTGACGTTGGAAAACTCGTCAATGTCGATGGCCGGAAATGGTGGTTCTGGCCGAGCATCGGACCGACATTGCCCATCTGCCACATCAGCCATTCTTCCACTTCGATGCGGGCGCGCTCGTCATCAAGGGGATAGAAGCGGCCGAATTTGCGGCCGAGATACATTAGGATGGCACCGGATTCGAACACGGAGACCGGCTTGCCGCCCGGCCCGTCCGGATCGATGACGGCCGGCATGCGGTTGTTCGGCGCGATCGCCAGGAAATCGGCATCGAATTGCTCGCCCTTGCCGATATCGACGTAGTGCACCTCATAGGGCGCGCCGAGCTCTTCCAGCATGATGGAGATTTTCCAGCCATTGGGCGTCGGCCAGTAATAAAGGGCGATCGGTGCTGGGCTGGTCATTGGCTGGTTCTCTTACCGACATCCCCCAGATGGGGTTTTGATAGCAGTCTGTCATTGAATTCCGACCGCCATGCAACCTTTGTCTCAAGGAGATGTGACCAAGTCGAAGGACCATGGTCGTTTCTTGAACCAGATGCTTGGAAGGGTCTGCCATTTGGCCTATAGCGGCGTGATAAATCACGGTGCGGCTGGCGCGGCATTCTTCGACAAGGATAGAACTGCAATCGTTGTTCATGGCGATTGGGCCTTTGCCTTACCGGCATCGCGATGCGTCAAATCGCGCCTGCTATTCAGACACCGCCAATGTCCGGTTGTGGCCGATTGTGTTGCAAAAGTCGCTGCTGTGTCTGGCGATGGTTTATGCGGTGCACGCGGTATTGAAGTTGAGGGGGCCCCTTGGCCGTGCTCGGCTCTGTCGCGGTAGTTTAATCGCCTTTGCACAGATACCTTCAGCCCTTACGGGCCGGCCAAGAATTCGTCAGCCGTCGGCCAGCGCCCAGGAGCCATAGTCGACGTCGATGACGTCCTTCTCACGGCCTTTGCGGCGGTCGACGAATATCTTGCCCTCCTTCATCACCACCTTGATGTTCTCGCGCGGCTGCAGCACCGTGATGTCCTCGGCCGGATTGCCATTGACCAGCAGGACATCGGCGCATTTGCCGCTTTCCAACGTGCCGATGTCCTTTTCCAGATGCACGGCCTCGGCGGCATTCTTGGTCGCGGTCAGGATCGCCTCCATCGGCTTCATGCCCAGCTTCACATAGATTCCCAGCTCCATGGCGTTGCTCCCCATGTCCGGCTCCTGCCCCATATCGGTGCCCATGAAGATCTTGACGCCTGCCTTGTGCATTGCCTGGAACGTCTCAAAGGTGAAGGGCTGGATCTTCTTCATCTTGTCCAGCGTGAATTCCGGCGTGCCGATCTGCCGGCGAACCTCGATTGCGTGGTCGGTGCGATGCAGGAGCGTCGGGCAGACGGGAATGCCGTGCTTTACGATCTCCTCGATCATCTCGTCGCTGTGAAAGACCATGTGCTCGATCGTGTCGGCGCCGGCATTGATCGCCATCGACTGCGATTCGGGTGTGAAGCAGTGGATCGAGCAATAGGCATGCTGCGCATGCGCCTCGTCACAAACCGCATCTAACTCATCTTGCGTATGGTTGCGCACGCGCGGACTTTCCTTGTCTGTGCCGCCGCCGCCTGAAGCGCTGATCTTCAGCCAGTCGGCGCCTTTTAGGAGGTTCTGCCGTGCCAGTTTGCGCATCTCTTCCACGCCATCGGCTGTAGCGGTCGGATTGCGCAGGCTCGCTCGCGGCAGGATGAGATCGAGATGCGAACCGGTGCCGACCGTGAACGCCGCCACGATGATGCGCGGACCGGCGAAGATGCCGAAATTGATCGCATCCCGCACGGCGATCGTGTGTTCGGTCAGAAGGCCGCGACTCGACATCAGCCCTTCGTCTCGCAGCGTGGTGAAGCCCCTCTCGAAGCAGAGTTGGGCGTGAAACAGCATATAGAGCTGCTGCAGTTCGGGTGTGATCTCGAACTGCGCAACGCGGTAATTGCGGAAGGTGAGGTTGTTGAACTGCCCGATATGGAGATGCAGATCCATCATGCCGGGCATGGCCGTCAAAGTCGGCTCATCGATGATCGTGGCATCCGGCGGGATGGTCACATCGGCCTCGGCGCCCACGGCCTTGATGCGCTTGCCGTCTATGATGACCACACCCTTGTCGATCACTGGCCCGCCATTGCCATCGATCAACTTGCCGACCTTGATTGCCGTTACCGCCACAGTATGCCCTCCCGCTGGCCAATTGCGCGCACGATCCAACCATCGCCGCTATTTCATATAATGATATTCACTTGCAAAATCTCAACAAGCTAGAGCAAGCGGCCCGCCTGCGCTCCGAAGGTCTGCAAAGGCGGTGGAAGCTCCGCCCAGGAACGGCCGACAGCCCCCGGGACGAGGCCGCGAGGCCTTGGCGCGGAGGAGCAAGCCGAATCGAAACGATTTTCTAATTTCGACCGATGCACCATGCTGCTGTGCAAGCATGCGGCTTTTGGAAACCTCGCCCTGCCCGCTTCGGCGGCATTGAAAGCACCGCGACAGTGCCCCCGAAGGGAGGAGCTGAGGCCAAAACCGCAGTAGCAAAATTCTTTCAGGCGCCTTCACAGACGTTTTGCATTGCAAAACCGCGTTTCACAATTTTGCGCACTCGGAGTATGTGATGGCTAGACTTCACTTGATATGCGATATGGCAAGGAGAGAGTTGATGGCGCGGCTGCGGTGGCTGCGCCGGTGTTCAATCAGGCGCGCGGGGTCGAGGCGGCGGTTTCACTGCGCGGACCCGAGGCCCGCATGAGCGCCGAACACATCCGGATGATTGCCCCGTTGGTCGTCGAAACCGCAGACGTCATCAGCCGCGATTTCTTCGACCCGCCGGTGCGGCGCTCAACCGTCTGAAACGGGGCGATGGCAGGGGCAGGAACGGGTTGCCGGATACAATAGTCATAACGGGCGCAAGTCAGGGCATCGGTTTGGCGACCGCGCAATGTTTGGCGGAGCGCGGATTCGCCGTTGTCGGCATCGCCCGATCCGATCACGGCGACACCTTCCCGGGAGAGCTGTTCAAGGCCGATCTCGGTGATATCGACCAGACCACGAAGGTGCTGGAGCACATCAACGCCCGCCATGAGGTCGACGGTCTGGTCAACAATCTGGGCCTCAACGTCGTCGAGCGGATTGGATCGGTCGATCTCGATCAGTTCCGGCGGGTGATCGACATGAATTTGCGCTCCGCCGTGCAAGTCACGCAGGCCTTTCTGCCGGGCATGCGCGCGCGGCGATACGGAAGGATCGTGAACATTTCCAGCCGTGGCGCCTTGGGGCGGCCGGGCCGCACGAGCTACGGCGCGGCCAAGGCCGGCATTGTCGGCATGACCCGCACCTGGGCCCTGGAGCTTGCGACCGAGGGTGTAACGGTCAACGCCGTGTCGCCGGGACCGACCATCACCGAGATGTTCCGGCGCAACAATTTGAGTGGGCCCGACGCCGAGGAAAGGCTGGGCGCCTTTGTGGCGGATGTGCCGATGGGGCGTCTCGGCACGCCGGAAGAAATCGCCTTCGCCATCGCCTTCTTCCTGGAGCGCGGCGCCGGTTTCGTAACCGGCCAGATTCTGCACGCGTGCGGCGGGTCCTCGGTCGGCACGGTTTCCATCTGATCACCGGCCAGCAGTCGCCGCCCGGGATATTTCAGTAGATGTCCGGCTCCTTCGGCGGTGCGCCGAAGCTTGTCTGGAGATAGTCGAAGTCGCATCCCTTGTTCGCCTGCGCCACATGCTGCGCGAACATCCAGCCATATCCCCGCTCATAGGGTGCCGGAGGTGGCGCCCATTTCGCCCGGCGCACGGCAAGCGTTTCGTCGTCCACCTCCAGCGTGATACTGCGGTTGGTGACATCGACGCTGATCACGTCGCCATTCTCGACCAGTGCCAAAGGTCCGCCGACACAGGCCTCCGGCGCGATGTGCAGCACGCAGGCGCCGTAGCTTGTGCCGCTCATCCGCGCATCAGAGAGGCGCAGCATGTCGCGCACGCCCTTCTTGACCAGCTTCTTTGGAATCGGCAGCATCCCCCATTCCGGCATGCCGGGACCGCCCAGCGGGCCTGAATTGCGCAGGATCAGCGCATGGTCTTCGGTAACCTCGAGATCGTCGTTGTCGATGACCGCCTTCATTTGAGCCATCGAATCGAAGACCAGCGCCGGCCCGCGATGCTTGAGGAACCGCGGTTCGCAAGCCGCCGGCTTGATTACGCAGCCGTCCGGCGCGAGGTTCCCTTTGAGCACCGCGATCGCGCCGTCCGCATAAAGAGGATTTTCGGCCGAGCGGATGACGTCATCATTGTAGACGTCGGCGTCGCGGATCGCCTCGCCCAGCGTCTTTCCCGAAACCGTCATGCAGTCGAGATTGAGATGATCGCGAATGCGGTTCATCAGCGCGCGCAGGCCGCCCGCCTCGTAGAAGTCCTGCATCAGATATTCGCTGCCGCTGGGGCGGACATTGGCCACGACGGGCACCTTGCGCGCGATGCGGTCGAAATCATCCAGGCTGATC
The DNA here is from genome assembly GCA_945787495.1 of uncultured Afifella sp. Lineage (GTDB taxonomy): Bacteria > Pseudomonadota > Alphaproteobacteria > Rhizobiales > Afifellaceae > CALZIL01. The sequence continues at coordinate 2,264 of CALZIL010000052.1, read as the reverse complement.
TCCACACCGGCCCGCGCCGCGATCGCCAGCACATGGATCACCGCATTGGTGGAGCAGCCCATCGCCACCGCAACGCAGATGCCGTTCTCGATGGCCTGCGGAGTGATTATGCGCGCCGGCGTGAGATCCTTCCACACCATCTCGACGATCCTGCGACCGGATGCGGCCGCGAGCCGGATGTGATTGGCATCGGGCGCGGGAATTGAGCTGCCGCCAGTCAGCGTCATGCCCATCGCATCCGCTATGCCGGTCATCGTGCTTGCCGTACCCATGGTCATGCAGTGGCCGTAGGAGCGGTTGGTTCCGGCCAGCACCTCGTTCCAGGTCGCCTCGTCGATCGTGCCACCGCGCAGTTCGTCCCAGAATTTCCAGGCGTCCGAACCGCTGCCCAGCCGCTGGCCGTGCCAGTTGCCATTGATCTGCGGCCCGCCGGGCAGGTAGATGGCTGGCAATCCGGCACTGATCGCGCCCATCAGAAGGGCCGGCGTCGTCTTGTCGCAGCCGCCCATCAGCACCGCTCCGTCCACCGGGTGCGAGCGCAGCAGCTCCTCGCATTCGATTGCAAGAAGGTTGCGGTAGAGCATGGTGGTCGGCTTGACGAAGGTTTCAGCAAGTGAAATCGCCGGCAACTCCAGCGGAAAGCCACCAGTTTGCAGGATTCCGCGCTTCACATCCTCGGCGCGGTGCCGGAAATGCGCATGGCAGGGATTGATGTCCGACCATGTGTTGATGATCGCGATCAACGGTTTGCCGCCCCAATCCTCAGCTGAATAGCCCATTTGCATGGCGCGGGCGCGGTGCACATGCGATTTCAGATCGGCATGGGCGAACCAGCGCGCACTGCGCAAAGTGTCGGGTGAGCGGCGGTCGGCCAGGGGCGGTTTCCTCCGTTGCAAGTTCACCAGATATCTTGGCTAGTTCATTCTATAAACTGTATTCTGACATTCGGCATGGCATGAAGGGGGTAGAGTCCAATTTCTACAGAGATCTTGCTGGCGGCCAATATCCCGCCTGAACACGCGGCGGCGATCGAGGAGCATTTCACGCTGCACAGGCTCGACGCCGCCGACGACAAGGATGCCTTTTTTGCCGAAGTCGGCCCGCGCATCTCCGGCCTGGTGACGAGCGGTTTTCGCGGCTACGACAGGAAACTGCTGGATGGACTGCCCAATGTCAAAATCGTCTCGGTGTGGGGCGCCGGCCTTCAGGCGCTCGATCTTGACGCGGCGCGCGAGCGCGGCATCGTGGTCACCAACACACCGGACGATTCCAAGATCGCCGTTGCCGAGCTCGGCATGGGGCTGCTGCTTGCGGCGGCGCGCTGGCTGCCGGAGGGCGACAGCTTCGTCCGCTCGGGCCGATGGGCCAGCGAACCTTACGGCCGCCAAGGCGTTGGTCTCACCGGAAAACGATGTGGCATCGTGGCGCTCGGAACCATCGGCCGCGCCGTCGCGCAGCGGGCGGCGGCCTTCGACATGAAGGTAAGCTATTTCGGCCCCCGCAAGAAGAAGGACGCGCCCTATGACTATGTGCCGGATGTCGTCACGCTGGCCCGGCAGAGTGACTTTCTCGTCCTGTGCTGCCCCGAAACGCCTCTGACGCGCGGGCTGATCGACGCAAATGTCCTGGAGGCGCTGGGGCAAGAGGGCATTTTGGTCAACATCGCGCGTGGTGGCATCGTCGACGAGCCGGCGCTGATCGCGGCGCTGGACGCCGGCACAATCCGCGCGGTGGCGCTGGACGTCTTCGTCGGCGAGCCCAATGTCGCGGAAGCGCTGAGAAAGTCGGATCGGGTCGTGATGGCCGCCCATATCGGCACACAGACCGAAGATGTCAGGCGCAAACGCAAAGAGCTGACGCTCGGCAACTTGCTCGCCTTTTTCGCCGGAAAGTCGGTGATTTCACCAGTGTGAAGCGACCACTTTTTCTATAGATCGTCGCGGTCTCGAAAAGGTTGTCAATCGGCGCTGAATTTTGGGTCTGACGCGATTTCGGTGTGGAATATCGCTACGATGCGCCGATCAAGCGGGCTGGCTGCAGATCGATCTTTCCGCGCCCGTACATTTGTCCTTTGACGGGCTTCAGCTTGGTGATCCGGCCTTCAGTTTGGCCATCGGACCATGCTGACGGTATCACGCCAAAGCCGCTGCACATAAGCGGCCAGGCATACCGCCATACTGCTTTCGCCATCGGTAGTATGTCTGCTCAGCAATGCTGATCTCGCGGATCGCATCAATGCGAGCCATTCCCTGGCCCACCAACAC
>CALZIL010000051.1 GCA_945787495.1 uncultured Afifella sp. | reverse complement strand
TTTGCGGCGCTATTAGAGGCCCAGCGCATGGCCCGCGAATGGATGGCGAAGCATCAGCAGTGATGGCTGCGGCCTTGTCAGGAGTGACCACCCTATACCTCCAGCTCGTTAATACGAGACGACAGCTATTCTACATCGCTTTCCAGATTCTCGATTTTGACAACGTGGTGCAGGAAGACCGCGGCAACAGCTATCCCAAGGATTGCGGTGTGGCTGATATCGAACAAATGAACGAGAATGCTGGCGAACGCTGCGAATGCTATCGCCAGTAGCGACGTTTGCAAGGTCATGATGCCTAGGCGCCACATGCCCTTTCTGTCCTGTTATCAATGGTTAACATTTACGCATTTTGGGGCTGAACCAAGACAGCTCGATGACTCCACAATGCAGCATTTGTGAAGTTTTCGCGGCGGTCGCCATGGCGCTGCCGATCTGTGCGGTTTGGTCACTGCGGGTGCTGGAGACAAATCAACGATGCAGTCGTCCCTGCAACGTGCCTTCGGCTAGCGACTTCCGCTTTGGATCCAGGCCGTGTCAAAACGGCGGCTGACGGTTCTGGTATTGCGGCCTTGGCGGCACTGGTATCGCCTGTCCCGCCGCTCTGGCCGAAGCCACGTCGTAAACGCGAGCAGCCTTTGCAGACTTATCGGCCGGCGGGGCGTGACCGTGGCAGGATGGGCACTGGCAGGTCGGCGAGCGATGCAGCCGGTCCCATGACCTTGAGCGTGACCGTGCCTTCCATTGGCAGCGATTTGCCGGCGTAAGCCGCCTGCGCCGGCCCGGCATCCGACCGGTCGCTCGCCTTCAACACGGTGCTGCAGGCGGCCGGCAGACCGGCAAGCGTGATCTCCTTGCGCGGCTTGGGCGGCGTCTTGGGCTTGGCGTAAGGCTCCTTGGAATACCACCAGGCAAGCGCTTTGCCGCAGCCATCATCGGTCGGCGTCGCCTGTTGCGCTTTGCAGCCGGGCGAGCCCGGCGGGCAGAACAGCCGGATATGCATGTGGTAATTGTGCCCGTAATAGGGGCGCATCTTGCGCAGCCAGCGTCGGCTGCCTTTCTCGCTCTCGCACAGCTTCTTCTTGATGCCCGGCGCGACGAGGATGCGCTGCACCCGTTTGTGCGATGCGGCCCGCTTGATCAGCCGGAAATGCGCATCGGTCCAGACGTTTTTGTAGACCCTATGCGGTCCCGGTTTGACCACGGCGGTGGCCGACAGGTTTTCGCGCTCCTTGCGCGACAGCTGGCGGTTCGGCATCGGTGTCAACCAGATATCGGCATCCAGACCGGTCTGATGGGAGCGGTGGCCGGTGAGCATCGGGCCGCCGCGCGGCTGCGACATGTCGCCGACCAGCAGGCCCGGCCAACCGTCCTTGGCGGCGGCTTGGCCGGCCAGCCATTTCAGATAGGCAACCAGGTCCGGATGGCCCCAATTGCGATTGCGCGACAGCCGCATCGCCTGCCAGTTGGGCCCGTCTACCGGCATGGCGGTGCCGCCGGCAAGACATCCCCGGCTGTAGAAGCCGTGTGAACGAGGCGCAAGGCTTGCCGGCAGCGGTTTGTTGCCGAACAGCTTCTTGGCCGGGGTCGAGCCTTGCGCGTGCGCAGCGCCGGCAAAAAGCAGGAAGACGCCAATCAGGCAGATTCTCAGCATTGGTTTTTCTATCATGATCTGGCCTCGCTCCGAAAGCGGTCAGCCCGCAATTGCGGGCCGCACCTTGAAAATCATCAGCGGCGTTGCCGCGGGCACCGCAACCGGCTCCAGCCAGCGGATCGGCTGGCCCTTCAGAAGCCGGCCCAGAAAACCGTCCGGCGCTTCAGCTGCGGTCGGCCGGACCTCGTCGGATGTCGGGCAGACGGCGATATAGTCGATCGCATGGCGCTCGGCGATCACCCGGGCCATCAGCTGGGTGCCGTTGAAGGCGCGGATGGTATCCAGAATCGCCTGCTCGGCCCGGTGATAGGGCCCCGATAGCACGGCATGCGGTGAGTTGATCAGAACGTTTGGACCGTAAGATACCGGCGCCAGGACGCGCCCGGCGGGCAGGGCGGCGAGTGCGGCGGCGCTGGCGCCGTCGGCGCATTCGCGCTGAAGGTCCGTCAACGGGCCGGTCAGGGGGTTGGCAATCTGGCCGGATTTGGTCGCCGCGACAGACGTCTCGACCGGCGCTGACGAGGCGATACGGCCAAAGGCCGCGCCGGCGCTGCCAATACCGTAATAGGCAAGCGGCGTGGCAAGGATCCAGGCGGCAAGCAGCGTCATGGCCGGTTTCACGCCGGCGCGCCCGATCGTCCTGACACGCATTGTTGCGATCCAGACGGCCAGGACCGGAATGGCGAATGCATTGGCAAACGGCGTTGCGCGCACGTGAACCATGCTGATGGCCAGGGCGAGAAGGATAAGCGCGGCGCCAAACACCCAGTCGCCGACGGCTTGACGGTCGCGAAAGCGCATGGCCGCCTGGTAGAGCGCCAGGGCGAGCGCCAGACCCGGCGCGCCTATCTTGCCGATGGCGGCAACCGGCTCGACCGCACCATAGGTGAGGATGCCTTGTGTATCGGCGATGGAATCCAGCCATAGGCGTTTCAATTCCGGTGACATGTTCCAGAATGGCCCGCTCAGGCAGTCAGGAAACGCAAAGAGGATCAATCCGCCGGCGGCGAGGCCAAGGCCGGCGAGAGCGGCAAAGCGCTCCCGCGGGTTCCAGTTTGCGCCTGAGACCACTGCTGCGGCCAGGCCGGCGCCGCCCAGCACACCGGGCAGCAGATAAGGCTGCGAAAAGGCGTCACAGACCGGCGTTGCATGCCAGGGGATCGACAGGTCAAAGGCAGCAATGAGACCAAAAGCGAAAAACAGGCCAAAGGCGGCAATCGCCGGATCGGTTTTCGCCCCGTCGGGCCTGGCGCAGGCCCAGCGCAGGGCTGCATATCCGGCAATCACCATCAAATAAGGTACCGTCTCCATGCCGATGGCGAGGGATATGGCCAACGCCAGACCGGCCAAAACACCGCCGGTGACACCTGAGCGAAGGGACAGCATGCCGGCCATCGCGGTCATGATGAGAACCAGCTGAACATTGTGATGGTCAAGCCGGCCGGGAATGAAATAGATCAGCGCATCGAGGCACAAAATCGCCAGGATGGCTGCCGGGAAGGCACAACCACGTCCGCCGAGCGCCGTGGCGGCGCGGACCGATGCGGTGATAAATCCAAACAGCACAAGCAGCGGCCAGCCGATCAGCACCAGCGCCTCTGCCCTTTGCGGGCTGGCAAATTGTTCGGCGACCCTGATGCCCAGCGCAATGGGACCATCGACAAGGCGCGACCAGTGCATGAGGACGCCGTCCGGCGGCGCCAGCCTTGACTGGGTCAGGTCGATCCAGGCCTGGCCGGCGAGGAGATCGCGGACCTGGACGAGACGCATAAGACTGTCGGGATCGGGCGCCAGGATCCGCCAGGGATGCGGCCAGAATGCAATTGTCAACGCCACGGCGCAGACCGCCCAGACGGCGAGGATCATTGCGGCGGAGCGATCGCGTTGCGCTCGGATTATTCCCGGGACCGGCTTGCCAGCCGACGCGTCATCGTTCCAGTAAATGCCGCTGGTGTCGATTGTTTCACTCATCTGGAAAGCCCATATCTGGCCTGTCACGGTTACGGACATCTAAGGATCGGCGACGGCGCAAGCGTCGACAGCAGTCCGTTCGGTGTGCCCGATCGGTGTGATTGTCTCGCCTTGAAGTGAAAAGATGGTGAACGAAGCCTTAGCAAAGCCCACCACGCCCTTACGCAACTTTAACGGCATTGCAGTAGGACGAGATAACAATGCCGGAAAGCCGGCCTGTAGCGGGTTTGGGGAGAGTCAAATGGCGGATCTGCGCATCAGCGACGGATTGAGCGTCGCAATCTTGCTGCCGTGTTACAACGAGGCGTTGACGATTGGCCGCGTTGTCCGCGGTTTCGCTGAGGCGGTGCCGAACGCGGAAATCTACGTTTTCGACAACAATTCGACTGACGACACGGCGCGCGAGGCCGCCAGCGCCGGGGCAAAAGTGTTCCGCGAATCGCGGCAGGGCAAGGGCAATGTCGTGCGGCGGATGTTCGCCGACATCAATGCCGATATCTATGTCATGGCCGATGGTGATGGCACTTATGATCCCGCCGACGCACCCTCGCTGGTCAATGCACTGGTCACCGAGCGGGTCGACATGGTCGTCGGCACACGGCGTGCGGTGACGGAGGATGCCGGCCGGGCCGGCCACGCGCTCGGCAACAAGGTGTTCAACGTTGCGTACCGGTCGCTGTTCGGCACTGATTTCACCGATATTTTCTCCGGTTACCGGGCCTTCACCCGGCGCTTCGTCAAGAGCTTCCCGGCAATTTCGACGGGCTTTGAGATCGAAACGGAAATGTCTGTCCATGCCAGCCAGCTGATGATTCCGGTGGTGGAACTGGAACTCGATTACGGCCGCCGGCCGGAAGGCTCGGCGAGCAAGCTGAATACCTATTCGGACGGTTTGCGGATCATGATGATGTTCGCCATGCTTTTGAAGGAAACGCGCCCAATCGTCTTCTATTCGACCATTGCGCTGGCTTTCGCGCTGGCAGGAACCGGCCTGATGATTCCGGTCATTGCGACCTGGCTGGAGACCGGTTTTGTGGAGCGGATACCGACGGCCATCGTCTCCACCGGCATGATGGTCATCGCCTTTTTGATGGGCGCCTGCGGGCTGATTCTGGACAGTCTCACTCATGCCCGCGTTGAGCAAAAGCGCATCCTTTATCTGTCTGTTCCCAAGCTCGGCGTCCAGTAAACGGCACGATCTTCAAAAGCCACACCGGCGGTTTAAAGGTCGGTTGCCGTTACCATGATGCCGGCAACGATCAAGCCGGAACCGACCATGATTCGGACCGAGAGGTCTTCGCCAAGAAGCCAGTGGGCGAGGATGGGAATGGCGGCAAAACTCAGCGACATGAACAGATAGGCACGGCCCAGCGGGACCGTCTGCAACACCCAGACCCAGGCAATCGTCGCCAATCCGTATATTGCCAGAGCCGCAATGAGAATGGCGGCGGCCTTCAAGTTCGACGCCAAGCCGATCAGGCCGGTGCCGGCAAGCTCCAGGCCGACGATCTTGAACATCAGCTGGCCCGATATGATGGCCATCACACAGGCAAGGATAATGCCGAGTTCCATCGACATGGCCGTTCTAGATCCGGATACTGGCAGCATAGATCAGATTTATGTCGGCGAATGGCAGGCGAAGCGGCCACCAGGTCGCGTTGATATCGTGAAAATAGTATCCGATGAACGTCACCAGATTGAAAATCGAGTTCACGTGCTCGCGCGCCATCCAGTAATCGTAAGCGATGCCGGCGCCCTCGGCCCGCTGGCGCACGCCAAAACTGCGCCCGGCACGCCAGGCAAGGCCGGGATCGCAGGGCAGGACCAGTGACAGCGTTCCGCCCGGCCTGATCACCCGCGCCCATTCGCGCAGGACCTCGTGCGGGTGGACGATATGCTCCAGAACATGGGTGGCGATCAGGCGGTCGAAAGAGCCGCTTTCAAAACTCAGCCGCGTCGCGTCTTCGCTCTGGTAGCGAAACCGCTCATCGGGCCCGATGCGGGCACGCGCCTGATCGAGCATGTTGGGGTTGCCCTCGGTCAGCCAATATTCGTCGAAGCCGTGCCGGACGGAGGCGGCGTGCTGGCCGGAGCCGGCGCCGACTTCCAGGACCTTGCTGAAATGGTCTTGCGGACCGAAGGCCTTTTCCACAACCGTGTGGCTGTGCGCCAGCACCCGCGACGACAGGTTGTTGGCGTAATTCAGCTTCTCGTAATTGGCTTCGAACTGCCGCTGATAGTCGGCAAAGTCCGGTTCGGCGCGTATCGCCATGCTGGCGGTCCCGGTCCCGTTTTGAACTGGCGCGACTATGCCGCCAGCGGGTTAAGTTGCCGTAAAAGGCCGATGGTCAGGCGGGTGCCCGGCCGCCGGTAAACCTTTCGGCGGCCCAGCGATGGAAACAATGGGTTGGGCCATCCATCACCGGCGAGAAAACACCACCATCGAAAGCGCGGCCGGCACGGCCCTGCTGCATGCGCTCCACGACACCGATGTCTTCTTCAAAGATGGCCCGCCAGGCTGCCGCGTTGCGGGCGCGCAGATCGGCCTGCGCTGTGTCGGTCATGGCGGCGTCGGCGTAATAGATGGCGACATTTTCCTGCGTGCGGGCAATGTCCTGCGGCATCAGGATCATTGCGAAGACATGGTCGCGGTGAACGCCAAGCAGCACATTGGGATAGAGCGCGACATATTCGGCCGCCTTGTCCCACTTTTCAGGCAGATCCGGAAAGTCCTGGAAACGCCGACCATCGGCATCAAGCTGCGGGTTGTAGACCGTCGTGCCCTGGCCGGAAAACGCCCCGGGCGCCTCGATATTGTAATGATCCTCAAGCCGCGAATAGCTGTTGAGGCCGGGATGGATGAACGGCAGGTGATAGCTTTCGCAATAGTTCTCCACCGCCAGCTTCCAGTTCGAGGCGACGGATAGCGAGAAACCGGAATCGGGCGCCGTATAAAGCCGCTGGCCGGCGAAATCGGACCATCGACCCAGCAAGGTGCTGGCATGATCGTCAAAGTCCGGCGCGTCGCCCGACATATTGACGAAGACGACGCCGAGAAAAACGTGGCTGCGAACCGCGTTGAGGCTGTGGGTATCGGCACAGATGCGCTCATGCTCGTGGATGCCGGGGCCGCCGACATGCGGTGTGGCGCGAAGCCGGCCGTCAAGGCCGTAGGTCCAGGCGTGGTAGGGACAGCGGATGACGGATGTCTTGCGCGCCGTCTCCACCAGCTTAATGCCGCGGTGACGGCAGACATTCTCGAACACCCGAACCACACCATCCTTGCCGCGAACGATGACCAGCGGAACGCCATGGAAACGGACGGGATGCATGGAGCCGAGTTCGGGAACGTCCTTGTCGAAGCCGATCGCCGACCAGGTGGAAAAGAACAGGTTTTCGCGTTCGGCCGCAAAGATTCCGGTATCGGTATAGAACGGGTTAGCCAGGCCGTGGGCTTCGCCGACCGGTTTCAGCACTTCGGCAAGGTCGATATCAGGGGCGCCATCAGATCCGGATATTGCCGAAGCCAGTCCGCCAAGCCTGTCCATTGCATCGGTCCTCCGTCGCGCCGTGCCCAGGTGCAAGCCTGGACTGTGCCAGAGCGGCGGTTGAAGGCCATTTCCCAAAAACGACGTTTTCGCCGTTCGCCGGCGACGCGTCGGTTGTATTAAAACGCCGTTTTCAGCGGCCGAAGCCGGCGAATATGGCTATTGGGCGATGGGGCCGTCGGCTTTCTTCCACGCATCGATGCCGCCCTTGACGTGGCACGGGCTGCTGAGCCCGGCATCACGCGCCGCCTCAACCGCCATGGCGGAGCGTTCGCCAAAGGCGCAATAAAATACCAGACGCTTTTGCGTGGCGCTGGCAAGCTCATGCAGCAGCCCGCCGGGGGCCAGGTGATCGTCGAGCCCGCCATAGGGCGCGTGAACGGAACCGGGAATGACGCCGTGGCGTTGGCGTTCCGAGCGGTCGCGCAGATCGACCAGAACCGCCTCTGAACTTTCCATCAGCGCCAGCGCCTCTTCGCAACAGAGCGAGCATTCGGCCAGATCGGCGCGATCCTGGGCCAGGCCGACATGCAGATTGGCCGGGACGGCGACATCCATCATCTTCGGATTGGGCAGGTTAAGCGCGTTCATGATGTCGGCATATTGCTCGACGGAGTCCACCTGAAGGCGCGGATTGTAGGCCTTCTCCTCGCCAATCGTGGACACCGTTTCGCCTTTGTAGTCATGCGCCGGATAGACCAGTGTCTCCTCCGGCAGCTTCAAAAGCCGGTTGAAAATGGAATTGTACTGGTCGCGCGGATCGCCGTTCTGGAAATCGGTCCGCCCGGTGCCGCGGATCAACAGCGTATCGCCGGTAAAGACGCGGTCGCCCATCAGGAAGCTGTAGGAATCGCTGGTGTGGCCGGGCGTGTAGATGGCATCCAGGCTGATGCCCTCAATGTCGACATTCTCGCCGTCGGCAACCCGCATGGAGACGACGTCGACGCCGCTTTGCTCGCCCATCACCGTGATGCAACGGGTGCGGTCGCGCAATTCGCCCAAGCCAGTGATGTGGTCGGCGTGAACATGGGTGTCGATCGCCTTGATCAGTCGCAGATCGAGCTCGTCCATAAGCTGGATATAGCGGTCGACCCGCTCCAGCACCGGATCGATGATCAGGGCTTCGCCGCCGCGCCGCGAGGCGATCAGATAGGTGTAAGTGGACGAGGTCGTATCGAAAAGCTGGCGAAAGATCATGGCGCTGTCCTGAAGTCCGACCCTACTATTTAGGTCGCCGGGTACTGGCCGCAAAGCGGGCAGACATGCCGCAGTCCGGGCCGGGCGTGGTTTGTGACGCCTTGCCCGATCAGTTCACGCCGGTCAGTGGCCCGGTTGCGGCACGATGCGGATATAGGGCCGCGGCGCCTTCCAGCCATCGGGATAGCGCTTCTTCGCCTCCTCGTCCGATACCGCCGCGGTGATGATGACGTCGTCGCCCTGCTTCCAGTTGACCGGCGTGGCGACCTGATGTTCCGCAGTGAGCTGGAGCGAATCGATAACCCGCAGGATCTCGTCGAAATTGCGTCCGGTTGACATCGGATAGGCGATCATCAGCTTGATCTTCTTGTCCGGGCCGATGACGTAGACATTGCGGACGGTCTGGTTGTCGGCGGGCGTGCGTCCTTCCGATGTGTCGCCGGCGCTGGCCGGCAGCATGCCGTAGAGCTTGGCGACCTTGAGTTCCGGGTCGCCGATGATCGGATAATTCGGTGCATAGCCGGTGATGTCGGCGATATCTTTGGCCCAGCGGTCATGGCTGTCGGCCGGATCGACGCTGAGGCCGATGATCTTGACATTGCGGCTTTCAAAATCCGGCTTCAGCTTGGCCATGTAGCCGAGCTCAGTTGAACAGACCGGCGTGAAGTCCTTGGGATGGGAAAACAGGACTCCCCAGGACTCGCCGAGCCATTCGTGGAAGCGGATCGTGCCTTCTGTGGTTTCGGCTTCAAAATCCGGTGCGTCGCTGCCAATCGTCAAAGTCGCCATTCCTGACCTCCCTCAAAATTTCTGCGGAGCCGCCGGACAAATCGTCGACACGCGATAAAAGTCCGGGCGGCGATTTCTGCCGCCCGTTATTGACGGCAAAGCCTACCCCCAACATGACCCTGCGGCAACATGACGCGACGGCAATGCACAGACCGACCCAAAGCCATCGCCGCGAAAGCCGGGCGGACACCGGTTTTTTGCTATTGGCAAAGCCGGTAGCCGCCTTTGCGCCGGGCCAGATCGAAGTGGAAATGGGTGGCATGGGCGGCATTGGTTCCCGGGCCGAGCACTGTTGAAAAATATTTGCATGCGCCCTTGCGCAGCCGCGCCTGAAATCTTTTTTCTGTGCTCGCACGTCCATTCCTTATTCGGATCGGCAGCGCGTCACGGCCGGCAAAGGCGATAGTCCTGATGTCGATGGCATTGCCGGTCGCGTGCTCCGATAGCTTGCCGTCCGCGCGACCGTTGCGACGCCGGCAGACATAGGTGGAATCATGCACCAAAGCGGTTGGCCGTGATTTGAGTTCGGTCCTGGATGCCGGCAGAACGACATCGCGCATCCACGTCGCCAGCGCTTCGGCGGTCTGGCAGTTCAGCCGCGAGTCCGGCGTCAGGCGAACGCCCGGCGCGATCTCGGTGATCGCCACGGGCGCTGGCACGCGGCAGCCGCGACTGGCAGCGATCGGCGTCGCTGCGGAGAACGTCACGCCCAACGATCTCAGCCGCGCCAGGCATGTCTCGCTGGAATTGTCACGAATTATTGGTTCGTTGTGCGCTGGTGCGAGCGGCCGCGCATCAGGCAGCCGGACGGCTTCAACCACGGCCGGACGCGGTTGCGGCGGCGGAACCGGTTCGGCAACAGCGGATTGGGCGCCCGCATCAGGTGGCAACACCACCGCCAAGGCCACCGCCAGAAGCGGGGCAACACGGTTCCGTCTGCATCCTCGGCGCCGTGTGACAGCCATTTCTGATCTCATCTTCAATGCCGGCAGAAGCTGACGGCGGTTGCGCCGTTATCGCACCATTTGGGCCGAAGATTGCACTTTGCCACATTCACAGTCTTGAATGGCGGTCATGCTGCGCAACACCGAAACCGGCTACGGGCTTGTCGCCATTCTCTTTCACTGGACGATCGCGGCGCTGTTTGCCGGTCAGGTTACACTCGGGCTTGTCATGACCGGGCTGGCGGACGAGGAGCCGGAAAAGTTCGGCCTTTACCAGTGGCACAAATCCTTCGGTCTGCTGATCCTGCTATTGGCGCTCGTGCGACTGACCTGGCGGCTGATCAACTGGGCGCCGGACCTGCCGGCCGGCATGCCGGTATGGGAACAGCGCGCTGCGCGGCTGGCGCATGTCTTCCTTTATGCCGCCATCGTGCTGGTGCCGGTGACCGGCTGGGCGTTTGTCTCGTCCTCGCCGCTCGGCATTCCGACCTTCGCCTTCTATCTCGTCGTCGTGCCGCATCTGCCGGTGCCGGTCAGCGAGGCGGCGGAGGCGGTTTTGCAGCGCGTCCATACCAGCCTGGCGCTCATTTCAGCGGTCGTCGCGGTTCTCCATGTCGGCGCCGCATTGCGCCACCATTTCGTGCGGAAAGATGCCGTTTTGCGGCGCATGATCGTGCCGGCCCGGCGACGGTGCGGGGATTGAGACGTTGCCTCAAAAAGCCAAGCGATCGCGGGTTTTTGAAGCCGTTTCATTGGACTTTGCCGGCCGGGCCAGCGCACACTTTCGGCCGGGGCGCATGAGATCACCTGCCATGAGACGCCTTTCGATCCTGAGCGCTTTCATCATCGTTCTTTTCACCCTGCCGGCATTGGCCGACGCACTGCTCAGCCAGGCCTCCGGTCGCTACCGGATCGACGCGGCCAAATCGCGGATCGGCTTTTCTGTGGCGCAGGTCGGGGGTGGCGGGATTTCGGGGGTTTTTGGCGAGTTTACCGGCCGTTTCGAGATCAATGGTCGCGACATTTCCCGTTCCAAGGTGGAAATCAGCATCGCCCCGGCGAGCGTTGCGACCGGCCAGCCGCGTGTTGAAAACTTCCTGCGCGGCAAGGCGGTGCTCGATGCGGTGCGCAACCCGGAGGTCATCTTCCGGTCCAGCAAGGTGACGCGCACCGGCCCGCAAAGTGCTGTTATTGAAGGGCTTTTGAGCGCCCGCGGACGCCAGAAGCCGGCGCTCTTCAATGTCGAACTGGTGAAAAGAGCCGGCCGCCGTATCGTCTTTCGCGTCACCGGCGACATCCGACGCGCGCCCTACGACATGCAGGTCGGCTACCCGATCTATTCCAATATTGTGAAATTTGAGATGACGCTGATTGGCCGCCGCATCTGAATCTTCGCTCTGCGCCTCCACGTCATGCGGTTTGCACTTGCGGGCGTTTTGCGGGCGAATTGGCGCGAATTGGGCGGCCGACGCTCTCAAACCGGGAAATTGATTTCCACCTTGACGCCGTTCGGGTCGGTCACGAACAGCTGCTGCAACGGCGCGCCCGGCACCAGGCGATGGTCATAGGCAATGCCCGCCTTATCGAAGCGGTCGCGGGCGGCGGCGATGTCCTCGGCGTTGAAGGCGATGTGGTCGATGGCGCCGGTGGCGCTGTCCTCGCTCCGCCTGCCGGTCGCCCCCCTGACGCCGCGCTCATGGCTGGCAAGATGCACGCACGGCGTGTCGCCGAGATAAAGCCAGTAGCCGGGAAAGCTAAAATCCGGCCGCTTGCCGACCCTCAGCCCAACAATGTCGACATAAAAGTCCTTCGTCGCCTCCAGATCCCTGGCGATGATCAGGACATGCTCGAAACTCTTCAGCTCCATCACCCCATCTCCCTTGCCCGCGATTCGCGCCTATCCAACGGCGCGGCGGCGGTCAGGTCAAGCCGGCTTGCCGGTGTCTTGGGGCGGTGTCTTGGCTGGATGGCCCACGCGTGGTTTAACCGGGGCCGGACATCGTCCCGATAATTTTCACGAAAGGCACCCGCCATGACCACATCATCCTGGACCGTTTACCTCTCCGGCGAGATCCACACCGACTGGCGCGAGCAGATCATGAGCGGCACCAAGGCCGCCGGCCTGCCGGTCGCCTTTGCCGCGCCGGTCACCCATCACGAGGCCTCCGACGATTGCGGCGTGGCGATCCTCGGCCTGGAGCCGGACAAGTTCTGGCACGACCACAAGGGCGCCAAGGTCAACGCCATCCGCACCCGCACGCTGATCGGCAAGGCCGACATCGTCGTCGTGCGCTTTGGCGAAAAATACAAGCAGTGGAACGCCGCCTTCGACGCCGGCCTGGCGGCGGCGCTCGGCAAGCCGCTGATCGTGCTGCACGGGCCGGAACACGGCCATGCGCTCAAAGAGGTCGACGCGGCGGCGCTCGCCGTGGCGGTCGAGCCGGCGCAGGTCGTCGACATCTTGCGCTATGTCATCGAGGGGCAACTGGCCGGCTATACGGACGCCCAGCAGGCGGCGGAATAGGCACCAGGGGGGCGGGAGCCGGCCGGGAGCGGGCGAAGATGGGCAAGGCGGTCGCCGTCTTCATGGCGCTGGCGACTTTGGTGCATATCTTGAAGCCGCT
>CALZIL010000050.1 GCA_945787495.1 uncultured Afifella sp. | reverse complement strand
TCGACCCAAGGTGCGGCTGCCTGGCGGTGGCGGCGCGCCGGAAATCGCCGTCTCGTGCGGGGAGATCTTCATCACCATGAAGCAGTCGAAGCGCGGCTTTGTCGAAACGATCGATTTCTTCACTTCCATGGGCCACGGCAAGGGCGGCGATGACCGCGCCCGCCATGGCGTGACGACCACGGGTCCGTCGCGGCTGATCACCGATCTGGCGGTCTGGGAGCCGGATCCGGAAACCTGCGAATTCACCGTCGTCTCACTGCATCCCGGCGTTACACGCAGTGCCGTTGAGGATACAGTCGGCTGGAGCGTCAAATTTGCCGATGACGTCGCCGAGACGCCGCCGCCGAGCGCGGAAGAACTGAAGGTACTGCGCGATCTTCACGCCCGCACCAATGCGGCGCATGAAGGCGATGCGAAGCGCAACAGGGGGCCGGATGCGATTATGTGCGCACACCGATCGGCCGGTTTGCCGGGGCGCTTTCCAGCGTTCGCACCGACGATCTCGGCGCCGTGCCGCTCAAGGCGCTGATGGCGCGGCATTCCGATTTGTATTGGGACATGGTCGACGATGTCATTTTGGGCTGCGTCAACCAGGCCGGCGAGGACAATCGCAACGTCGCTCGCATGAGCCTGCTTCTCGCCGGCCTGCCGGAGAGCGTGCCGGGTGCGACCATCAACCGGCTGTGCGGTTCGGGCATGGACGCCGTCGTTACCGCCGCCCGGGCGATCAAGGCCGGCGAAGCAGAGCTGATGATCGCCGGTGGTGTGGAATCAATGTCACGCTCGCCGTTTGTCGTGCCGAAGGCCGAATCCGCCTTTTCCCGGGCAGCGTCGATGGAAGACACGACGATCGGCTGGCGGCTGATCAATCCGCTGATGCGACAGCTCCATGGCGTCGAATCCATGCCGGAAACGGCAGAGAATGTTGCCGAGGATTTTGACGTTTCGCGCGACGACCAGGACGCCTTCGCGCTGCGCAGCCAGCAACGGGCGGCGGCGGCACAAGGCAACGGCCGGCTGGCGCGCGAAACCGTCGCAGTGACCATCCCGCAGCGCAAGGGCGAGCCGGTGGTCGTCGACAAAGATGAGCATCCGCGCGCCGAGACGACGTTGGAGGGGCTGGCGAAATTGCGCGCGCCGTTCCGCGAAGGCGGCACGGTGACGGCCGGCAATGCCTCGGGCGTCAATGACGGTGCGGCGGCGCTTGTCGTTGCCTCCGAAACGGCCGCGGCGAAGCATGGCCTGACCCCGATCGCCCGCGTGCTTGGCGCCGCGACGGCCGGCGTGCCGCCGCGTATCATGGGCATGGGCCCGGCTCCGGCGACACGCAAATTGTGCGGCCGGCTCGGTCTTGGCGTCGATGCTTTCGATGTCATCGAGCTCAACGAGGCGTTTGCCGCACAGGGATTGGCCGTCATGCGCGATCTCGGCATTGCCGACGATGCGAGCCACGTCAATCCGAATGGCGGCGCCATCGCGCTGGGCCATCCGCTGGGCGCGTCGGGGGCGCGCATCACCGGTACGGCGACGCTGGAAATTGCCGGCAAGTCGGGGAAAAAGGCGCTGGCGACCATGTGCATCGGTGTCGGCCAAGGCATCGCCGTGGCGCTTGAGGCGGTTTAGAGGGTGGACTTTTAAAACTTGCTGACCCCGGCGCGTGCCGCGATTTCTGCAACCGTCTGCAGTCCGAACAACGGAAATTGGCAAGCTGAGCGCAGCTTGCCTTGCGCTCGAAATCTGTCAGTGTGACCAGCTGTTTGCAGTTTCGTTGACAGACGCCGCAAGAGCAGATCAGATCACCCATAAATATGTGAATACCGGATTTCTGTACCAAAAATTCACATCGCCAGGGGACGAGACGCGACGGTGCCTGCATGACATTCCAGCGCGAGGCGGAGGCTGAGCCGGTCATTGTTGAGAACGGTGACGGGGCGGGGGGATTCGTCATCGTGTGCGAACACGCCAGCAATGCGATTCCGGATCGGTTTGCAGGACTTGGCCTGTCAGGCGAAGCCCTGGAAAGCCATATCGCCTGGGATCCCGGCGCGCTGGGCGTTGCCCGGCATATGGCCGACCGGCTCGATGCACCGCTGGTTCGGGCGACTGTTTCGCGGCTGATGATCGACTGCAACCGGCCGCTTGATGCGCCGGACCTGATCGTTTCGGAATCCGATTCAATCGCCGTTCCCGGCAACCACATCAGCGAGGAAGAGCGCAGGATGCGGTTCGCCACGATCCACGAACCGTTTCATGCCGTGCTCGGCCGGCTGATCGAGGACCGCCTCGCAACTGGGCGACCAACGGCGCTTGTCTCCGTTCACAGTTTCACGCCGGCCTTGCGCGGCCGCGCCCGGCCATGGGAGGTCGGCATCATCTTCGGCTGCGACCGGCGGCTGGCCGATCCGTTGATCAACGGTTTGAAGGATGACGGACCGCTGGCGGTTGGCGTCAACGAGCCTTATTCACCGGCGGACCGGGTTTTCTATACCCACGAACGGCATGCCGAACCGCTCAGCCTGCCATCGGTGATGATCGAGATCAGGAATGATCTGATCGAAGAACCGGCCAGCCAACGGGCCATCGCCGAGCGGCTATCGGGGCTCTTGAAGGCTGCGTCAACCGCGCTTGCCGATATGACAGAAAAAACCGGTCGTGCAAGGATCGCGGAATGATGTTGAATGAGAATTAGATGCCAAACGCCGTAAAGACCTACGTCCGCTACGTTGACGCCGTGAGCCTGAGGGTCGGCCGGTTCGCGATGTATCTGATCTTCGCGATTATGGGCATCCTTCTCTATTCATCGATTTCCAAGACATTCTTCCAGCCCTCGCTGTGGACGCTTGAAATGGCGCAGTTCGCCATGGTCGCCTATTACCTTTTGGGTGGCGGCTACTCGATGCAGCTTGGCTCGCATGTCAGGATGGATCTTGTCTACGGCGCTTGGTCGGACAAGACCAAGGCAACGGCCGACGCGGTCACAGTTTTGTTCCTGATCTTCTATCTGGGCGTTCTGCTCTATGGCGGCTTCTCCAGCACGCAATATGCCTTGAAATACGGCGAAAAAAGCTACTCATCGTGGGCGCCGTATATGGCGCCGATCAAGATCATCATGGTTTTCGGCATCATTTTGATGCTGCTTCAGGCGGTCGCCATATTCTTCAAGGATCTGGCGAAGGCCCGTGGCGAGGATTTGGGAGGCGGGGATCTCTCATGAGCCACGAATTCATCGCCCTGATGATGTTTTCCACCATGATGCTGATGCTCATGACCGGGCAGCGCGTATTCGGCGCCATCGGTTTCGTCGCCGTTGTATCCGCCTTGTTATTGTGGGGTACCGGCGGCTCGGAACTGGGGTTCTCGGCCGCTATGAAGCTGATGAAATGGTATCCGCTGCTGACCCTGCCACTGTTCATCTTCATGGGTTACATCCTGTCGGAATCGCGGATCGCCGATGACCTCTACAAGATGTTCCATGTCTGGATGGGGCCGCTGAACGGAGGGCTGGCGGTCGGCACGATCGGGCTCATGGTGCTGATCTCGGCGATGAACGGGCTGAGTGTCGCCGGCATGGCGATCGGCGCGACGATTGCGCTGCCGGAACTGTTGCGCCGCGGCTACGACAAGCAGATGGTGACCGGCGTGATCCAGGCCGGCTCATCGCTCGGCATTCTGGTTCCGCCCTCAGTGGTGCTGGTTCTTTATGCGATGATCGCCCGCCAGCCGGTCGGCCAGCTGTGGCTCGCCGGGGTGTTTCCCGGCCTGATGATGGCGGGCCTGTTCGTTCTCTACATTGCCATCCGGTGCTGGCTGCAACCGCATCTGGGACCAGCGCTGCCACCGGAGGAGCGCGACGTGCCGATGGCCGAGAAACTGCGCCTTCTGCTGGCAGGCATTCTTCCGTTGGCCATCTTCGGCGTGATGATGGTGCCGTTTGTAAACGGCTGGACCAGCCTGGTGGAAAGTTCCGCCATCGGAGCGCTGACCGCGATGCTCGCCGCTATCGTGCGCGGGCGAATGACGCGGCAGGTTTTCGAGACGACGGTGCGCCAGACGCTGAGCATCTCGTGCATGTTCATGTGGATCATCCTGGCCGCATTGTGCTTCGGCGCCGTGTTCGACGGTCTGGGGGCAGTGAAGGCGATCGAAGGCTTTTTCCTTGACCGGCTTGGCCTTGGCCCGTGGGAAATCCTCATCCTGATGCAGCTTTCCTATCTGCTCATGGGGACATTCCTCGACGACACCGCCATGTTGGTGATCGTCGCGCCGCTCTATGTGCCGCTGGTCGGGGCGCTGGGCTTCGACCTGATCTGGTATGGCATTCTCTATACGATCACCTGCCAGATCGCCTATATGACGCCGCCCTTCGGCTACAATCTGTTCCTGATGCGCGCCATGGCGCCGCCGGAAATATCGCTCGGCGACATCTATCGTTCGATCATCCCCTTCGTGCTGGTGATGATCGTCGGTCTCGCGCTGGTGACGATTTTCCCCCAGATCGCGATGTGGCTGCCGAACTATGTCTACGGCAGGTGAAACCGAGGGGGTCAGAGCAGAACGTAGTTTGAAACCGTGCAAAACCATCAAAGGGAGAAAGACGAGATGACCAACAGACGCGATTTTCTCAAGAAAGCAGGTGTGGCAACGGCTGCTGCCGCAGGCGCCACAACCTTGGCCGCGCCCGCGGTACATGGCCAATCGCCGATTAAATGGCGGCTCCAGACCTATGCCGGTCCGGCGCTTGCGGAGCATGTCATCAAGCCGGCGATTGATTCGTTCAACAAGGTCGCCCGTGACGAGATGCAGATCGAGCTGTTCTTTGCCGACCAGCTGGTGCCGACGGGTGAGCTCTTCCGCGCCATGCAACGCGGCACGATCGACGCCGTCCAGTCCGATGACGACTCGATGGCCTCACCCACCGAGGTGACCGTATTCGGCGGCTACTTCCCCTTTGCCAGCCGCTATTCTCTGGACGTGCCGGTCCTGTTCAACCAGTACGGGCTGGATAAGATCTGGGATGCGGAATATTCCAAGGTCGGCGTCAAATGGCTGTCCGCCGGGGCTTGGGATCCGTGCCATTTCAACACCAAGGATCCGATCAACAGTCTTGAGGACCTGAAGGGCAAACGCGTCTTCACCTTCCCGACCGCTGGCCGCTTCCTATCGCAGTTTGGCGTCGTGCCGGTCACCTTGCCCTGGGAAGACATCGAGGTCGCCGTGCAGACAGGCGAGCTCGACGGTGTCGCATGGTCCGGCATCACCGAGGACTACACCGTCGGCTGGGCCGATGTGACCGATTACTTCCTGACCAACAACATCTCGGGCGCCTGGGCCGGGTCCTTCTTTGCCAACATGGATCGCTGGAACGAGCTGCCGGAGCATTTGCAGGAGTTGCTGAAGCTGACCATGGATAGCTCGCACTATTATCGTCAGTGGTGGTATTGGGGCGGCGAAGCCCACCTGCGGACCAAGGGCACCAAGCTCAAACTGACCTCGATCCCGGACGAGGAATGGGCGACGGTCGAGGCCGCTGCGCGCAAGTTCTGGGACGAGATCGCGGCGGAATCGGAAATCAAGGCCAAGGTCGTTCAGATCTTCAAGGAATATAACGATGTGATGGAGAAGGCCGGGCGGCCGTACCGGTACGGCTAATCCGGATTTCAACATCTGCCGCCCCGGACTCCGGGGCGGCTTTTCATCTTGATCGAACGGCGAGAAAATGGCTGGAAAACTGACCCTTGAAGAGCTGAAACAGGCCGTCGCGTCGGGCGAGATCGACACGGTCATCGTCGCCCAGATCGATATGCAGGGCCGGCTGATGGGCAAGCGCTTTCAGGCGGAATTTTTCATCGAAAGTGCCTGGGACGAAACCCACAGCTGCAACTATCTCCAGGCCACCGACATGGAGATGGAAACGGTCGCGGGCTATAAAGCGACAAGTTGGGAGGCGGGGTATGGCGACTACACCATGAAGCCCGACCTTGCCACGCTGCGCCGGATCCCTTGGCTGGAGGGAACGGCGCTTGTGTTGTGCGACGTGCTGGATCATCACACCCATTCAGAAGTTCCCCATTCGCCGCGCGCCGTCCTGAAAAGCCAAGTGGCGAGGCTGGAGGCCATGGGCATGAAGGCCTTCATGGCGACCGAGCTGGAATACTTTCTTTTCAAGGGCAGCTATGAGGAGGCGCAGCAAGGCGGCTATCGCAATCTGCAGACCTTCGGCCCGTATAACGAGGATTACCACATCTTCCAGACAACCAAGGAAGAGGATGTAAACCGGGCCATTCGCAACGGTCTGCAAGGGGCCGACATTCCGGTCGAAAATTCCAAGGGCGAAGCCTCGGCCGGACAGGGCGAGATCAATGTCCGCTATGCCGACGCCCTGACCATGGCGGACCGTCATGTCATCATAAAAAACGCCTGCAAGGAGATCGCCTGGGCCAACGGCAAGGCCCTGACATTCCTGGCCAAATGGAGTAACGGTGCGGCGGGAAATTCCTCACACGTGCACCAGTCCCTGTGGAGCGCTGACGGCAAGACGCCGCTATTCCACGATCCGGATGCTGGGCATGGCATGTCGGAAGTGATGTGTCATTACGTGGCGGGCCTGTTGCACCATGCCAGCGAGATCACTTACTTCCAGGCGCCCTATATCAACTCCTACAAGCGGTTCGCCGCAGGCACCTTTGCACCGACCAAGGCGATCTGGAGCAGAGACAACCGCACCGCGGGTTATCGTCTGTGCGGCGAAGACACAAAGGCGATCCGCATCGAATGCCGTGTCGGCGGTTCGGACCTGAACCCCTATCTCGCCATGGCCGCACTGCTGGCAGCGGGGATCGATGGCATCGAAAACAAGCGACAACTGGAGCCGGCCTTCGTGGGCGACGCCTATGGTGGCACGGATGTGCGCGAAATTCCCGCCACGCTGAGGGACGCGGCCGCGGCGCTCGACGGCTCGGTGATGTTGCGCGCGGCTTTCGGCGACGATGTCATCGACCATTATGTCCACGCAGCAGGGTGGGAGCAGTCGGAATATGACCGCCGCGTGACCGACTGGGAAGTTGCGCGCGGCTTTGAGAGGGCCTGACATCTATGACGGATATGGTCAAAATTGTTTCACCGGTCGACGGTTCGATCTATGCGATGCGGCCGCTCGCCGTGCAGGCTGAAATCGAGGCAACGCTGTCAGAAGCGAAGGCGGCGCAGGCCGAATGGGCCGGCGTTGCGATCGCCGAGCGGGCGCGGCTCGCTTCGGCGGCCGTCGATGCCATGCTCGCCATGGCTGAGGAGATCGTGCCGGAGCTTGCTTGGCAAATGGGCCGGCCGGTGCGTTTCGGCGGCGGTGAACTGAGCGGCTTTGAAGAACGCGCGCGCCACATGATCGCCATTGCTGAAGATGCGCTGGCGCCGGTGGAACCCGAGCCCAAGGAGGGGTTCAGGAGATACATAAAACGCGAGCCGCTTGGCGTGGTGATGGTCATCGCGCCGTGGAACTATCCCTATCTGACTGCCGTCAATTCGGTGATTCCGGCACTCATGGCAGGCAATGCGGTGATCCTGAAACATGCCGCGCAGACCCTGCTTGTCGGCGAACGCTTCGCAACGGCGATGGATGCCGCCGGCCTGCCGCAGGGGCTGTTTTCCAACCTCGTCCTCAACCACGAGCAGAGCGCGGCGATTATCGGCTCCGGCCGCGTCGACCAGGTCAACTTCACCGGCTCGGTCGCTGGCGGCCAGGCGATGGAGCAGGCGGCGGCAGGGACCTTTGCCGGCCTCGGGCTGGAACTTGGCGGCAAGGATCCGGCCTATGTCCGCGCCGATGCCGATCTCGGCCATGCGGTCGAAAATCTCGTCGACGGGGCGTTCTTCAATTCCGGCCAGTCGTGCTGCGGGATTGAGCGCATCTATGTGCATGGCGACCGGTTCGACGCCTTTGTCGACGGGTTCGCCGCACTGACACGCCAGTATGTTCTTGGCTCTCCGCTCGATGCGGAAACGACCCTTGGCCCAATGGTCAAGGCATCAGCGGCCAAATTCGTTGTCGGACAGATTGCCGACGCCGTCCGCCAGGGCGCCAAGCCGCTGATCGATGCGGCCGAATTTGGCCGAGATGAGCCGGGCACGCCCTATATGGCGCCGCAGGTGCTGATTGACGTCAACCACCAGATGGCGGTGATGCGAGAGGAAAGTTTCGGACCGGTCGTCGGTATCATGAAAGTGGCCGACGACGCGGAGGCAATCACGTTGATGAACGACAGCCCCTTCGGCCTAACCGCCTCGATCTGGAGCGCCGACCTTGATGCGGCGGAGCGGATCGGCGGTGCGGTTGAGACCGGCACGGTGTTCATGAATCGCTGCGACTATCTCGACCCGGCGCTGGCCTGGACCGGCGTCAAGGAGACCGGCCGCGGCGCGACGCTGTCACGGGTTGGCTATGAAACACTGACCCGGCCGAAAAGCTTCCATCTCCGCCACACGATCTGAGACAAACCGCACATGACAACACCCACCGCAAATTGGAGCTTCCCGACCGCGGTCCGCTTCGGCGCCGGCCGTATCACTGAACTTGCCGATGCCTGCCGTGCTGCCGGGATCAACCGGCCGCTTGTGGTCACCGATGCCGGCCTGGCGCCACTGCCGATCACGGCGATGGCGCTCGGCGTTCTTGCCGATGGCGGGCTTGAGGCAAGCCTGTTCAGCGATGTCAGGCCGAACCCGACGGACGCCAACCTTGCCAGCGGCGTTACCGCCTTCCGCGATGGCGGCCATGATGGCGTCATCGCCTTTGGCGGCGGCAGCGGCCTGGATGTCGGCAAGGTGGTCGCATTCATGGCCGGCCAGACGCGGCCCGTGTGGGATTTTGAGGATATCGGCGACTGGTGGACGCGGGCCGATGAGGCCGGCATTGCGCCGATTGTCGCCGTTGCGACGACAGCCGGCACCGGTTCGGAAGTCGGCCGGGCCGGTGTCATCACCGATGCGGCGACGCACACAAAGAAGGTGATCTTCCATCCCAAAATGATGCCGCAGATCGTGATTTGCGACCCGGACCTGACCGTCGGCATGCCGGCTTTCATCACCGCCGGGACCGGCATGGACGCGCTGGCGCATTGTCTGGAAGCCTATTGTGCGCCGTCCTATCATCCGATGGCCGAAGGCATTGCGGTCGAAGGCATGCGGCTGGTTTTTGAAAATCTGCCGAAGGTCGTTGCGCAAGGAACCGACATTGAAGCCCGGGCGCATATGATGAGCGCCGCGATGATGGGCGCGGCTGCCTTTCAAAAGGGCCTTGGCGCCATTCATTCCCTGTCGCATCCTGTCGGCGCTCTCTACGACACCCATCACGGCATGACCAATGCCGTCTTCATGCCCTATGTGCTGGCCTTCAACCGGCCGGCGATCGAGGCGCGGATCGGCCGGCTGACGGGCTATCTGGGTATCGACGGCGGTTTTGACGGCTTCATGGGCGCCGTTCTTGATCTCAGGGCGCGGATCGGCGTGCCGCACACGCTCGCCGATCTGGGTGTCGATGGGGCCAGGCGCGATGACATCGCCGCCATGGCGATCGTCGATCCGACCGCAGGCGGCAATCCGGTCGAACTGACCATCGAGGCCGCCGGAACGATCTTCGACATGGCCATTGCTGGCGCGACAGGCGGCACTACTTTGGGTTAGATTTTAAACGCCTCGAGGGTTTCGGGCGCGAACAGTTCTTCGGGCTCAAGCTGGCGTTTCGACAGGCCCTGCTCGTGGTGATAGCGCAGGAAAGTGGCGAGGTTTTCGCGGTTCTTTTCAAAACCATAAGGCCAGAAGTCGGCGCCCATCATGTCCACGGCCTCTTCGACATGAGCATTGAACCAGGGCAGCATGCCCTTGAGCGCCGCGGTCTCTGAAAGGTCGTCATAGGTCCCGGCCTGCGATTCACAAAATGCCTTGAACAGCGCCTGCGCCACCCAGCGGTTTTGCTCGTAAACATCGCGGCGAATGGCGACGCAATGCATGATCGGAAACAGTCCGGTCTCCCGGAAATAGGCTTTCTCGACATCGACATAATCGGCAAAGAGCCGCACGATCTTGCCGTCACCGGCCTTGAACGATGATGGCATGCGGGCGGTGTAAAGGGCGTCGATCTCGCCCGTGCGTAGCATTTGCGCAAGGGTCTGGTCCGGGCCGATGCTTTCCACCTTGATGTTGTCGGGCAGATCCAGTTTCAGCTTTTCCGGACGGCCGGGTTCCTCTTCGCCGCCGCTCACATAGGTGACGCTGTCGACCGGCACGCCGTAATGGTCGGACAGGATGCCGCGGATCCACACCGGTGCCGTCATCTGGTACTCCGGATTGCCGACGCGTTTGCCGATCAGGTCCTTCGGCTCGCTGATGCCGGCGGCGGCGTTGACGTAGATGCAGGAGTGACGAAAGAAGCGGCTCGGGAAAACCGGGATCGCGATAAACGGGCGATCCGGTTTGAACAGCGAGACGGTGTAGGAGGAAAGCGACATTTCCGCCGCCTCGAACTCCTTGTGGCGCAGCATCCGGAAGAAGGTCTCTTCGACCGGCATGTTGAGATAATTCAGATCGATCCCGTCCGGCTGAACGCTGCCGTCCATCAACGCGCGGGTGCGGTCATAGTTCCAGCAGCCCAGCGATAGTCTGAGTTTCCCCATTTCCCCTCCTCGCGGCCTTCCACCCTGGCCGCTCAATAAAACTGGTCGAAATGAACCTGATCGACGGGAGCCTTTGCTTCATACAGCATCTTTTGGGCCGCCGCGGCCATCAACGGCGGACCGGCAAAATAGATCTCGAATTCGGGCAGCCGGTCGCCATAAAGATCGAGTGCCACCTGGTGAACGAACCCGGTGCGGCCGATCCAGCCCGCATCTGTCTCCGATATTGCCGCCGTGTAGTGAATGCGCGTTCCCCAGCCGGGCAATTCGGCCAGCATGGCCTCGCCGCAAATATCACGTGGTGATCGGCCGCCATAGACAAAGTGGATATTGCGTTCCGCCAAAGCCGGATTGACCGCTGCGGCGCGGGCGATCGATATCATCGGCGAAAGGCCGGAGCCGCCGGCAATGCACAAAATGTCACGCGGGGCATCCTCGCGCAGATAGGCCATGCCGAAAGGGCCGTCGGCTTCAATCGTGTCGCCGGCCTGCAATTGGTTGAACAGTGCGCCCGTCGCCGCGCCATCGGGAACGCGCTTGATCTGGAAAGACCACGTGCCGGTGTCGCCATCGATATTGCAGAATGAATAGGCCCGGCCGCCTTTGATCCCCGGCAGATAAAGCAAAGCATATTGACCGGGCAAAAACGGCGCCGGGGCCGGCACGGCAAAGCAGAATTCGCTGATATCGTGGGTGATCGAGCGGATCTCGGTGAGGCGCATCTGCCGGCGGGCCGGTCGATGCAGGCTTTGATAGTGGTCGTCGAGCCGGACCTTGATCGTGCAATTGCTGGCTGGACGCGCCTGGCAGCCGAGCCACCGGTTGCGCTTCAGATCACGCTCGCCCCAGGCCGGCGGGTCGGCCCGCTCATGCGCAACGTCGCCGTCAAGCAGTTCGAAGCGGCAATTGCCGCACGAACCGACATTGCATTCATAAGGGAATCCATGGCCGACGCGCAGGGCGGCGCGCAGGATCGTGTCGCCGTCGGCGCACTCAAAGGTCTCGCCGCTTTCGGTCCGAATCTCCACCATGCCTCAGATGCCGACCTGTTCAGGCATAGGCCGGGGCGTTGGCACGATAGCCGAGCCGCATGGAGATGGTGTCGGCAGTGCCGATCAGGTGCGGCGCGAATGCGGCAATGGCCTTTCGCGACAGGCGCTGGCTGGGTCCGGCAATGCCGATTGATGCCACGACCACCCCGTCCGCATCGCGGATCGGCGAAGCGATGCCGCGCGCACCGATTTCGCTGTCCTCGTTTTCGACCGCATAGCCTTGCTGGCGGACCAGGTGCAATTGTTCGCGAATCCTGGCCGGATCCGTCACCGTGCTCTTGGTGCGCGGGCGCAGATTGCCGGACAGCACGTCGTCAACCACCTGATCGGACTGGAAGGCGAGTATCGCCAGGCCTTCGGCGGAACAGAATGCCGGCTTCAGCGTGCCGAGCTGCGAGCCAAGGCGCACCGGCTGGTCGCTTTCGAGGTCATAAATATAGGTGACGCTGTCGCAATATAGGTGACGCTGTCGCCCTGGAGAATTGCAAGATGGACATTCTCGTTGGTGATCCGCCGCAATTCCGTCAGCAGTGGCTTGGCTTCATTGGACAGATCCATCCGCCGCCGAACCAGCGCGCCGAGGGTGAACAGTGCGACGCCGAGATGATAGCGCTCCGTTTCCGGGTTCTGCTCAAGCAGGCCTTCGGCGACGAGGGTTGTCGCCAATCGATGCACGGTGCTCTTTGAAACGCCTAGCCGCTTCGACAAGGCGCTGATGCCGATTTCAACGTCTTTTTCGGAAAACGTTTTGAGGAGGCGAATTGCAGTGGTTACGGACGAGAGCCGTGTCTTGGGCCGTTCGCTTTTGGTCATGCACCAAATCCCGATATCGAAACGTCAAATAGTGACCATGAATCGCCGTTCCATAATGAGGAACGGCGTTCTTCAAACTAGGTTGGAGTCTCTGGAAAAGTCAAGAACGAGGCAGCTCCTATGCACCGCCGGCTGTCGACCGCCTGGCGGCCGAACCCGTCATTGCCCGCCCGTGATGCGGGTCGATGTGCACGTCGACGAGACAGGGGCGCCCCGCTTTGACGATTGCAGCCGCCTCTTGCAACACCCGGACGAGTTCGCCCACTTGCGTGACCGGGCCGAAGGCGTCCACGCCCTGGGCCTTGGCGATGGTGGCGATATCAGGCGTTGGATTGTCGATCGCCTGGCCGATCCAGCGGTTGGCGACATTGCGTTGCCGGGTTTTTGCGATGCTTTCCTGATGCAGTTCGTCGTTGAAATAGGACAGGTTGTTGGCGACGACGAACAGCGCCGGGATGTCGTATTTGGCGGCTGTCCACAGCGCGTTCATGCTCATCAGGCAGTCGCCATCGCCGATGACGCCGACGGTAAGGCGGCCGCTGTCCTTTAAGGCCAGCGCCGCGCCGATGGTGATGCCGGGGCCGGAACCTATACCACCGCCACCATCCTTACCGAGATAGTCCAGTGGGTGGCGATGGGGCAACATGTCGGCCGGCCAGGCCCGGGCGAGACAGGCAAAGGTTACCGGCTGGTCGCCTGTGGCCTGCTTTAGCGCATCGGCGATGTGGCGCATATTGATGACATTGCCCGTGGCATCCATTTCCGGCGGCGTTGGCTTTTCAGGACTGGTTCGGCTTGTCTTATTTCCTTCCGGCAGGACGGCCAGCAGATCGGCGGCGGCGGCATCGGGGTCTGCCGCCATGTGAATGTCGACGGGCGGCAGGCCGCCAGGCTCCTTGCCCCAGCCATTGTGCAGGTGATGATCCTGGCCGGCATGGATGATTTTGGCGGCGATCGCCTCGCCATCGAATGCCTGACGCAACGCGCCGCCGAGGTCGATCCAGCCCAGGCTCAATATGACATCGGCATCGCGCAAGGCGGCCTTTGCCTCTGCCGATATCCTGTTGAACGGCGCGCCGACATGCAGCCGATGATCGGTCGGCACCATTGATCCGGCCTTCAGGTCGGAAAGCATTCGCGCCTCCAGTCTTTCGGCAAGCGCGACGCGGCAATCCCAGTCGCCCATTGTTCGCCGGCAGCGGCCGAACAGGATAACCGGCCTCTCGGCGGATATGAGCAGGCGTGCCGCCTGTGTCACTGCGCCGGCATCGGGCCGTGTCGATACGGCGGGCGCATAGCGCGCCGGGTCCGGCAGCTCCGGTTCCTCGGCAAGGGGCTGTTCCTGCAGGTCGGCATCGAGGCAGACATAGACCGGGCCGTGTGGCGCCGTTGCCGTTTGCTGCCAGGCGCGCAGCATCGATTCCGGGATCGCCGCGACCGATCCGGGCTGGTCATCCCATTTGATGAAATTGCGGATCAGGGCGCCCTGATCCTGGGAGGTGTGCACCCAGTCGATCCACGGCCGGCGCGAGGCCGCATCGACCGGGCCGGTGGCGCCGAGAATGATCATCGGCTGGCGGTCGCACCAGGCGTTGAAAATGGCCATTGAACCATGCATCAGGCCGACATTGCTGTGCAGGGCGACGGCCATCGGCTGGCCGGTCGCCTTGGCGTATCCCTGCGCCATTGCGACGGCATGTTCCTCGTGCAGGCAGACGAGCATTTGCGGTTTGGTATTGCCGAGATGGTTGACCAGACTGTCATGGAAACCGCGATAGCTGGCGCCCGGATTGAGGGCGATATAGGGTATGTCGAGGCGACGCAACATCTGCGCGGCAACATCGCTGCCCCAGCCGATCCGTTCATCAAGCGGTCCGGCCGGCTGATCGGAGGGGGAATTGGAAGACGGCGATGCGGCGTCTTCGTCGGGCATGGAGCCGGGCATCGAGCAAAACTCCCATGGCGGACAACTCAGCCGCCCTAATCGTTATTGTGTGTTCCGTATCAAGGAACACCGTTCTCGACTTTAAGGTTCCTCGCGATAGCCTGTCAACGAAAGCGCCTTAACAACAGGCGAATGCTGCAACCGGAGAGCGGACGTGACCAAGCCTGAAGTCCCGAGCCGCACCGGCCGCCCATCCGGCCATATTGCCGGCCGTTTTGAAGACCAGCGGCTGACG
This sequence comes from uncultured Afifella sp., assembly GCA_945787495.1. GTDB lineage: Bacteria > Pseudomonadota > Alphaproteobacteria > Rhizobiales > Afifellaceae > CALZIL01. The sequence goes on along the minus strand of CALZIL010000050.1, from coordinate 10,220 downwards.
AGGGGACAGGGCGCATTCGTTAGCGATCATCAGCGTACCGGCCTGGCGCATGCGTGCTTTGCCAGATCCATGCTCGCCAGTGGCCGGATCCTGGCGCTCGAGTTTGCCAAGGCGCGGTCTCTTGCCGGCGTCATCGGTGTCTTTACCGCTGCCGATCTCGACGCGGATGGTATCCCTGATCTGCTGACGGAGATCGATCCGCCACGCGATGACGGCGGGGCCGGCATCAAAACCCCGAAACCGTTTTTGGCCCGCGACCAAGTGCGCTATTTGGGTGAGCCTGTTGCGCTTGTCGTCGCCGAAACGCCGGCCTTGGCCGCCGATGCGGCGGAGATGGTCGGCATCGAGATTGCCGAACAGCCTGTCGTGACCGGCAAGGAGAACGCACTTGCGCCCGGCGCGCCGACGGTCTGGCCCGGGCAGCCGGACAATATCGCCTTTATCCGCCGTCTGGGTGATGCCGGCGCGGTTGACGCGGCGATGGCCAATGCGGCGCATGTCACCCGGCTTGACCTGAATGTCTCGCGTGTCGTTGCGGCGACGCTGGAGCCGCGCGCCGCATTGGGCGAATGCGACGCAGACGGACGCCTGGTGCTGACCACCAGCACGCAAGGGCCGTACCCGTTGCGCAACCGGCTGGCCAGCGATGTGTTCCAGATCGACCCGTCACAGATCCGGGTGATTGCGCCGGATGTCGGCGGTTCGTTCGGCATGAAAAGCGGCGTCTACCGGGAAGAGACCGTGGTCCTGTGGGCCGCCCGGCGGCTTGGCCGACCGGTCCTGTGGGCGGCGGACCGTACGGAAGCATTTCTTTCAGATGAGCATGGACGGGATGTGCGTGGACGGGCTGAACTGGCGCTCAGAGAGACCGGGGAGTTTCTCGCGTTGCGGGCGAATTTCGCCATCAATGTCGGCGCCTATCTGTCGCGCCGCTCATTCGGCCTGGTCAACAATATCGGCGGCATCGCCGGGGTCTACCGGACACCGGCAATCTGTGCCGAGATCATGGGTTATTACACCAATACGGTGCCGACTGCCCCTTACCGCGGTGCCGGCCGGCCCGAAGCCACCCATTGCATTGAGCGGCTGATCGATGCGGCGGCGCGCGAACTCGATATCGATCCGTTCGACTTGCGCCGGCAGAACCTTATTCCCAGCGATGCGATGCCGTTCCAGACGCCATTGACGTTCCGATACGATTGCGGCGATTTCGCCGCGACGATGGACCGGGCCGGCGAGCTGGCGGATCTGAAAAGTTTCCATGAAAGACGGGCGGCCTCGGCCAAGGCCGGCAAGCTGCGCGGCATCGGCATCGCCAATCCGATCGAAGTGGCCGGCGGTCCGCTGCGCAATCTGCGCAAGGACGATGCGGCGATATCGGTCAGCCCGGACGGCGCGGTTGAATTGCGTGCCGGCATGATGTCCGTCGGTCAGGGCCATGAGACCGGCATGACCCTGATGGTTGCCGCCCGACTTGGTTTGGCTACTGAGGCCGTAACCTACCGGCAGGGCGATACGGACCTGCTGGACAACGGCCGCGGCAGCGGTGGCTCAAGCGCGCTGGTGATTGGCGGCTCGGCGGTTCACAACGCTATCGAAGCGGTGATCGAAAAAGGCCGGGACATTGCTTCCGAGGCGTTGGAGACCGCGGCCGCCGATATCGAATTCAGCGACGGTTTATTTAGCGTTGCCGGCACAGATCGGTCGATATCCTTGAGTGACGTGGCGCGGCTGGCCGATCCACAATCCGGCATCACCGTCGCGGCGGAATTTCTGCCCGAAGCGGTCACCTATCCCAATGGCTGTCATATCTGCGAAGTGGAGATCGACCCGGACACCGGTGTGGTCGACCTCGTCCGCTATGTCGGCGTTGAGGACGTCGGAACGGTGCTGAACCCGGTTTTCGTCGAAGGGCAGATGCAGGGCGGTGTCGCCCAGGGCATCGGCCAGGCGATCGGCGAGGCGATCCGCTTTGACGGCGAATCCGGGCAGTTGGTGACCGCCTCGTTCATGGACTACCCAATGCCGCGGGCGTCCGACATGCCGGATCTGTGCTTTGAAACGCTCGCCGTGCCGACAAAGGTCAATCCGCTCGGGGCGAAGGGGGTCGGCGAGGCCGGCACCGTCGGATCGCTGGCGGCGACAATGAATGCCGTCGACAATGCGCTGGCTGAAATCGGCGCCGGGCCGGTCGAAATGCCGGCGACACCGGGCACAGTCTGGAAGGCGATCGCGGAGGCGCGCGGCAGCCGGTGAGCGCATATCTCGGCGAGTTGCTGGCGCTTTTGTCGGCGTTCTTTTTTGCCTGTTCAAATATCTTCGTCGCAAAAGGTGCGATCGGCGGCAAGGGCGACCGCGGCGCGATGCTTTCGGTCGTCATTACGATCGGGGTTTCGGCCATTCTCTGGCTGGCGGTGGAAGGCGGCGGCATCGGCGCGCCCTCGCCCGACTGGTGGGCAGGCATTGCCTGGTTCGCGCTGGCCGGCCTGTGCGCCACGGCGCTTGGCCGGGCCTTCCTGTTCGTCTCGATCCGGCGGCTCGGCGTGACGCGCGCGTCGGCGGTCAAGCGCCTCAACCCGTTCTTTTCCGTCATCCTCGCCGTTGCGATTCTTGGCGAGGCCGCGTCAGGGCTGGCTATTGCCGGGATGGCGATGATTGGCATTGCATTCGCAATTCTCATCCGCGACGCCATGGCGCGCAGCGGCGAGGGGCTGGAAGCGCCACCGGCCGACTATGCCTGGGGGGTTGCCTCTGCCTTGAGCTACGCGTTTTCCTACATCGCCCGCAAGAACGGCCTCATCGCAATAGCCGCGCCGGCTTTCGGCACGCTGGTGAGCGCCATTGCCGGCCTTGTCGTCTTTGCAGTCGCCACCCTGTTTTCAAGCCATTACCGCGACGCGTTCCGCAACATTTTCCGCTATGCCAATCGCTGGCTTGTCACGGCCGGTTTCCTGATCTCATTCGGGCAGGTTTCGCTTTTCGCCGCACTGACCTATGCACCGATTTCGACCGTGGTGATGATTTCATCGCTTGAAATCTTTCTTGCCACGTTTCTGTCCGTCATCGTCTTCCGGACCGAGGCGCGCCCGAATATCGGGACAATCTTCGCCGCCGCGCTGGCGACTTTCGGCGTTGTCGCGATCGCTGCGGGCTGAGTGTCTTAGGCGCCAAGGCAACCTCTGCATTGCTGGGCGCAGCCATCGGAACTGACTCCCGATCACACAACCAGCCATATTTGAAGGCCAAGCAAGCTTCGTATTGAAGGCTTCAGCGAGACTTTTGCATCCCACTTTACGTGCTGATACCTAGGAAGCGTCCGATCCAACAGGGTGGCACCATGGTCTTTCGATTCCTTCTAACGCTGGCCGCTTCGATGGCCCTTGCTTCGCCGGCTTTCTCGCAGGAAAGCGCGCAATATCGTCTTGACATCCACGCAACCTGGTCGCTGGAAACGCACCCCTTCGAGTACGCCCCAGGCGCCCATTTCAGCCGTATGAGGGGGGCCACCCACAACAGCCGCTACACGCTCTTCGGCGATGGCAGGACGGCCTCCAGCGGCCTTCAGTCGGTTGCAGAGCGCGGCCGCACGGATCTCTTGCTGTTGGAAATGGAGGACGCAAGGGAACGCGGGCGTCTCGGCGAAATCTTCGACGCTCCGGGCATAGGCGTTCCCGGCACCATGAGCGCGACCTTCACGGCCACCGAAAAATACAGCCTGGCCTCCTTTGCGACGATGGTGGCGCCGAGCCCCGACTGGTTCACGGGCGCCGCCTCCGTTCCGCTTTTTGTCGATGGCAAGTGGGTGGAGCGCGTGGAGTTGACATTATGGGCGTGGGACGCCGGCACCGACAGCGGCACGACCTGGACTGCCGATAATGCGGAGACGCAGCCGCGTCAGTCGATTCGTCTGCTGGCCGCGCCGAATTTTCTCTACCCCGAGGGCTTGAGGCCGGTCGGCACGGCGACCATGGTGCAGATCGAAGAGTAGCTTTGCTACCCCGGTCGAGGCGGTCACACCATTGCCGAGCCGCCGTCGACGACCAGGGTCTGGCCGGTGATGAAATCGCTATCGGAGGAGGCCAGGAAAATGCAGGCGCCGACGAGATCCTCGGGGACCTCCGGGCGCTTGATCGCCCGCGACTGAAGCGTCGTTTCAGGGCCGCCGCCCATCCAGTTTTGCCGCTTGAGCACATTTTCGCTCATCGTCGAACCCGGCGCGATCGTATTGACGCAGATATTGTCGTCGCCAAGTTCACGCGCCAGCGATCGCGTCATGCCGAGAATCGCCGCCTTCGATGCATCGTAATGCAGGAAAAAGCCCTTGCCCTTCAGCGCCCGGCCCGACGAAATGTTGATGATCTTGCCGCCGCCGGCTTCACGCATCTGCGGGACCGCATGCTTGCAGCACAGCCAGGGACCGCGGATGTTGACGGCCGCCACCCGGTCCCATTCCTCAACGCTGATCTCGGTGACCGGCTTGCGCTGAACTTGCGTGAACAAAGCGGCATTGTTGACCAGGATATTGATCCCGCCAAAGGCGGAAATCGTTGCCGCGATAGCCGCCTGAACGGACGCCTCGTCGGCGACATCGGCGATGACAGCCATCGCTTCACCACCTGCGGCTCGGATCTGATCGACGACAGCATCGCCGGAATCAACGTCCCAAACGGCGACCTTTGCGCCTTCACGGGCAAGCCCGCCGGCAAAAGCTGCGCCAATTCCCTGCGCCGCGCCGGTCACAATCGCCGTTTTGCCAACAAGCCGTTCCATCCTGATCTCCCGGTTCTACCTGTTCCGCTATGCGGACCGGCGTCCCGTTGACCAAACATCGGATGCGTCATAGTGTCAATTCAACAAGAAATAATCAGCGACGGCGGGGTGAAAAATTCCCGTTCGCCAGCATGAAGAGGCGAGAATGCACGAGTTGGACGGGGCTGTTCACTGGCACGAACCCAAGACCGAAGAGCGCGCCGGCTTCGGAAAATTCGCCCAGCCGAAATCCGATTATGACAAGTTCATGGAGGCCGACGGGCTGCCGATATTTCGCGGCGTCGGCATCCGCAAGGTGCAGGATCTGCCGCTTGTCGACTGGCCGCGCATGGGTGGTCGGGGGTCCTATATCCAGTTGCATGGCACGGAAGGCAAATGGGGCTGCTATGTCGTTGAGGTTCCCGGCGCCGGCGCGCTGAAGGTCGAAAAGCACATCTACGAAGAGATCTACCTTGTCGTTGAAGGGCGCGGTTCGACAGAGGTCTGGGCCGAAGATGGCGGGCCCAAGCATGTCTTTGAGTGGCAGGAAGGATCGTTGTTCTCCATTCCGGTCAACGCCTATCACCGGATCGTCAACGCTACCTCCAGCCCCGCTCTGCTTCTGGGCGGCACAACGGCGCCCAATATGATCAATCTCGCCGGCAACACCGATTTCATCTTCAACTGCCCGTATTCCTTCGCCGACCGCTTTTCGGGCGATGAGGATTTCTACAAGCCGGTCGAAGACGTCGAGCCCGACCCGATCCGCGGGCTGGCCATGCGCCGCACCAACCTTGTTCCCGACGTTTTTAACTGCGAACTGCCGCTCGACAATCGCCGAGCGCCGGGCTGGCGCCGCGTCGAGCCGTTCATGACCGGCAACAAGTTCTATTTATGGATCGGCCAGCACGAGACGGGTCGCTATTCGAAGGCCCATGCGCATACATCGGCGGCCATCCTGATCTGCGTGAAAGGCAAAGGATATACCTGCACCTGGCCGGAGGAATGTGGCGTCAATCCATGGAAGGACGGGCATGGCGACAAGGTCGAACGCGTTGATTATGAGCCTGTCGGCATGGTCAGCGCGGCGCCGGGCGGCGCGCGCTGGTATCACCAGCATTTCAACACCTCCAACGAGCCGTTCCGGCTGACCGCCTGGTTCGGCCCCAACCATCCGAGCCTCGTCACCGGACTGCGCCCCGGTGAAACGCAGATCGACTATACCGGCATGGACATTACCGAGGGCGGCACGTCGATTCCCTACTGGATGGAGGATCCGTATGTGCGCGAGGAATTCGAGCGCTGCGTCGCGGCCAGTGGCGGCGCCAGCCGCATGGAGCCGCACCGCTACGACAAACCGGACGGCAAATGAGAAGTAACGAGGCGATCGGTGAGGCTCTTGAACGCCCCGATGGCGGGCGGATTTTCTTTTCCAATACCAGCCGCAGCCTGATTGATGAGGATGAGATCGAGCTGACCAGCGTCGGCATCGATATCGGCTCCTCGACCTCGCATCTGTTGTTTTCAAAGATTGTTCTGGAGCGCTTCGATGCGCGTTACCTCGTCGTTGAGCGCAGCATCCTTCATCAGTCTGACATCCTGCTCACGCCCTATCGCAGCGGCGAGGACATCGACGCGGCGGCTTTGGGCGACTTTGTCGCGCGGCAATATCAGGCGGCGGGGCTGACGCCGGACGCGGTCGATACCGGTGCGCTGATCCTGACCGGCGTTGCGCTCCGGCGTAAGAATGCTCGCGCAATCGGCGACCTTTTCTCAGCCGAGGCGGGCAAATTCGTCGCCGTCAGCGCCGGCGACGCACTTGAAGCGCTGATGGCGGCGCATGGCTCGGGCGCGCTGGCGCTTTCCATGGAGCGCAAAACGCCGGTGATGAATATCGATATTGGCGGCGGCACCACCAAGATCGCGGTCTGCGCGGCCGGCGAAATCGTTGGAACGACGGTGGTGGAGGCCGGCGCGCGGCTCGTTGTTTTCGATGCTGAGGACCGGATTGAGCGCATCGAAAAATTCGGACGCCGGGATTTGGACGAACTCGGTTTCGGGCTCGATGTGGGAGACAAGGGCGGCCTGGCGCTGCGCACCGCGCTTGCCGGCAAGATGGCGGAACGCATCATCGCGGCGGCCAAAGGCGCCGACCTTGGCGACTGGCTCCGGCTGCCACCATTGGCCGGCGATGCCGATGTCAGCCAGATCGTCTTTTCCGGCGGCGTGTCGGAGTTCATCTATGGCCGCGAGGCGGGGCAATATCGTGACCTTGGGCCGGATCTCGCCGGTGCCATTTCCGCGCAAGTCGAAAAATGGGGCAAGCCGGTCGGCGCGGCGCATCAGGGCATCCGCGCCACCGTGGTCGGTGCCTCGCAATACACGGTGCAGGTCAGCGGCAGCACGATCTTTCTGGATCCGCCGGACGCCGTGCCGGTCCGCAACGTCGCCGTCATTGCGCCGGCACTCGAACTTTCCGATGACGATATCGATGAAACGGCGGTCGCGGCGGCGGTTTCGTCAGCCTTGACACGACTCGACCTTGCCAGTGGTGAGAAACCCGTTGCCGTGGCGACGCCGTGGCGCGGTTCGGCCACGTTTCACCGGCTGCGCGCCCTGTGCCGCGGGCTGATCGCCGGCCTGCGCCCGGTCCTCGACAAAGGCCATCCGCTTGTCCTGGTCGTTGACGGGGATATTGGTGGTCTCGTCGGCATTCATTGCCGGGCCGAGGAGGGCTTGCAAAATCCGATCATTTCCATTGACGGTATTGAGCTCAAGGAGTTCGATTACGTCGATATCGGCGAAGGCCTGCAGGCGACCGGCGCCGTTCCGGTCGTCATCAAGTCGCTGCTGTTTCCGTCAAGCTGAGACAAACGGGCGCGGAGAGAGGCATGGCAAGCTTGGAAAATTCCGAACACGTCCCCAAGGCCGTCCGCTCTATCTATCCGCCGCTCGTGCTGATCGCCGCCGCGACCGTGATGATCATCTGGTCGCAGCGCTATAACGAGACCGCCCGCCTGGTTCCGCTGCTGGTCTCCTACAGCCTTCTGATTTTGGCGTTTATCGACCTCATCTGCCGCTTCGACAGACCGTTTATCGGCCCGCTTCGCGACTTCTGGGGCGCCGATTTTGAAAACCGGGAAATGAAGCATGATCCGCGCCCGGCGGCCGAGGTCAGCCAGGTCCTGTGGATTGTCGGATGCGTTGCCGGCATGATGCTGATCGGCATCCTGCCGACCGTGCCGATCTTTATTCTGTTCTACATTGTCATCAATGGCCGGCGGCCTTGGTTTGAGAGCGTCTTTGTCACGGCCGTGGTCTTCGCCTTCGTTTATGTGGTGTTTGAAATGCTGCTCGACTATCAGCTTTACCGCGGCGCATTCTTCGACGAACGCGGCTTTCAGGGCTGGTGAAGGCGCGATGAATTTACTCCGGCAGATCGAACAGGCCCCGCGGCACGGCGCGCAGCCAGGCGACGATTTCGGCGGCCCGCATGACGTCGGCATATTTGGCATTCATGTCGAAGAGCGAAACCGCGTGCGAGGCCTCCGCCCGGTCGAAAACCGCGTCTTGCGGCACAGCGACGCGCAGATTGTAGCTGAACGCGTCCAGGACCGTCGCCCGCACGCAGCCCGACGTAGTGCAGCCGGCGACGATCACCGTGTCGCAGCGCAATTGTGTCAGTTGGGCGATCAGCGGTGTGGCGAAGAAAGCGCTGGGCTTTTGTTTGCGCAGGACAATGTCGCCGGGCTGCGGCGCCAGTTCGGTGATGATGCGGTTGCCGTCGCGCCCGGCATCCTCGCCGCTCCGCCTGTTCTTGCCGCGCCACCGGCCACGATCCCAGCCATCGTCGCGCGCGTCGCGCAAGGTGTAGATGACCGGGACACCGCGCTGGCGCGCAACCGCGATCAGCTCCTTGATCTGCGGCACCGCGTCCCACGCCGCCTGACCGCAAGAGGCGCGCCAGCTCTTGATCGAGGCCAGGATCGGCTCGGCGCGGTCGCCGCAAAAATTATAAGTCATATCAACGACGAGCAGCACCGGCCGCTCGCCGAATCCGCCGCTTTCACCGTAGCCGGCCGCCGAGATCACCTCGCGGTCGCTGCTGGTCAGGAATCTGTCCCAAGGTCTGTCGGTCATGGTCGAGCTTCGTCCTCCGGCACCGGCGGGATCAGACTAGTCTGCGATTACAAAAATGGGCAGACGAAAAACCATTGGACCAGGGCGCGTTTCGCGGCCGGTCCCATCAAGAGAGGGAAAGGAGACGTTCTCATGTTTAAGTGGACAGGATATGGCCTTGCGGCCGCAATGCTGGCGCTCAGTGCCGCCCCGGCGGCGGCGGAATGGCCGAACGACAAACCGATAAAATTCATAATCCCCTACAGCCCGGGCGGCGGTTTCGACACCATCGTGCGCAAATTCGCGCCGGCACTGGAAAAGGCGCTTGGCGCCGAGGTCGTGCCGGAGAACCTTCCCGGCGCCGGCGGCACCAAGGGCGCGGCCACGGTCGCTCGTGCCAAGCCGGACGGATACACGATCGGCGTATTCAATATCCCCGGATTCACCGTCAACCAGGTGATCGGCAAGGATATGGGTTTCGACCTCAACGACATCACCTGGATCGCCAATCTGGCGACTTCGGAATACGGCATCGCGGTCAAGGCGGATTCGCCGATCAAATCGTTCAAGGATCTGTGCTCGCTGGGCCGGGAAGCCAAGCTGTCGGATACCGGCGCGTCATCGACATCGTCTGTTTCGGCAAAGATATCGTTCTCGCTGATCAATTGCCCGCTGACCAATGTGACCGGTTACAAAGGCTCCAACAACACCATGATCGCGGTGATGCGTGGCGAGGTCGACGCCACGTTGAAGCCGATCTCCTCGTTGAAGAAATATGTCGATTCCGGCGATCTCAGAATGATCGTGACCTATACGGACGAAGGCGTATTGGACGGCGTTGAAAGCACCGGTGACCTGGGTCACAAGAATCTTTCACAGTTTGCCGTTCGGCGCACCATCGCCGCGCCTCCCGGCCTGCCAGCCGATATCCAGAAGAAGCTCGCCGATGCCTTTATCGAGGCGGCGAATTCGCCCGAGGTCAAGGAATGGGCCGCCGGCGCGCGGGTCAGCCTTGATGCTATCGGCGCGGAGGAGACCAGCAAAATGATGGCCGGTCTTTCGACCTTTTATGCTGAATTCAAGGACATCCTCATGAAGAAGTAAGACGGGCGGGCGCGGCGTTGTGACAGGCGCCGCGCTGCCTTTGCGTTCTGAGCGAATTCCTCATGGGCTTCGATATCCTCTTTGATTCCGTGACCGCGGTGCTGTCCAGCGGCAGCGTGATCTTCGTGTTCATCGGCGTTTCGCTCGGCCTTTGTTTTGGTGTCATCCCCGGGCTGGGCGGGACGACGGCGCTAGCGCTTCTGATACCGGTCACCTATTCCATGGAACCGCTCGATGCGATGTATCTC